>CAYHFE010000252.1:0-10345 GCA_964355375.1 uncultured Verrucomicrobiota bacterium
CGTCCAATCGTTGGAGGTTTTCCCTTTCCATGAACCGTTTGTTAACCGGGCGCATCGATGTTCGAGAGGAGGGCCGGAGAATTCCGCCAGGTCTTGGAGTGCGGCAGCCCTCTGCCGCTTTCGGGGCACTCGCCAAAAGCGCCGGAGGGCCGGCGCACTCCAAGACGCTGGCGCGACGCATCGGGCACCGTTTGGTTCATGGCCTCGATTCACGTCCAATTTTTGGAGGTGTCCGCTACCCATGAACCTGGTAGGAGATGAGGTTACGAGACTTACTATTTCGGGCCAACCTTCAGAGTCTCCTGCCGTCGTCTCCTCCAGAGGAAGGGTGGTTCGTGGTCCCAACCCGTGCCCCAATTGGCGTCGAGGTTTGACAGAGCCATCTCCCTCGCGAACTCACCACTCCGCAAGCGGGACGATCTCGGGCAGTTTGGTTGGCGGCATCTCGCCCTCGCGCAGCGGCACCAGGAGGATGGCCAATCGAAGATCGGTGGCGGCGCTCAGGTGGACGGCCAGTTTCCGAACCGCGGTGTTCTGCCCCTGCGTCTCCGGATGGGGTGATGTGGGCAACGGCTGGGCTTCCATGACTGAGAACTGGGCCGAGGCTGGGGCGAGCAGCCGCGCCCAGAGTCGCGAGTTTCCCAAGCTCAACGTGGCCGTCAAGCCGCCGTCGCTGATTTTCACCTGCCCTGGTGTGTGCATGAACCACCAAACGTCGGCCGAATCGGTCTGCAGTTCGTCCTGCACCAAGACCTGCTTTCGTTGGAGAATGGCGAGGCCGCGTCGAGCTTGTCGCGCCTGCTTCGCATAGGCGGGGGTCAGATCCGCGATGGCAAACGCCCGCGCCGGCTGGGAGACAAAACGAATGATCGGCGCCGCCGCTGCCGGATCCTGATCCGGTCCGGTGTCAGGCTGGACGACGAACGTGTTGTGCCCCTCGGCGCGCATGCGATAATAGGTCCAGCGTTGCTTGCCAAAATACCCGGGCAGATTGTAATTGTCCGCCCCCAGATCCACCGCCCAACGCACTCCCAAGGCGTCGAGCACAAAACTGCCGAGATCCAGATTGCTGTGGTTGGCTTTGTTGTCGCCGGCTTTGAAGCCGACAAAGAGCGCGTTCCGATCTCCCCAAGCGCTCCGAAATGTTGCCACCTCGCTCCCTCGAAAATACTTGTCCAGCGGCAAGTCGTTCGCGGGGGCCGCATCGAATCGCGGATCGTGCCAAAGCAGATCGAGGGCTCCGGGCAGCGCGATGGGTTTCTGATACCGGGCGTAGGCCGGACGATCGAACTTCCGCGCCAGCCAGAACATCTGCGGAGCGCGAATCGTTCCGTCGCCGCCGTCGGCGTAGTTGAACGTGCGATCGAGCGGACCGGTCAGGTAAATCGGGAACAAACCGGTGTCCGCGAACGCCGGCATGCCCGAGAGTCCGAAATCCGTTCCGAGCGCGGACTCCAATCCGGCCAGAAAAATGACATTGTAGGCGGTCGCGTAGTTCCAATAACCAGGACCTTCGTTCCACGCGCCGTCGGGGGCGAACTCGGCCATGGGCAAGGGCAGCGATTGCAGCGCCGCCTCGAGGATCTCGCCGGCGAGGGCGGGTTCTTCGTCGGCCAGCGCCAGAGCACCCATCCCGATGCCGCCGTTGCAAACTTGATTCCAATTGTGCCGGGCCTTGACCCACCAGCCGTAGGTGGAGGCGCCGCGGTAGGAGGTTTGAGCCGGTTTGAGCCCTTTCTCAACCAGGGCCTGGCGAAGCCCGGACCGTTGTTCGGCCGTCCAGACATCGAACAGCCAGTCGTAGCCGATGGCGAAGGCCAGCGTCATTTCCGCCGTGTCCAGGAAATGTCTCGGGTTCCAGTCCGGAAAATGGGCCGCGGCATCCAGCTCCCGCCACGCCCGTTCAATGTAACGGGGGTCGCCATCCAACCGATAGAGCAAGGCCAAGGTCTGAACTCGATCCAAGACCCGCCGGCTGGTGCTGAGCAAGCGCAGGCCATCGGGGATCTCGTAGCGGGATGGGGCGTCGGTCAGAATGCGCCGAGCCCGGTCCCGCAACCGTTCGGCCCAGGGCTGGAGGGTGGGATGATTTCGCACCCGCTCTTTGAGCCGATCGAATTCGGCGGCACCCGCCAGGAGACGCGGATGACCTGGTTTGAGTCGGGCGAGGATTTCCGGCGCCGACGGAATGGTCAACTTCGGCTTCCCGGCTTCGGCCGCGTTCCCGAGGGCCGCGCCGAGCGAGAGAACGAGAGCCACGAGGGCAAGAGGGCGTTGGATCATGGTTGGCATAAAACGGATCGTCCCGCGAAAGGACCGCGAGCCCCGCCCGCGTTCACGACTCCTGGCAGGCGCGCAGCTCGCTGTCCGTATGCCGGAGCCGGATCGCCAAGGTCCGCGCCAGGCGGGCAAAGATTTTGACGCCGAGCAACGGAGTTCGGACGGAAGCCGCGTCGAAATCCTTTCGGGAAATGACGAACAAATCGGTTTGGGTGGAGGCGACGGCATCCGCCGATCGATTGCTCCGTTCCAGAAACGCCATATCGCCAAAAAAGTTCCCGCGGGCAAACGTGGCCAGGTTGTGGTAACGGCTGTTATCCAGCGGCAGAAGGATGCGGACAATGCCGCGCCGGATCAGGAACAATTCGTCGCCGGGATCACCGCGTTTGAAGATGTTCTGACCCGGAGCGTAGGATCGCTCTTTGACCACTTCCTTCAAGGCCGACAGAATATGGTCTGTTTCGAACTCCTCGAGCAGCTCAATCTCGGGCAGCTCGAGCGGCACCTCCTGGCCTTTGCGAAGCATGCGGTTCTCCTCCAAAATCCGGTCTTCGGCCCACTCCAGGGCGGCGTCGAGTTCGTCGAACAGCTTGACGTTCTGGGTCGATTTGATGAGCCCGACCTGATTGAAGTAGGATTGCAGGTTCTGTCCGGTCGGCACGCTCGCGGGCAAGCTGCTGAAAATCAAATGGCCATCCCGGTCGGTCAGGACGGTTTCCATCTGTTCCAGCATGTGCGCCGCGGTAAAGTCCACCGATTGCACCCGCCGCATATCCAGAATGACGTAGCGGCTCATTTTCAGGTCGGACTCCAACTCGGTGAACAACTGATCGGTCGTGCCGAAGAAAAGGCTGCCCTGCAATTCGCAAACCGTGGTCATGGCGCCGAATTCCTCCAGAACTTTCTTCTCGGCGGGCAACCGATGTTGTTTGGACGAGATCTGGTTGCCATAAATCTTGCGCCGAATGACCGAACCGCGGATCTGCTCGCGCAAGAAGAGGATGATGGCCAGGGCGACCCCCACACCCGACGCCTCGATCAATCCTTTGCTCACCGCCACGACGATGACGGCGACGACGACGCAGAAGTCCAGGACGGTCGATTTCTGCTTCAGGAGATGAAAACTGCTCCGGTCAAACATGCGGAAAGCGACCACGATGAGGATGCCCGCCAAGGCCGCGATCGGCACCCACCCGATGAGCTTGCTGAAGAGCAGAAATGCCGCCAGCACGAACACTCCTTCGAGAAAGGCGGCCAGTCTGGTCTTTCCTCCGCTGTTGATGTTGACCAGGGTCGCGCCCATCGTGCCCGCTCCCGGCACTCCGCCCACCAGGGCGGCGGCGATATTGCCAATGCCCTGCCCGAGCAACTCGCGGTTGGAGTTGTGGCGGCTCCGCGTCAAGGCATCGACGATCACACACGTCTTGAGCGTGTCAATCGAGAGCAACACGGAGAGCGTGAGCGCCGGCAAGAGCAGTCCTCGCAGATCCGCCAGTTTCAGCCCGCCGATGGCCGACCAACGTTCCACGAAGCTGGCCCAGACCGATCCGCCCTCGGTGGTGATGGGACCAATGATCATCTTATTCTGCTGATGAAATTCCATCATCAGCGGATAAGCCTGGCCCAGCCCGAAATAGCAGAGGATGCCGCTGGCCAGCCCGATGATGGCCCCCGGCACCGCCTTGGTCAGCTTCGGCCCGAGCACCATGCCGAGTATCGTTACTCCGCCCACGGCGACGTTTTGCCAATTCCAAAGCGCGGGCGAGATGAGCCCCTCCCAGACATGATCCTTCGCGACGCCAAAGAAGTTGGGAACCTGGCTGATGAAAATCTTGACGCCGACGCCGCTGAGGTAGCCTGAGACCACGGGATACGGAATGTACTTGATGAGGCGCCCGCCGCCGATGGATCCGTAAAGGAACTGCAAGCCGCCGGAAATGAGGCCGACCAGGCTCATCAGGAGCATGGCCTGAGTCGCTGAAACCGGCGCGGAGCCGCCCCGCGTTCCGGCAATCAATTCAGCCGCCAAAGCTCCCATTACGGCCGCCGCCGGCGCGCATGGCGCGGTGATCAGACGCGGCGCTCCGCCAAAGAGCGGGGCGAGCAATCCGAGGGCAATGGCGCCCATGATGCCCGCCATCGCGCCTTGCGCAACATACCCCGCTCCGAGCCCGGAATTGATTGTGACCCCGAAGGCGATGGCCGAAGGCAGGGCGACGAGCATGGCCGCCAAGCCACCCCAGCACTCACCCGCCACGTTATCGATTTTGGGAAGTTTGATCATGAGCCGATCCATCCGAGTTGAGGTGGTGTCTGAGGCGGAGAGCTACAGGTCCGGTGATTGGACCATCAAAACTGCGAACCCACCGACCGAAGCAATGCCCACGCAGAACACACCCGAGTTGCCATTCATAGCTGCCAACAGCCGCTGTTCTTGGCTGGAACCGAGGCCGACTCTAGCTCGAGTCGAGAATGCCTTCTACAACAATTTGAAAATTTGTTGACTTAATCGATCTCAAGGCTCCGACCGCGCCGGACTCTCGCTGACCGGATGGAGGTCGAGCAGGAGCCTAGCCGCGACGCTCAGCCGTGAGAATTCCATAAGAAACTACCGCCAGGTGCAGCAGTTCTCATCTTGACAAGTATGTAGTCCCGGCTTCAGCCGGTTGCCACGTGAAAACCGGCTGAAGCCGGGACTACATGCGTGGAACGGACAGTGTCCTGAGTCAAAATGAAAACTGCTGCGTCAGGCGAACCCCGAATTGACCGGCCGTCGCGGGTTGTGGCATGTTGGTTCAGGCACGGAAGACAAAGGCCGGTGACGCTTCCGTGCAAATGAGTCCCGCAAGCTTTCGGGATCCGCTCCTGACTCCCTCGGCCAATGAAACAGCATGAGCATCACCGTCCAACTTGATTCGCTGGAGCCTCTGGCTGCTGAGGCGAGGCCATGTCTCTCAATCTACCGATTCAACCCTCCAACCATGCAACAGCTCGGGCTGCGCTGATGCCGCCCTTTGCTCAACCCTTCCCGCCATGCACTCCCCATCTGCCAGCCTTCTGATCCTCGCCCTCAGCCTCGGAACTCCGCTCCGCTCCCTCGCCGCGCCGACCGCCCCAACCACGAGTCTCGCCTTGGCCACCGGCGACAACGAATACCGCCTCCGCCTCGACCAGAACACCGCGTGGCTCGAATACTTCGGACCCGCTGGCCAACCCGCGTGGCCCGTCACCCAAGGCGGCACCTGGCGCCCTGCCCATCCCGGCTTCTCCGACCTCCGCGGGCGCGTGGCAGGCGCCGATTTCGGTCCCCCTGACCTCAAACTCGTCCACCACGAGGAACTCCCCGCCAGCAACCACGTCCGCCGCCTCGCTCTGCATTTCCAACACCAATCCCAGCCCCTCGCCCTTCGAATCCTGCTGTCCGCCTGGGCCGATACCGGTGTTTTTACCCGCGAGATCACCATCACCAACACAGGGGCTGCCCCGCTTACGGTGGAAGCCATCCCTTCCCTCGCCTGGCGCCTGCCGCCGGGATCCTACGATCTCACTTACCTCCAGGGCGGCTGGGGCCGCGAACGACAGGTCGCCACCGAACAACTCACCGCTGGGCGACGCGAGTTCGGCAGCCGCCGAGGCCGCTCCACCCACGGGCACTCGCCCTGGTTCGTTCTCCACAACGAACGACTCGGGCTTCGCTTCGCGGCTCAGCTCGCCTGGTCCGGCAATTGGTCCATGAGCTTCGACCGCACTCTGAGCCATCGCCCCGCTGCCGAGGAAGATCTCGCGGTCGAACTCGGCCTCCATTTCGACGGCGGCGGTCCACTCGTCCTGCCGCCCGGCGCTTCGTTCACCCTTCCCGCCGTCGCGTTCACAGTCAGCGAGGGCGACCTCGACGACTCCGTCAACCGTCTCCACCGTTACCAGAGCCAGTTCGTCCTGCCGCGCGCGAAGACCAACCGCCCGCCGCTCGTCCAGTTCAATTCCTGGTACCCGTTCCCCGGCAAAATGACCGTCACGGAGATGAAGCGCTGCGCCGACGTCGCCGCTTCGCTCGGCGCGGAAGTCTTCGTCCTGGATGCCGGCTGGTACAACAAGAAGGACTGGAGCCGTGAAGTGGGCGACTGGCAGGTGGACCCGGTCGCGTTCCCCAACGGCCTCGAGGAGCTTGCGAAACATTGTCATGATCGCGGCCTCCAGTTCGGCCTCTGGTTCGAAATTGAAAATGCCGGCCTCGATTCCCGGCTCGCCCGGGATCACCCCGACTGGCTCCTGACGTCCCACGGTCAACCCATCCAGAACCAGACCCGCCATCAACTCAACTTCGCCAAACCCGAGGTCCGCCAATGGGCTCGCGGCGTGCTCGATGGCTTCATTCGCCGCACTCACCTTGACTGGGTCAAGATCGACTACAACATCGACATCGGCGATCGTTTTGACTCCGACGCGCCCGACCGCCGCGGCGACACCCACTGGCGCCACATCGCGGGCTACTACCAATGGCTCGACGAATTGCGCGCCGCCTGGCCCGATCTCATCATCGAAAACTGTTCCAGCGGCGGCCTGCGTTTCGACCTTGGACTCCTCCGCCGCACCCACACGACCTGGCTTTCGGATGAAGTGCTGCCCGTTCCCTCGCTCCAACTGGCCTACGGCGCGACGCTCGAGTTCACGCCCGAAGTCTGCAACCATTGGATGGTCGGCGAAGATCACGGCGGCCAGGTGGATCTCACCCAACCGCCCGGCTGGTGGGATTTCCTCTTCCGCGTCCCCATGAACGGCCAGTTCGGCATCTCCAGCAAAGTGTTCGAGTGGTCGGACGCCCTTCAGGCCCGCGCCCGCGACAACATCGCCCTCTACAAACGCATCCGGCCCGTGATCACGGGGGGTGCCGACACATTCCATCTCACGCCGCCACCCGACCATGATCGCCCGACGAACTGGATGGCGATACAGTATGTTGGCCCCGACCGCCATC
Source organism: uncultured Verrucomicrobiota bacterium (assembly GCA_964355375.1). GTDB lineage: Bacteria > Verrucomicrobiota > Verrucomicrobiia > Limisphaerales > SIBE01 > CAYHFE01. The sequence goes on from CAYHFE010000252.1 coordinate 7,256, forward strand.
GCAGCGTCCTGCTAGCCTACCGCCTGCCGCTCGGAGCCGCTCAACGCACGTTCAAGTTGCGCGGCCTTAATCCCGACCAGCGCTACCGGGTCACCGCGGATGGCCGCCCCCGCGGCACATTGCTCGGTTCCCAACTCACCCGGGACGGCCTCGCCGTCACGCTCGAGGCCGAGTGGCGCGCTGCCGTTCTCGAATTCGAAGCCACCGACCGGCCGCACACTCTGCACCTGGACGGCCGCCGACTCGGCCGCACCTTCGAAGGTCTTGGCGCCCTCAGCGCCGGCGCTTCGTCCCGACTTCTCATCGACTACCCGGAACCCCAGCGCTCCGAAATTCTGGATCTCCTTTTTTCGCCCAAACATGGCGCCGGTTTCCAGCATCTCAAAGTGGAAATCGGCGGGGACGTCAACTCCACCGATGGCACCGAGCCCAGCCATCAGCGCACCCGGCGCGATCTCAACTTTCGCCGCGGTTACGAGTGGTGGCTCATGACCGAAGCAAAACGCCGCCACCCGGCCATGATCTTCGACTGTCTCCAGTGGGGCGCCCCCGCTTGGATGGGCGACGGACACTTCTACTCCCGCGACAACGCGGAGTTCATCGCCCGCTTCATCGAAGGCGCCCGGAAGATTCATGGCATCGACATCCATTACGCCGGCGTCTGGAACGAGACGCGTTACGACACTGGCTGGATCAAACTCCTCCGCCAGATCCTCAACGCCCACCGCCTGCAACGCGTGAAAATCGTCGCCGCTGACGAAATCAACACCTGGTCCATCGTGGACATCATGGCCACTGATCCCGAACTGGCCCAAGCCATCGCCGTCGTCGGCACCCATTACCCCAAGCACGGCAGCCCTCCCGCTGCCCAGGCCCTCGCCAAACCGATCTGGGCCAACGAAGACGGTCCCTGGAAAGGCACCTGGGAAGGCGCCGTCGCTCTGGCCAGACTTTACAACCGAAATTACATCGAGGGGCGTTTGACCAAAACCATCATCTGGAGCCCCGTCACCGCTTACTACGACAACCTGCCGCTCCCGGGCTCCGGCGTGATGACCGCCAACTCTCCGTGGTCCGGACATTATCAGGTCCAGCCCGCGCTCTGGGCCACCGCTCACACCACCCAATTTGCCGAGCCCGGCTGGTCCTACCTCGACGGCGAAAGCTGCGGCCTGCTCCCGGGCGGCGGTAGCTGCGTCACCCTGCGCCACCCCAACGGCCGAGATTACAGCGTCATCATCGAAACCGTGGATGTGACCGCTCCGCAAGACCTGCGGCTCGCTCTCGCCGGAGACTTGTCCACGGCGCCCCTCGCCGTCTGGCGCAGCAATGCCGATCGCCAGTTTGTCCAATTACCGGACGCCGCGCCTGCCGACGGCCAGGTTGATCTGCGCCTCGAAGGCGGCAGCATTTACTCCGTCACGACCACGCGCGGACAGCGCCGCGGCGGCGGAGCGCCACCGCCGGCTCAACCGTTCCCGTTCCCCTACCGGGAAGACTTCGACCGTTACGCCGCTGGGGCCACGCCCCGCTACTTCTCTGACCAAGCCGGTGTGTTCGAAACTGCCAACAAGAAAGCCGGCGCCGGGCGAAGCCTCCGCCAAGTGATTGACCGCAAAGGCATCGAGTGGCCGCTCCACCTCAATCCGCACCCCGAAACATTCCTCGGCGACATCGCCTGGAAAGACTACGCCGTGAGCGTCGATGTTCGCCTCGAGCGCGAAGGTTTCGTCTCCTTGTTTGGGAGAGTGGGGAAGATTCCGCAATCCGCCGCCCTTCCCGAAGCCTACTGGTTGAAGCTCGCCGATACCGGCTCTTGGGAACTCGGCAACGCCAAAGTCCCTCTCTGTTCCGGGCGCGCGAATTTCCATCCCGGCGAATGGCATCGCCTCGGCCTCCGCTTCCGAGGCGACCGCATCACCGTTCTGTTCGATCACCAAGCCGTGGGCACTGTCACCAACCGCGCTGGCGCCACCGGCATGGTTGGCCTCGGCAGCGGCTGGCACGGCGCCGAATTCGACAACCTCGTCGTCGAGCCGGACTTCCCCACGGTCGAATGAGCGCGTTGCTCTTTTTTCGATAGGAAATCAGCAAGGCAAGAGATTCTCGAAAGCAGACGGTCATCACTAACTCCGGGCCAAAGCATAAATCAGGAAAGCAACCTCTTGAATCGCTGCCAAGAAAACCCCATCCTTTGGACATAAACACAGCTCAAGCCCTTGAGTCTGAGTTGCGGAAACTCTCGCCGGCGGAGATGCCCCAGATCCGGGACTGGCTGGACGAATTCCTCGAAGACCAACTTGAGTTTATCGACGAGTTCGAGGCTGAGATTCAACAGTCCGAACGGGACATGACGGCGGGCGGAGACACCCGCACTCGCTGCCCGATGGCCGGCCAGTGAGTGCGGCGCTTCAGATCTACGACCAACATTTCGACGCGCGATTCTTCAAGCTGCCCCCGCAAGTCCAGTCGCGCATCGAAAGAAAGATTGACGATATAGGGGTCACAAAGGGGTCCTGACTTTTAATGTCGCGGGCGGTGGCGCCGTCGGTGGCCTATCGCTTTCTGGCGCGACATGGCTGGCGGAAAGTGGCGCCGGATACCCGTCATCCCAAGAACGATCCCCAAATACAAGAGGACTGGAGTAAAAACTCCCGGAAGCTTTGGCGGCTTTACTGAAGCCCGAAGCGGTTGGAGCACGAGCCGTGCGCATCATGTTTCAAGACGAGGCGCGGTTTGGTCGGATGGTCCGGATTCGGCGCTGGTGGGCACCGGCACCGTTACGCCCGCAGGTGGATAATGGTTACGAGCGGCAATTTGTCTATGTCTACGGGGCGGTGAGCCCGCTCCAGGGAGAATTGGACTGGAAAATTTGCCCAAAGATGAACACCGAGCGGATGAATGAATTTCTCGCTCAAGTCAGTCAGGCGCACCCCGACGAATTCATCGTCATGGTTTTGGACGGAGCCAGTTCTCACAGATCTCAGGAACTGAACATTCCTGAGAACATCCGGTTCCACCGCTGGCTGGGCTATTCTCAGACTTCCTGATCTCGCGCAAACTGACTTGAGCTCGGATTTGAGCATCAGG
>CAYHFE010000253.1:0-10277 GCA_964355375.1 uncultured Verrucomicrobiota bacterium
GGGCGAACAGAACGGGGGCGAGGTGAAACCGTGGGGAGCAGCTCTTCTCATTTTGGCCCAGGACACTGTCTGTTCGACGGATGTAGTCCCGGCTTGAGCCGGTTTTCACGTGGCGACCGGCTCAAGCCGGGACTCCATGCGTGTCAAAATGAATATGGCTGGTTGGGATGGCTCCTGCACCCAAACGCGCGGGTTTCGCCACTGAAGTCAGCAACGCAGACCGAGGTCGGCCCGTGGCGCGACCGGAGTTCTCCCCTCCACCGACCCGACCCGTTACTCCAAGGTGGCGATTCCCCGGCGCAAGGCGGTGGTCGCGGCCTGGGTGCGATCGCGCACGTTGAGCTTGGAGAGGACGTTATTGACGTGGTTCTTGACGGTGCTCTCGGTGACCGACAGAGAGGCGGCGATTTCTTTGTTGCTCAGAGCCTGTTTGAAAATTCAAAAGGGTCCTGTTTTCGCGGAAAAGGCCGCTGGGCGAGGCGCGACAAGGGAGCATACCCGCCAGCGGTCTGTGACCGAGGAGCAACGAAGCCCAGCGGCCTTTTCCGCGAAAACCCTCCGGGCGGCGGGTCTTTTGCCTGCGGCCAGCGTTGGCTCGACCGTCACAGCCCGCTGCGGGGATGCTCCGGTCTCGCCGCCTTGGCCGCAGCCAAAATCCCTCGCCGCAGGACCCTTTTCAATTTTAAAACAGGCTCTAAGGCCCTTGACGATCAGTTTCAGCACTTCGAGCTCGCGTGAGCTGAGTTCCGGTTGAGGCATTCGCCGGGCCAGACGTTCCGCCATCATCGGCGGGATGGGGTAATGACCCGAATGAACTGCACGGAGGTGGGAAAGGAAATCATTCCGCGGAACGTCTTTGAGCAGATAGGCGCGCGCGCCGGCGTGAAGCGCACGGTAGATGTTTTCGTCTTCGTCATACGTGGTCAAGATCACGATGCGCGCATCGGGGAACTCCTGGCGGATCGCGACGGTGGCTTCCACGCCGCCGAGCCTGGGCATGCGCAGATCCATCAATACAATGTCGGGGGAGTGCTGCCGGAAAAGCTCGATGGCTTCCTCGCCGTTGGAGGCTTCCGCGACGACGGTCATGTCGGGCTCGGAATCGATCAGGCTTTTCAGCCCCATCCGGACCACCAGGTGGTCGTCGGCGATCAGAATGCGGATTCGGTTCACGGCAGGGATGAGGCGGCGAGAATCGGAGCTTCGAACGAGATCTCGGTTCCGGATTGGCGGTTGCTCCGAATGTTCAGGGTTCCGGCCACTTGCTTGGCCCGCTCCCGCATGCCAAGAAGTCCGAAGTGGGCACCGCGGCTCGGCCCCGACTGCGCCGGGTCGAAGCCTGTGCCGTTATCGAGGATGCGCAGGCAGACCGATCGGGGCGAGTAACAAAGGCGGACCTGAATGCGGGTGCCGCCCGAGTGTTGGAGCGCGTTGGTGATGGCCTCTTGCCCGACCCGGAGAAGATTTTCTTCGAGGGCGGGCGGCAGCGGCGCGGCCGGGCCGACCCGCTCCAGATCGACGGTGACCGGTTTGGCTCCAATGGCTTCGCGGGCTGTCTCGCCCAGCGCTTTCAGAATGTCGCCTTGCTCCAAAGCGGCCGACCGCAGGTTCATCACCGTGCGTCGGGCTTCCGACAGGCTGTGCCGCACCATGTTTAGAGCGACCTCGAGGTGTTGTTGGGCTTGGGCGGGCGATTGCTGGAGTTTCGCGGCGACGGCTTCCAGTTGAAACCCGATGCCGGCGAAGCCCTGGGCCAAAGTGTCATGGAGATCCCGGGCGATGCGATTGCGCTCTCCGAGGACGAGCGCGAATTCGTCCCGGGCCTGTCGCAGGCGAACGAGGTGAAAGCTCCAGGCCGCCACGCCCGATGCCACGGCGCAAACGGCATAAAACCAAACGGTCTGATAAAAATGAGGGGCCAGGGAAAATGCGAAGGACGCGCCCGTCTCGTTCCAGAACTTCGCGAAATCGTGGGCCAAGCCGTCGTTGGTCGTGAAATGGGTGAACTTGCCATCGTGGATGCGCGCCAACCCGCCGCCTCGAGTGCCGACCCAGAGACTGCCTTCGCCATCCTCGCACAGGGCCTCCAGATGATCGTGAGGAAGGCCATTGCGGCGTGTATAAGAGCTGAACCGGCCTTCATGAAACCGCCAGAGCCCGTTCCAGGTGCCCAGCCATAAGTTGCCGTCGTGATCGGTGGACATGGCGCGGACTTCGTCTTCCCGAAATCCGGACGACCAAGGGAAGGTCTGCCAGGTTCACGCTTTCGCTCGGCGCAGCCCCTCTCGCGTGGCCAGCCAAATCGCGCCGGTCTGATCAATCAACGCCTTGCGGAGCGATGACGTCTCTTCCGGCCGCGATTCGATCATCGGCTCAAACCGCGTTCCGGAAAACCGGAAGAGACCAGCGGTACTGAACGCACAGATTTCGCCATCGCCGTCACGGTGCAACGTCCAACCCGCTCGATCAGGCAAGCCATCGAAACGAGTCTCGACCGGCCCGAGTGGTTTCCGGACCACCGCGAGCCCGCCCGAGGTGTTGATCCAGAGGTGCTGGCGGCGATCTTCGACGATTTCAAACACGCCCTGGCCTGGAAGTTTTCCGCTCGAGACAAAGCAGGTGAATTGCCCATTGGAATAGCAGCTCAACCCACCATTGAACGTTCCAACCCAGAGGATTCCTGAATGGTCTTCCGCCAGAGCGCGAATGTCGTTGGACCGGAGTCCGGCGGTGGTTTCCGCGCGGAAGACCACGAACTTGATCCCGTCGAAACGAGCCAAACCATCCCGAGTGCCGACCCAGAGATATCCGTCGCTCGTCTGCGTGATGGCCTGAACCGAGCCTTGCGGCAAACCATCCCGCTCCGTCCAGACATCGTGCTGGTACTGAGAGATCGCGGTGGTTGGATTCAACCCTCGGCTGGTCGTCGCCCATCCCAGGGATAACAGGACCACGACCGCTCTTCCCAAAAGCAACTGATCAATCTTGGGCATCAATGCGCGGAATGCCGCTATTAACCTCATCAGGTCGTGAAGATCAACTGAATTCCCCGCTCTCCCAGCAGTTCTCATTTTGACAAGCATGTCGTCCCGGCTTCAGCCGGTCGCCACGTGAAAACCGGCTGAAGCCGGGACGACATGCGTGGAACGGACAGTGTCCTGAGTCAAAATGAGAACTGCTGCCGCTCTCCGGCGGTCGATCCAACTTTTCTCCTACCGGGCGGCAGAACTTTTTATTCCTGGTCGGTTCTTGCTGGTGCCGGCTTGAATCGCTACCCTCCACGTCATTCCACGTTGACGAACGCGAAGTCCATGAATCAATCCCGGCCCCAGAAATTCAAAGGATTCACGCTCATCGAGCTGCTGGTGGTGATCGCGATCATCGCCATTCTGGCGAGCATGCTCTTGCCGGCCTTGAGCCGGGCCAAAGTCAAGGCCAGCACGACCAAGTGCTTCTCCAACCTGCGGAATCTCGGGCTGGCCACGCAGATGTACGCCAATGATTTCAACGACTTTGTGCCGGGCGACACCTTCGCCGGCGGATACTTCTTCGCCAGCCTGCTCGCGCCCTACATCACCGGGCCCTCGATCGACATCCGCAAGCTGACCGACCCCAATTTCGTTCATGAGGTTTACAAACAGATCTGGTCTTCATCGATGGCCATTGCGAGGTGCGGCGGCTGATGACCAACGGAGTTCCCTTTAAACTTTTCAACCCCTTGATCGATGAAGCTCTCCGCCGGCAGTGATCGAATTCAGCGCGGCGCAATGAGACGGCGGCTTTGCCGTAAGCAGGCAGTCTGGATGGGGGAGCATACGCGCCCTCGCGTGTTCCGACCGGCGCCCTCGCCGGTCGGCGAAGGCCCAATTCAGTCACAAAACTATCGTGACTTGTTCGGGTGCGCCGAGGTGGTCGGCGAGGGTGCCGGCCGCGGCCCGCGAGGGCGCGCGCGCTCCCCATTGCAGCCGAATTTGTGCGGATAAGGTTCGCCGGCTTGAATTGAGTTCCCGGGGAAGTGGGATTCGAGCTGGTCCAATGACGCGACTGAGACTCGCTGGTCTTTCCGTCGCTCGCAGGAAGAAGTCTAATGAAGAAGAAATCGTCGCGGTTCGTCCAAATTCGGGCCATGTCTCACCTTCCGAAAAACCTTCTCGTGGGCTTCGCTGTCTGTCTGGCCACCGTTTTTTCGCCAGCAGCATCGAATGATCCCAGTCATTACCTCCGAAAATCAAACTGGCACGAAAGTCTCTGTGCCTCCGTCGAAGCCATCGCCGGGCTCGGCCTCGAGGATGGCTTTGCCCCGTTCGAAAGCGAGACGATGCGGGGGGGCGAGGCCGCCCGCCCGATCCAGGTTCCGTTGGCCGGCGCGCGCGAGCTCTATCTCTTCGTCACCGGCGTCCCGGATGTGAAATGGGCCGTCGCCAACTGGGCGGAAGCCCGGCTCATTCGCGCCGACGGCTCGGCCGAATCGTTGACCAAGGCCACGAATTTCACCGTCCTGCAGGGCCGCTGGGAACGAGATCTGACGCTCAAGAGTGGCCTGTATCAGAAACTGCGGATGAATGGCCAGACGTTTGACCGCGGTCTGAATGTGCAGGCGGATAGTGCCATTCGCGTGCCGTTGGATGGCTCGTTCGTGCGATTTGAGGCAGTCATCGGTCTGGACGATTGGGCCGGCACGAACGGCTCGGTGCGGTTCAGCGTGCTCGGAGCGCGCCGCGGCGCCATCAAGGCCCTGTGGAGCCCGCTGCTGCGGGACTTCGGCACCGGCCCGGAGCGCCGGCAAATGACGTGGGAGCGCGCAGACCGCATCTTCGAATTCGATGGGCGGCCCGGGGACTGGACCGCCCTCGCGCAGCGTTATGCCCAAGCGTCGGCCCGGGTGCCGGCTTTGGCTCGTCAAGCCGCCCAACTCGCTGCCCAAATCCGTGACCGGGCGGGCGTGGAGATTATCCGCGAAACCTGCTACCTGCGCAGCCGCTCGTTGGACGACGTCCTGGCCCGGGCGCGCGGTTTTGACTTCGATGCGGCGCGATCCGCGGTCGCGGACCTCGGGGCCAGTTTCCCGGGGAAATATCCGCCCAGGCATTGGACGCGTCTCGACGAGCTTCAGAAGAGCCTGACGGCGGCGTTGAACGGTTTTCAGACTGACAAACTGGAAGATTGGACCGCGCTGGCGAGTGCTATGGCGGAGTTGGAGTCGTGGCGGCGCGAGGCGCTCCTGGCGAATCCGCTCCTCGATTTTGAACGATTGCTCGTGCTCAAGCGGGTTCCCTTGGGCGGCGCTCGACGCACCAGTTGGGAGGGCTTCGGCTACGGCGAATACCTGGGCATTCCGCGGCAGAGTTCGTGGAACTACGGCACGATGGCGAATGTGAACAAATGGACCAACGAAGTCGCCGTCCTGTCGCCGGTGCAGCCCGAGGGCCGCTTGACCACGCTCTTCCAACCGTCCGGAACGCGCCTGGTCAACGACCTCGAATTGCACTGGCACGCCGACAAGTTGCTCTTCTCCATGCCGGACACCAATCGCAATTGGCAGATCCATGAACTGAATTTGCCTTCGCCAAAGAGCCCGATCCCACTCCCGCCCCGGCAGCTCACGCCGAGCATCCACCCGGATGTTCACAATTACGATGCGATCTATTTGCCGAGCGACGAGATCATTTTTCTCTCCACGGCTCCGCTCCAAGGCGTGCCCTGCAACGCCGGGGTCATCGTCGGCATGATGTACAAAATGGGGCCAAAGGGGGAACGCATCCATCAGCTCACCTTCGAGCAGGACCATGATTACACGCCCAGCGTGCTGAACAACGGACGGGTCCTGTACCTCCGTTGGGATTACACCGACACGCCGCATGTCTGGAACCGGCTGCTCATGTCGATGAATCCCGATGGCACCGGCCAGATGGAATACACGGGCGCGAATTCCTATTGGCCCAACGCCATGTTCTTCGCCCGGGCCATCCCGGATCACTCGACCAAGATCGTGACCATCGTGACCGGCCACCACGAAGGCCGGGTAGGGGAATTGTTCATCTTCGATCCTGCCCAGGGTCGTCGTGAAACGGAGGGTGTGGTGCAGCGGATCCCGCGCCGAGGCCCACCCGTTCTGCCCAAGATCGAAGACAAACTGACGGAGCATAGCTGGCCGAAGTTTCTTCACCCGTGGCCGCTCTCGGAACGCTATTTCCTGGTCGCGTGCAAGCCCGAGCCCGACGCTCTCTGGGGCATTTATCTCGTGGATGTCTTCGACAACATGACGCTGGTGAAAGAGGAGGAGGGTTTCGCCTTGCTCGAACCGGTGCCATTGCGGCCGCGCGTGCGGCCGCGGGTGGTCGTGGACAAGGTGAAACCCGACCAAAAGCAGGCCATGGTCTTCATGCAGGACGTTTATCGCGGGACCGGCCTGCCGGGTGTTCCCCGCGGCACGGTCAAGGCCCTCCGTCTCGTCACCTATCATTTCGGGTATCAACGCCTGGCGGGCATTGACCATCGCGTCGGGGCCGACGGCCCGTGGGAAGCCAAGCGGGTGCTCGGCACCGTGCCGGTCGAAGCGGATGGCTCCGCGCTCTTCCGTGTGCCGGCCAAGACCCCGATCACGTTCCAGCCCCTCGATGCCGAGGGCAAGGCCGTGGGGCTCATGCGCAGTTGGATGAGCGCCATGCCCGGTGAAACGGTCTCCTGTGTCGGATGTCATGACCGCCAGAGCAGCGCGCCGCCCGGTCAGGAAAAGCGCATCGCCCTCCAGAGTCCGCCGCGCGAGATTTCGCCGTGGAATGGTCCGGTCCACGGCTTCAGCTTCGGACGCGATGTCCAACCGGTGCTCGATAAGTATTGCGTGGCCTGCCACCAGGGCGGCGGGATCGGCGCGGACGGAAGGAAATCAGCAGAGCCCGATCTGCGTCGTGAGCAAGGCGGTTTTGTCGTGTATCGCGGAGGCCAGCTCGACGGTCAGTTGGTTCGCCGCGAGAAGGAGGCGTTGCTCGGCCGATACGGCGCCGTCTTCGATCCCAGTTACGTGGCACTCCGCCAGTTCGTGCGCGTGGGTGGACTGGAAAGTGATTTGCATGAATTGCCCCCGCGCGAGTTCGCCGCGGACACGAGCGAGCTCATCCAAATGCTGGCCAAGGGCCACCACAATGTTCAGCTCGACGCCAAAGCCTGGGATCGCCTCGTGACCTGGATTGATCTGAACGCGCCGTGTCACGGCACCTGGGCCGAGACGACGAAAATCCCGGGCGACCAATGCGATCGTCGCCTGGAGTTGCGCCAGCTTTACGGCGGTGTCCTCGAGAACTTCGAGACGATGCCCGCCGTCGAACCGGAACCCGAACCGCCGAAGCCCGTCCCGCCCGCGCCGGAACCGCCGCTTCGACCGGCCCAGCTCGTCGTCGAGGGTTGGCCGTTCCAAGCCGCGACGGCGAAGGCGCGTCAAGCCGCGGCGGGGCCGGTCACGCGCACGGTGGACCTGGGCGGTGGAGTGACGATGGAGTTGGTGCGAATCCCGGCCGGATCATTCATCATGGGCGACACCAACGGCGCGCCCGACGAACGTGTCCTCGCCGCGGTGCGAATGGAGAAGCCGTTCTGGATGGCCCAGTGCGAGGTGTCGAACGAACAGTTCGCGAGATTCAAACCGAACCATGACAGCCGCTTCGAGCACCGCAGCTCCTGGTGGTTCGACGAAGAATATACCGGATGGCCGCTGAACCGTCCCAAACAGCCCGTCGTGCGGGTTTCGTGGGATGAGGCCATGGCCTTTGGCCGTTGGCTCTCGGAGAAACTCGGTGAACCCGTCACGCTTCCCACCGAAGCGCAATGGGAATGGGCCTGCCGGGCCGGCACGGCGACGCCGCTGAACTACGGCGATCTCGACACTGACTTCTCGCCTTTCGGCAACATGGGCGACGCCAATCTCCGGAAATTGGCCGATGAAGGCTGGCGGCCGAAGGCGCCCGACTTGGTCGCGAAAGACAGCCGCTTCAACGACGGCGCGCTCGTCACCTCCGAGGTGGGCCGATACGCTCCGAACGCTTGGGGCCTCCACGACATGCACGGAAATGCCGCCGAATGGACGCGGACGGCTTATCATCCCTCATTCCGCGGCGTCGCCGACCTACGCGCGGCGGACGGCCCGGACGACCGGAAAGTCATCCGCGGCGGTTCTTGGCGCGATCGTCCCAAGCTCTGCCGCAGCGCCAGCCGCTGGGGTTACGATGCTTGGCAAAAGGTCTTCAACGTCGGTTTCCGCGTGATCATTGATCCGGAGGCCCAGCGCAATCCTCTGAAGCCATAAACTTGCCCGGGACTTTCCTTGCTTGGGAGCCTGCGAATGTTGGGGCTCACTTAGCTGACTGGCTCTGCCTGAAATGGAATTATGGGGCCGACCATCGGAATGCTTGCAGTGGTGCGGAATCGATGCGGCGTGATTTCCAGAGTTGAGCCAAGCGCACCGTCGGTGGATGGCTTGCTTCACTTGGTCACCGTGGACTTTTCTGACGCGGAAGGAGGGAGGGAGGGAGGGAGGAAACAATGGTCTGGGAGCGGGAGCCATCGCCCGTCTGATCGAAGCCAGCGGGCTGCTACGTGTAGGCGACAGTCCGTGCATGCCGTCAGCCCAGTTCACCGCCATGGTGCGGGCGTCACGGTGGCAGGCGGTGCATCCTTACGTTGATCCGGCTTGGACGCGAATCCCTGGCGCTGCAGCCCGCACATTGTCGCCTCCTATCATTATTTGAAACAACCCGACGTGCTGGAGGAGTTCCTCGCCACCTGCCGGACGGTTGAAGGCTCGCCGCATCTGCCCTGGGATTTGCTGGTGGTGGATGAGGCGCACAATCTCGCGCCGGCGGCGTTCGGCGACGATAGCGAGCTGTCGAAAATGCTGCGCACCATTGCGCCGAATTTCGACCATAAGGTGTTTGCGACGGCGACACCACACAATGGCCGAGCGCGCTGTTTCTCCGGGTTGCTGGAAATTCTCGACCCCGCCCGTTTTTCGCAAACATCCGAGTTCACTCCAGCGGAACGGTCGCGCGTGCAAGAAGTCCTGGTGCGTCGGTTAAAAAGCGAAATCAACGCAGTTACGAACCCGCCGCGATTTTCTGACCGCCAACCGCCGCAGGCGCTGCAGATCAAGTTATCCACCGTAGAAGCGCGGCTGGCGCGAGGTTTTGGTGAGTTCCGCCGGGCAGTGCAACGGCTGACGGCCAGCGCACGGGGCAGCGAGCGGGTGGCGGATGCGTTTGCCGCCGAGGTTTTGGGCAAGCGTTTGCTCTCGTGCGGTTACGCCTTTGCCGACTCATGGCGTCGGACTCTCGAGGGCTTGCGGGCGGAGGAGTCTGCCCCGGCAGCGGAAGTGCGCGTCAGCGAGCGGGCGGTGCGGGAAGAAACCGGCGATGATCGCGAGGCGGCCGGTGTTCCGACCGGACGTGGATGTGGTGTTGCTGCATCTCTGGCATCCGGTCATCCAGCAGAGCCTGCAATTCTTCGCGCGCATCCGTTTTCCCGGAACGGCGGCCTCGGCCTCGCGTTGGACGGTGACGGTTGACCCGGGCATTCCGGCTGGAACGGACGCGTGGATTCTGCTCACGCTCGAGGAATTGGGCGTGAACGAACTGCGCGAGACATTCCATCACTGGGCCCGGACCATCGTTGTGCCCGTGCACGGTGGCAACCTCGGCGCACCGTTGCCGCACCGGTCTGCGGCGGAATACGCGCGGAACGCGAGCACGCATGACAACGCATGGGTCAGCCGGGCGGGTGATTTATGGCTGGACGTGGAGGCGGGCTTGCGTGAACTCATTCAGCGGCACAAGACGGCGTTAACGCAACAACTCAAGGAGCAACTCGCGCAAGATCGCAAGGACGCGGCGCGCCACGAGGCGGAACGATTTCAGAGCCGGCAAGGCGAACTGTCGCAACTCATCACCGAAACGCGCATGGACCGGTTGGAGCGCGAGATTGATTTACTAACCCAGGAACGAAACCAGGGAGTTCTGTATGACCCGGAGAACACTCTGGCGCGACTGCATGATTCCGTGGAGTCGAAGGAAAGCGAGCTGCGCCGGTTGCGGCTGCATATTGAAGACCTGCGGGAACAGTTGAACCGCGAGCGCGACCGGGTGCTGAATCTGTTGATCCCGCGCCGCTTCACGTTGCGGGGCGAGGCCCAGTGCCTGCCGGTGGCGGTGGAAATCCGCTTTCGGGAGGCACGGCCATGAGCGAATGGTGGGCCTCACTCCGGCATGGTGGGATGCTGCTCTCGCCGCAGC
>CAYHFE010000254.1:0-10256 GCA_964355375.1 uncultured Verrucomicrobiota bacterium
CTGCCGCCTGAACCTCGCCGTCCACGGCCTCGAAGGCGAAATCAAACACGGCGGCGGGGAGAATTGCGAACTGCGAAGTGCGAATGACGAATGGAGTCTCCATGAGTGAAGAGCTGAAGAAACGAACGAAGAAGTTTGCGCTCGACGTAATCAAGCTCTGCTCCGGGCTGCCGCAAACGCTCGAAACGCGCCATGCCATCGGGCAAGTCATCCGGTCGTCGAGTTCCACGGCTGCAAACTACCGGTCTGCCTGCCGCGCGAAATCAAAGGCCGACTTCATCTCGAAACTCGGCACGGTGGAAGAGGAAGCGGACGAGTCCGGTTTCCGGCTCGAAATGCTCCGGGACATCCTCCAACCTCGAACTGCGAATGACGAATTCCGAATCCCGGTCAGAGGCGCGAAACCCGAACTTCGACAATCGCAACTCGACATTCGGACTTTGCAGGAACTGGACCGACTTGAGGACGAGGCAGACCAACTCGTCGCCATCACCGTTGCGTCCAAGAAGACTGCGAGAGGTGGAAATGACCGATTCCTTCGCCATCCGCAATTCGCCCTTCCGACTTCGACACGTTCGCCACTCGAAATTCGTCATTCGGCATTCCCCAGCCCCGCACGACGTCACCGGCCAGCCCAACTTCGAAGTTCGAAATTCGAACGTCGAACTTCGGAATGGCCCGCCGTTCAACCTCAACGCCGTGGACACTGCTATGTGCGCGAGCGCACGTCGTCAACCCGAAGGCACACCGCAGGACTTGCCTGAAAGGCAAGACCAGGAGCGGTTGAAAGACATGGTCGGCTATGGCCCGCATGGAAATGCCCGCCGCTTCCCCTTCGGCCTGCCGCGCACCGACAACGCCACTGCAACGCGCGCGAGCGCAAAACCCAAACTGGCGAAGCCTTACCGCAGGAGTGTCGGTGAAACCGAACTCCATTACCTCTGGATTCAACTCTTCCACTCCGCGCTCAATGAAAAGGGAAGGGCCGGCTTCGTCATGGCCAACTCCGCCTCCGACGCCCGCTCCTCCGAACAGGAGCTGCGATCCCTGGCCATCGAAACCGACTGTGCCGTCTCCCTCAGTGCCACGAGCGGGCGCACCCGAGCCCAAACACATTGACGCAAGGCACAGAAGATACTATTTGACAATTACGCGTCACTTCTGTAATTTCTGTCCATACAGAAATACAGCGACATGACACCGCTCAGTCCAGTCCAACAGAAGTTCATCCTCCATTGGGGCGAAATGGGCACACGCTGGGGCATCAACCGCACCGTGGCGCAGATTCACGCCCTTCTCTTCATTTCCCAGAAACCGCTGAACGCGGATGACATCTTGCAGGCGCTTGGCGTCGCGCGCTCGAACGTCAGCAACAGCCTCAAGGAACTCCAGGGCTGGGGCATCGTGCGGCGCGTGCATGTAATGGGCGATTCGCGCGATCACTTCGAGAGCCTCAAGGATGTCTGGGAGATGTTCCGCGTGGTGATGGATGAACGCAAGAAACGCGAATTTGATCCCACGGAACGCTTGCTGCGCGAATGTATCGCCGAGGCGGAGAAGGACAAGGAAACCGACGAATACACCGAGCAGAAGCTGCGGGAGCTCGCCGACTTCTTCGATACCACCACCGCCTGGTATAGCCAGATTCGTCAATGGCCCACCGGCGCGCTGACCAAATTCGTCAAAGTTGGCGACAAGATCCGCAAACTGTTGGGCATCGGCGGCTGACCGCCTTTTTTTGAGAACCAATTTCTATGAATACAGAAATTACAGACAACAAGACCGAGAAACCAGCCGGTTGGATTTTCTTCGATGCCGAGTGCCGGTTCTGCGTCGCCAACCGGCAGCGATGGGGGCAGGTCTTTGAGCGGCGCGGCTTCGTCTGGCTGCCGCTGCAAACGTTCGGCGCAACGGAGCGACTCGGGATTACGGACCAGGAATTGCGGGCGGAGATGTGGCTGCAACTGGCGGATCGCCGGAAGTTCGGCGGCGTGAATGCTTGGGCCGTTTTGATGCGCCGCGTGTGGTGGTTGTGGCCGTTGGGTTTCGTGCTGGCCCTCCCTGGCTGCAACGCGGCCGGGCGCGGCTTCTATCGCTGGATCGCGAAGCACCGACAGTGCTTGGGCGGAGCTTGCGCGATTCCCTCGCACCGGAAAACCAAACGGCCTCGCCACACCGTCTTTTGCCAATTCCCATGAAAACCAAGATCATCCTGGCCGGCGGTAGCGGCTTTCTCGGAAACGTTCTGGCGAATTACTTCGCCGCGAGGGGAATGGAAGTCGTCATCCTCACCCGCAGGCCCAAGCAACGGACGGATATGATTCGCGAGGTTCGTTGGGACGGCAGGACGGTCGGGAATTGGCTCAAGGAACTCGAAGGCGCGCGGGCGCTGATCAACCTCGCGGGCATCTCGGTGAATTGCCGTTATCACGCGCGGAATCGCAAACTCCTGCTGGGTTCGCGGCTGGACTCAACCCGCGTTCTCGGCGAGGCGATTGCCCGATGGAACAATCCGCCGCCGGTCTGGCTCAACTCCAGCACCGCGACGATCTACAAACACACGTTTGGCCCAGCCTGGGACGAGGCGGGCGAGATCGGCGGATGCGCCGAGGCGAAGGATATTTTCTCGGTTTACGTGGCGACGGAATGGGAGCGCGTGTTCAACGAAGCGAATACTCTCCCCACGCGCAAGGTCGCCCTCCGTTCAGCGATGGTGCTCGGCCACGGAAAGAACAGCGTGCTTCCAAACTTGCTCCGACTCGCTCGGCTCCGCTTGGGCGGCAGTTTGGCGGGCGGACGACAGTTCGTTTCGTGGATTCACGAGGAGGATTTCTGCCGCGCGGTGGAGTGGATCATCGAACATGAAAACCTCAGCGGTGTGGTGAATCTCGTCGCGCCGCACCCGGTGTCGAACGCGGAATTCATGACCACAATCCGCAAGGTCTGTCGCGCTCCGTTCGGCCTGCCGGCGTCGCGTTGGATGCTGGAGATCGGTGCGTTCTTCCTGCGCACCGAAACCGAGTTGCTCATCAAAAGCCGCCATGTTGTTCCTGGCAAACTGTTGGCCGACGGCTTCGTCTTCCGTCATCCGCGCCTGCTGCCCGCAATTGAACACCTCGTCAGGCAACTCGCCTCCTCACCATGCCAGTCATCGAATTATCCACCGAGATTCGCGCCCCGCGAGAGCGGGTCTTTGACCTCACGCGCAGCATTGACGCGCATCAGGACTCGACGGGCGGCACGGAGGAGCGCGCCGTGGCCGGGGTCACGCGCGGGCTGATTGGCATGGGCGACGAAGTGACTTGGGAGGCGCGGCATTTCGGAGTCAGGCAAAAGCTGACGGTTCGCGTGACTGCTTTCGACCGTCCCAAACATTTTCAGGACGTCATGATTTCCGGCGCGTTCAAGCACATGGTCCACGACCATGAGTTTGCAGAGCATCCGGCGGGGACATTGATGCGTGATCGCTTCGAGTTCAACTCGCCGCTGGGCGTCCTCGGCAGTATCGTGGATGTGCTCTTCTTGGCGGCCTACATGCGCCGTTTCATCGCTCGGCGTAGCGCGGTGTTGAAGCAATTGGCGGAATCGGCAGAATGGCGTCGTTATCTCCACCAGAACTGACTGACTTGCGCGAACTGTGAACGCACAACGTAAGAATCTCCTCAAAGGCGTGCTGCTAGGCACGGCGCTCGGCGTGGCGCTTCAGCTGGGCGGTTATCTGCTCGTCCGTGGCGCGCGGAGCGAGTTTGGCACGGTGATGTTCGTGCTCGTGCCATTCGTATCCGGCTTTGCGGTCGCCGCAGTAGTGCGCCGGCCCAAGCGCATTGTCGCGTGCTGCATCACGGGCGGCATCATTACGTTCTCCGTCATGTTGTTTGTCCGATGGGAAGGCATCATCTGTTGCGCGATGTCGTCGCCGTTGGTCGCGGCTGGCGTTGCGATTGGTGTGTCCATTGGCTACAAAGTTCGTGGACGGTTCATTGACAAACTGCCTGACCCAGGCAAGACGACACTGCTGCTGCTGTTGTTTTGTCCGCTGTTCATTGCGGCGGCAGATCGGGTGGAGCGCCCGTTTCGCGCCGTCCAGCAGCACGAGGTCTTTACCACCGAGACGACGGTGGCCGCAACGCTCGAGCGCACTTGGGATTTGGTCGCCGGGATGCACAAGCTCGATGGCCCGCGCCCTTTTCTGCTGCGTGCGGGCTTGCCGACGCCAACGCGCTGCGAGTTGGATCTTGCCGGAGTCGGTGGACGGCGGGTTTGCTATTTTGACAGCGGAATCATCGCGCAGGAAGTCACGGCGTGGGAGCGAGCGGCCTTTATGGGCTTGCGCGTAACCGAGAGCACGCTGCCCGGGCGGCACTGGCTGACGTTCGTGGACGCGAGCTACGAGTTGTCGACTATTG
The DNA here is from genome assembly GCA_964355375.1 of uncultured Verrucomicrobiota bacterium. GTDB lineage: Bacteria > Verrucomicrobiota > Verrucomicrobiia > Limisphaerales > SIBE01 > CAYHFE01. The sequence continues at coordinate 4,407 of CAYHFE010000254.1, forward strand.
GAGCACAGACCCGGGTTGTGCGGCACACGACCATCGGGACGCGGCTGTATCCGCGCTGGTATTGGCGACCGCTGGAGCGCTGGGGCGTGACTTCGGAGCACGAGTTTGTATTCGCCAATTTGCGACGATGGACTGAGCAGCAATGAGAACCAGCCATGAAACGCCTTCACCTAGTTGAAATTCACGACCAGGAATGGTGCCCGCGCGCGATTCGGGACGCGGAGACGGATTACCTTCAGTTCGTCATCGCCAACATGAAGGGTTACGCCGCCGTGGTTCCTGTTCTGGCCGCTGCGCTTCAGCGAACCGCGACACGGCAGGTTCTCGATTTGTGCTCCGGCGCGGGTGGGCCGTGGTTTTGGCTTCAACCTGTCCTCGCCGAGCGAGGACTGGACGTGTCGGTTTGCCTGACGGACAAGTATCCCAACCCGGGGGCACTGGGATCTTCGAGCGACTTGAACCTGGCGCATCAGGTTATCCGCTATCATCCAGAGCCGGTGGACGTGACGGGAGTTCCTGATGAGCTGGCCGGGTTCCGGACGCTTTTCTCAGCCTTCCACCATTTCCGACCGGAGCAGGCGCGCGCCATTCTGGGCGACGCGGTGCGGAAGCACCACGGCATCGCCGTTTTTGAGGGCACATACCAAAGTGCCCTGGCGATGTTCCTGATGTTGCTGGTGCCGTTGATGGTGTTCCTGATGACCCCGTTCATCCGTCCCTTCCGCTGGTCGCGTTTGTTCTGGACCTACCTGATTCCGGTGGTGCCTTTGGTTTCGTTGTTCGACGGGCTGGTTTCGTGTTTGCGGACCTACAGTGTCGCGGAATTGCGCGAACTGGTCAAAGGATTGGAGGCAGAAAACTACCAGTGGGAGATCGGCGAAGTAAAAAGCAAGGGGAACCCGATTCCTGTCACCTATTTGATCGGCGTGCCGATCGAGCGCGCCAAAGGAGTTAGTTCCAAATGTTGATGACCTCCATCTTTCTCGGAACGGCCGCCTTGTTCGTGGCCGGCGCATGCGGTGCCTTGTGGCATTTGCGCTGGCTGCGGCGATTGCCTCCGCTCGACTCACTACCACCAGACAGGGCGGAAGCTTCCCAACGTAAATTCCTCTGCTCGGTGATCGTGGCTGCGCGGGACGAGGAGGCGCGCATCGAGCAGACCGTTCGGCGTCTTCTCGCCCAACGGGGCGTTGAGTTGGAGTTGATCGTAGTGGACGATTGTTCCTCCGATCGAACGGGTGAAATTTTAGAGCAACTGGCGAGGGAGGATTCGCGGTTGAGGGTCGTGCGCATTGACGCTCTGCCGGAGGGCTGGCTGGGCAAGTGCCACGCCTGCCACGTCGGCGCCAGCGCGGCCAAGGGAGAGTGGATTCTGTTCACCGACGCCGATTGCTGGTCGAAGCCGGACGTGCTGTTCCGCGCGCTTCAGGTAGCGGAGCGGGAGCAAGCAGATCACGTCACGCTCTCGTCGGGTCTCGCGCTACCAAGCCCTGGCCTCCGGGCCGGTTCGCTCCTGTTCAACCTCAGCATCGCAAACTGGTTCTCTGGCGTAAACCGTGACCGGCCGAACTCACACGTAGGCTTTGGTGCTTTCAATCTGGTGCGCGCGCCTGCCTATCGTCAATGCGGTGGCTACGAGGCCCTGCGCCTGACCGTGGTTGATGATGTGAAACTCGGCCTGCTGCTGCGTCGCGCCGGCAAGCGGACGCGGGCATTTCTTGGCGCCGACGATGTGGAGGCTCAATGGGGGACGAGTCTTTGGGATGTGATTCCTCTCATGGAGAAAAATTACTTCGCCGCCCTGGAGTTCAGTCTTCCGCTGGCGTTGGGGGTCGGCGCGTTTCTCACGCTCCTGATGGGCTCCGTGGTCATTGGCGCAATGTCGGGAACCAGCGCCGGATTGGTGGCGGCACTGTCGCCGTTTTGCCTTGTGTTGCCGGCGGCGATCCTCGCCCGCCGCATTAGTTGGTCTTGGTCTTTCGCCCTCGGTGTGCCGTTCGTGGTGCCGGTCTTTCTTTGCGCTTTGCTTAATTCCATCGCGAAAACCCTGTGGCGTGGCGGCATCCGCTGGCGCGACACATTTTATCCCCTCGAAACCCTTCGAGCCGGGAACGTGCGGTAGTCGTCAATGCATGAACACGTATGAGCCATTGTTCTGATTTTTGGAATGTGCTGGCCCAGTTTCACGCCGAGGTCGAGGATAGCAACTTCGATCTGGCCAGTGTTCGCCGTCTCCTGCCGGAGATGGAGTCCCCCGTCTTGGTTGTCGGAGCGGGTCAGGGGTTGATCGTAGCGGAGTTGCGGAAATGCGGATACGAGTCTGATGGCGTTGATCTGAGTTCGGAGATGATCCGACAGGCGAAACTTCGCCGGGGGATTACACTTGTCCAGGCGGATGCCAAGGCCATGCCATTTCCGGCAGCCCGTTACGAGACCATCATTTATGCCACTGGCGTGGTTGATTTTACCGCCGAAGAAGACGAGATCCGGTCCATGCTCACGGAAGGGCAGAGAGTGGTTAAGGAGGCAGGGAAAATATTCGTCGCGTTCTACAAGGCAAGCGCCGCCCAGGAGGATTTTCTGGAGATGGTCGGCCTGGTCAGTGATCACCGGCTGGCGTTTCGAGAGAGCTTGGAGATTTACCTGATGAATCCCTTTCAAAGGGTGGGCTGGGTGGCAAGAAGGGCGGGCCTCGGTCGTTTTCGCGCCACCATCGCGCTGCTTCGCGTGTCCGCGCGCTGCACGACGCAGGAGAAGAGGAACACACTCAAAATGCAGCGCGTTTTTCGGAAGATCGACGATCCCCGCTCCCTGATTAACGCCGCCCCCGAGAAACTGCCGTATCGGAATGAAAGAGAGATCGAGAACCTGTTCAAGCGCCTGAGCATTCCCATCAAGCAGCTCAGGGCGTTTGCGAGTTGCTGGGTCGTTCGAATCTAATCGCCGCTATGAAAGCCAGCATCATCGGAGGAGGGATCGGCGGGTTCTCCACCGCCCGGGCCTTGGAACGCGTGGGCATTCGCTGCGACGTGTTCGAGCAAGCGGAGGAGCTCAGGGAAGTCGGTTCTGGCTTGACGGCCTGGGGTCAGCGAGGTCAACCGGACGCGGGGAGTGGACTCTTGGACCGGCTACAGCCGGACGTGGCTTCCACGACTACGGGGCTTCGCCCAGCGGCGGTCGCAGAGTTTAGGAATTCGCACAACCATGAACCCAATCTTTGACAACCCAGTTATTGGCGTGGCCGTTGCGGTTCTCGCCAGCATCGTGTTATTCGTCCCCACTATCGTCGCCCATTTTCGTAGGCTCCGGGCTTTCCGATCGGTTTCGGCACTGAACGCTCTCACGTTCTTGCTGGCCGTTTGCTTCCCTGTCGCGGGTTGGTTTTTCGGGGGTCTTTCACCTCTGAATTACTGGAGCGTGTCGCCGCTGCTTTTCTGGAGCACAGCGGCGATCTGGGCAGCCGCCACAATTTGGTCATTGGCGGGGAAGAAACGGGATTCCTAACCAGGCCCGGCGGCAAAGGCATGACAATCATCTATCTTTTTTCCCGAGTTCTGGGCGCTCTGGTCGGCGTCGGGCTGGGCCTGGTCATCCTCTTCTTTGCGTCCGCCTGGGCGGGAATACCTATCGGCATCGCCTTGGGAGTCTCCGTGGGTTGTCTTTTCGGCCTCGTGCCGCCTGAGTTTGTTCGCCACGGAATCAAGTTTTCGCTGCGCTGGTCTGACACCGCCCGGCTCAAGGAGCGCCTGCGCCGGGAGCATGGGCTGGCGCTGCTCATCATCGAGCAGTTGGTGTCCCGCGGTGAACCGGTCGAGCAGTTCCGCGATTATGTGGAGTCATTACTGAGATCGAACTCATTCATTCGCAGAAGCTGCGGCAAAGAATGTCGGAAAAAGTGGTTCCCTCGACCTGATCCCGTGATGGAACGAACTCAAAAACCTAAGAAACGGAAAATTAGTCTGATCATCCTGAATTGTGCCGCAACGTCGGTATTGCTGGGGGGATGCTTCGACATGTTCGTGCCGGCAGTCCCCGCCAATCTTCTGGATTACCTGGGCACCACCAAAGCCGAGATGTCGCCTCACCTCGCTTCGCTTCTCCTGGGCTTTCTGCAGGCGCTTGGTGGTTGTTTGCTGGCCATTGCTGCGACTGCATTCGTGATTGTCAACGGCCCGCTCAAGCGCGGTGAGCGGTGGGCGTCCTGGACGCTCCTGATGTTGATCGGTCTTTCGGAGGGCATTAACGCCACTCAAATGTGGAGATTTGGGTCGCCGTACTACTGGCCGCTCACCTTCGTGGCGCTGACTGTAGTTGGCGTCGTGATTCTCCCAAACCAGTCGGAGGGGAAGCCATGATTGACTTGCCGCCGCCTCCGCGGTTGCACCCATGAAACGCCTTCACTTCCTTGAAATCCACGACCAGGATGGGTGTCCGCGTGTGGTTCGTGACGCCGAGACAGATTACCTGCAATTCGTGATCGCCCAAACGAAGCCATACCCGGCCATGGTTCCAATTCTGTCGGGCGCGCTTCAGCGCACGGGCGCACGGCACGTGCTCGACTTGTGTTCGGGCGCGGGTGGGCCGTGGTTTTGGCTGCGCCCTGTTCTGGCCGAGCGAGGAGTGAACGTATCGGTTGTTCAAAGAGGGATTCCCGTTTCCGTGCTGGAGAAGGATTCGACCTCCGGTAGGGCGGAGTTGCCGCTCCATCCCAATGTTCCCGGCGGCGCAGCCGAGCCGACGCAGGCCGGTCCGTTTCCTGACCAGGGTCTCGTAGGCGCTGAAGTCGTCACTCTGAAACGCGCCGTTAAAACCTTTCAGTGCCTCCAGGGGCACGGTGTGGGATCGGCCCCGGTCAAAGAGCAGCATCACGTCTCCCCCCGGCACTCCAAAGAACCACAAATCATCGTACTTGGAGAGGAGAATGAACACCGCCAGTCCCAAACCCAGGATGCTCCCGGGCAAGAGCCGGGGAGGCAGGGGCGCGATGGCAATCGGGCCACACCCGCACTGGCAACCCCGTTTGATGCGCACCGTCCGGCGCACGATCAGCCGGGCGGGGATCAAATCCACCTGCTCGCTGACTTCCTCGCCGATCTTGTCCCCCAACTGTCCACAGTGTTCGCAGGCCGGGTCGGTCGGTTCCAGAACGGTCGTCTGGACTTCCAGGTGGACCGGAACCTGCCGACGCTTGCGCTGGCGCCGAGGCAATTTGGCTTTCTCCGCCTCGGAGGTCTGGGTCTCCTCGGCCAGGACGTCCTGGACGTCGGCGGGCGGACGTGGCGCTGGCTCGTGCAGATCTCCGGCCACGGGAGCCAAGGCCAGGAACACCCGGGTCGCCGGAGATGGACTCAGCATGGCCGGCGCAGCTGCTGAATCACCCGGGCAATAAATTCCGGACTGCTTGGCGCTCCAAACCGCAGCGTGAGGTCCTCACCCGCGGCCATCTCCGCGATCCAGGTGAGCCCCAGCCAGGGCGGCGAGCAGAGCACTTCTTCAAAAACCGGACCGGGCGCCGGCGTCCGCCGGCTCGAGCGGTAAAGCCACTGGCGCAGCGCGCTCAGCTTCAGACCGTGCTCCTGCGCGAACTGCGCCTGGGTCAACTCGCTCTTCCGACAAAGCTCGACCCAACGCTCGCGCTCACTCGCGCTGAACTGGTGACGTGACTTCAACAGGGCCTTTCCCATGCCTCCAATTTATCCCGCCCCATGATCGCCCACAAGACGCCCTCCGCTTACCGCTTACGCTTTACCGCCGTCATTCGCGGACGCCGGCAGCGAGTGCTGCTGGTCACGACGTTGTTAGATCCAGTGCTCTATCCGGCGCACGAGTTGATCGCCCTCTATCGGCGGC
>CAYHFE010000255.1:0-10253 GCA_964355375.1 uncultured Verrucomicrobiota bacterium
CACGTCGATGCGGAAATATCGCCAGTTCCCCGGCGCCTGATTGGTCACCGTGCTGATGCCGTTGAAGGCGAGAGATTGCGGCACCAGCTCCTGCCTGATCAGCGTGAACGCATCCAGCGCGGCGGACGCGTTATAGACGCCGATATACCAAATGTCGGCTTGGTGAGCAGGTCGTTGAAGTTCGCCGCTGACGCTGGAAGAATCCACGTGACCGCTGGAATTGATGGAAGTGTTTTTGTCGGTACGAAAATTCCACCGACCTGGAACGGCATTGCGGCGCAGCGCGATTTCGGTGCCGGGTGGCGCATTTTGCAGAAGCAAATCCCAGCCGAGCGGGCCGAGTTGGGCGGCGATGTCGGTCACGCGATAAAAGCGCCAGCCCACGCGGTTGAGATCGGAATTCACGTCGGCGCCAAAATACGGAACGTCCGTGACGATCGGGTTGGCGCTCTGCAGGCTGAATGAATACGGAGGAGCGCCATACACGGTGATGTAAAAAGTGCCGTCGCTCAACGTCGGGGGCACCAGCGTGAGGCTATCCACCAGTGAACCGGGCGTTTCAGAAAAGGCGTCGTTGTTCCATTCGTTGGGGACTTGATCGCGGCGAACGGCAAGATTGGGATTGCCCGAAACCGGGAGCGCGCGAACTTCCCAGGCGATCTGCTGGACCGGAACTTGAACGCGGTAGAGGTGATAGCCCGCGTTGGTCACAGTGATCACGGCGTTGGTTGAAGCGAAGGGGATGTCGGTGGCGAGCTGTTTGCGCGAATCCAGCCAGACAGTTTGCCCGGGCGCGCCAGAGACGCTCACAAAGTAATATCCGTTGAAGGCCGCGCTGGCCAGGAAAGCGGGGACGACCAGCATTTGTCCCGATTGTGGAACGGGTTCGCCGCTTGAATACGACGCCGGATGTGGCGCCGCGGATTTGCGGACGCGGAGTTCATTGTTGGCGCCGTGTAACCAGAGGGCCCAAGCCAGGGTCTGGGCGTCAATCGTGGTCTTAAAAAAGGCCATGCCTTCCGCGCCCATCGCCACGTTCGTGCTGCTGGAATCCTCCACGGCCAGCGGGCCGAGGTTGTGGACGTAGGCTTCGCCGGTCAGAAGCGTCCATTGCGCGTTGGTCGTGGCGGTCACGAGCAGGTACCAGTCCTGGCCGGGACTGAATTGCGAGGAATGCACGACGAAACCGTCGGCGCCGGTGCGGCGCGAGGCAAATTGATAACTGTTGGTCGTCGGCGGAGAATTGTTGCGGAGATAAACGTCCGCTTCGCCCGCAGTTGCATAAAGCGCAGTTCTCCAGGCTCCGACGGTCGTGTTTTGGGTGGTGATCTTGAACCAGTAGCTGCCGCCGTTGGTGTTTGGGTTTTGCAGGAGGAGGCTGCCCAGCGGAGTCTGGCCGGGATCCCAATTGAGCCCGGTGATCGGCGCCTGGACCGTAATGCTGACGTTGGTCGTCGCACCCTTGGAGTCCGTGGCCGTGGCGGTGATTTCAAAACTTTGACCGGAATTCAAGGGCGGAAGGACAACGCTCGAGGCACGAGCCCAGTTCGTTCCGCTCATGACCGCCGGCAACGAGGCAGTGGTCGCCTGGAAATATGTGCCGTTCCACCATCTTCCCTTGCCGCCGTGGATGTCCAGTTCGCGAATGGAAAACGTGATTGAGGCGATCGAGGCTTCCGCCGTGGCGAAGGTTCCGCCAACACCCGCGAGGTTCACGACCGCTTGCCCGTTGGTTAACGGAGAGAAGGTCACGGTCGGAGCACCGAAGGCGGAACCACTCAGTTTCAAGCCGAGGCCGACAAACGCGAGGGCGAACGTCCGCAAAACGAACCCGCGAAAAACGCCGGTGAGGTGCGTTGGACGAGGATTTGTTGTCAAGTCACACCTCACGCCAGGATAAGATTTGGGTGAAGAACCGATCCGGGGCGGTGGAGGCGAAAAAGGAAGGAGGGAAGGAAGAGGCACAGCTCCCACTTTGTGGTCCTGCCCCTCCCAGCACTCCCCTTATCTTGGCAAATGCCGACTCCGAGTTGTTCCCATCGGTCCGCGTATCAACTCCTCGCGGCCAACCTCGGCCTCGCGCCGGACCCGATCCGCCGCTGACCGGAAAATGAATTTCCTTTGCTCCCGGATGGTTCGTCCTTAATCTCTCCATCATGGGCACAAGACGAGAGGCGCGCGAACGCGCCGTCCAGTTTTTGTTTCAGTATGACCTGAATCGTTCGGAAAACGTCGATCAGGCGCTGGATCAATTCTGGATGAGCCAGGCTTCGGCCGCGTTGGCCGATGAGAAGGGCGACGCCAAATGGGGTGTCAAAACTGAACTGCCCCCACCCACCGCCGACGAGGCCGCCACCCGGCTCTTTGCCGACCCTTTGATTCGCGGGACCTTGCAGTTTCAGGAGGAGCTCGACGCGACGATCACGAGATACGCCAAGAATTGGGAGTTGCGCCGCATCGCCGTGGTGGACCGAAATATTCTGCGCCTGGCCATTTATGAAATGCTCCATCGCGATGACATTCCGCCAGTGGTGAGTATCAATGAAGCGGTGGACATCGCGAAAAAGTTTTCCACCGAAGACAGCGGCAAGTTCGTCAATGGCATTCTCGACAAGGTCAAGAGCGACCTGATGCGATCGGCCCGGATCGTCAAGTAGCCTGTCTCGAGGGCATGTTCGCCGACCTCCATCTTCATACCTACTTCTCGGACGGCACCTACTCGCCGGAGGAGCTGGCCGCCCACGCCAAGCGACATGGGTTATCGGTCATTGCGCTGACGGACCATGACACGATCGAGGGCTGCCCCTCGATGGAAATCGCCTGCAACCATCTGGGCCTGGAATTCATTCCCGGTTCGGAGCTCACCGCCGAGGTCCGCGGCAACGAACTGCATCTCATCGGATACTTCATCGACATCGAGAATCCGCGCCTGCTCGTCGAGATGGCCAAATTCCAAACCGTCCGCCAGAATCGCATTCGGGAAATGGTCTCGCGCCTGAACAAGTTGAACATTCCGTTGGAGGCGGAGGCGGTGTTCGCGATCGCCAATTGCCGGTCTCCGGGCCGACCACACGTCGCCCGCGCCTTGGTTCGAGGCGGATTTTGCGCCACCCTGGACGAAGCCTTCGAGCGTTTCCTCAAGCGGCACCGGCCCGCCTGGGTGCCCAAGTTCAAGATTTCGGCGATCGACGCCATCGAATTGATTCATCATGCCGGCGGCGTCGCCGTCATGGCCCATCCGGGGTTGAATCGAAGCGACGATCTCATTCCTCACCTGGCCGAGGCCGGACTGGATGGCTTGGAGTGCTACCACACCAAACATCCCCCCGCGGCGTCCGAGCATTATTTGAATCTGGCCCAGCGGTATCAGCTCCTGGTCACCGGCGGATCCGATTGCCATGGCTTGAACAAGGGCAAGCCGCTCATCGGCAGCATCAAACTGCCCTATGAACACGTCCAGGAACTCAAAACGCGCGCGCTCGATATCCGACGCCGCCGGACACCCCTCGGGCAATCCGCCTGAGACTTCGGGTCCGATCCTCCACCCGCCGGAATTTACTCATCATGGGATTATTCGATAAACTCAAGTCGGGCCTGCAGAAGACCCACCAGAAACTCGTCCACGAAATCAAGCGCATCATCACGCGCTCACCGAAGCTGACCGGCAACTCGCTCGAGGAACTCCAGGCCGCCCTCATCGGCGCCGATCTGGGCATGGGCGTCACGAACGAAATCATCGCGGCCGTGCGCCAGGCCTACGAAACTCAAGGCGCCGCGGCCTTGGACGTGTTCGCCATCGCCACGCAAGAGGTGGCTCGAAGCTTGCATTCCAAAACGGTCACCCTCCACCGCCAGCCCTCCGGAGTGACCGTCGTCTCCATCGTCGGAGTCAACGGCACCGGCAAAACCACCACCGCCGCCAAACTGGCCGCGTTGATTCAGTCCCGCGGCGAGACGGCGCTGCTTGCGGCCTGCGACACCTTTCGCGCCGCGGCCATCGAACAGCTCAAACTTTGGGGTCAACGTCTCTCAGTCCCGGTCGTGGCCGGCGCCTACGGAGCCGATCCGTCCTCGGTGGCTCATGACGCCATGTCTTCGGCAATTTCACGCCAGATCGGCTACCTTTTTGTCGATACCGCCGGCCGGCTCCATACCAAGCAGAATCTGATGAAAGAACTGCAGAAGCTCCACCGAGTTCTGGGAAAACAACTTCCCGGAGCGCCTCATGAAACACTTCTGATCCTCGATGCCACCACCGGCATGAACGCGCTCAACCAGGCCCGCGAATTCCACAAGGCCGTGCCCTTGACCGGACTCGTGGTCACCAAGCTCGACGGCACGAGCAAAGGCGGCATGGTCGTCGCCATTCAAAAGGAATTGGGCCTGCCCATCAAATTCATCGGCGTCGGAGAACAAGCCGACGACTTGCAGCCGTTCGACGCTCAACAGTTCGCCACCGCGCTATTCGCGGAGTGACCGGCGATCCGTCGTCAAGCCCACGGCATTAACCCACGCGCGGTGAAATCGAACCGGAAGAACGGCGAGAGCGAGGAGGATCTCCGGTTCATGCGCCTGGCCTTGCGCCTGGCCCAACGCGGTTCCGGCCAGACTTCCCCCAATCCCATGGTCGGAGCCGTTCTGGTCCGATCGGGAGAAATCCTCGGCCGCGGCTGGCACCATCGCGCGGGCGAGGCGCACGCCGAGATTCTGGCTCTCCGCGACGCCGAGAGCCATGGCCGCGACCCCGCCGGCGCCACCCTTTACGTCACGTTGGAGCCTTGTTGCACCCAAGGCCGCACCCCCCCATGCACCAAGGCCATCCAAAAAGCCGGCGTCCGCCGGGTCGTGATCGCCGCCACCGACCCCAATCCTCGCCACGCCGGACGAGCCTACCGGATTCTCCGCCGCGCGGGACTCGAAGTGACTCATGGGGTCCTGGCCCGCGACGCCGCTAAACTGAACGAACCGTTCAACCACTGGATCATCCACCGAACGCCCTTCGTCACCATCAAGTCCGCCATGACCCTGGACGGAAAAATCGCCACCGCGTCCGGAGAATCCAAATGGATCACCGGGGAAAAGGCTCGAGCGTGGGCGATGAAACTCCGCCAAGGCGCGGACGCCCTTCTGGTCGGCGTCAACACCGTCTTGGCCGACAACCCGAGCTTGACCTTCCGATCATCGCAAACGGGTCGCCCCTCTCCGAGGCGCGCGCCTTCGCCGTTGCGGCGGATCATCCTTGATTCGCAGGCGCGAACTCCGCCGACCGCCCAAGTCGTCTCCGATGAATTCGCCGAGCACACGACCATCGTCGTCACGAAAGAGGCGCCTCGACGGCGGGTCGATCGGCTCTCGCGAATGGCTTCGGTCTGGATTGCGCCCACCAAACTGGGACGGATTGATTTAACCTGGCTCATCCGAAAGCTCGGCGCGGAGAACGTCACCCACCTGCTGGTCGAAGGAGGCGGAGAGGTCAATGCCTCCTTTCTGTTCGCGCGCTTGGCTCAGCGCATTGCCTTTTTTTACGCTCCGAAGATTCTCGGAGGCAGGGACGCGCGCCGTGCGGTGGCCGGAACCGGGGCCCGAAATCTTGCCGAAATCCTAACGCTCCGGGACGTGGAGTGGCGGCGGCTCGGCCCGGATTTGCTATTGACCGCCCGCGTCGTCTAGCTTCACCCTCGCCCCGGAATCGTCCCGGACATGTTTACAGGAATTGTCGAAGAAACCGGAACCGTCGAGAAGATCGAGCGTTCACCCAAATCGATCGCCCTCACCATCCGCGCCCAAGTCTGTGGGCGCGGCCTGAAAGTCGGAGATAGTCTGGCGGTCAACGGATGCTGTCTCACCGTCGTGAAGCTCGCCACCCGGCGAACCGAACGACTGGTTCAGTTCGATCTGCTGGAAGAAACCTGGCAACGGACCAATCTCCAAGCCGCCCGGATCGGATCGGCGGTGAATCTCGAACGATCGCTCGCCGCGGACGGGCGGTTCGGCGGCCACATCGTCACCGGACACATCGACGGAACGGGGCGGATCACGGTTTGGCGCCGGCACGGCGCCGACTGGCTCCTCGAAATCGCCGCGCCGGCGGATCTCATGCGCTATTTGGTCTTCAAAGGAGCGATCGCTCTCGACGGCATCAGCTTGACCGTCGCCAAAGTCCAAAAAGGGAGTTTTCAGATCTGGATCATTCCGCACACTTACGACGTGACCGCTCTGCGGGAACGAGCCGTCGGCGATGCCGTCAACATTGAAGCGGATATCCTGGCGAAGTACGTCGAGCGCTTGGTCGCTCCTCGCCCCGCGAAGTCGGGCTAGAGCCTGTTTGAAGAGGAGAAGCCGAAGTCAGGAGGCTCACTTCTCGAATCGCCAATCGCTGCAAATTCCTTGGAGATTAGAGTCTCGCCACCCGACTCCGACGGATGGAACGGACTTTCCCTTCAGTTAAAGGACCGGGACGGTGGATCTCCCGGATTCACGACCTCGATCTTCCGCACCCGGACTTTGTTGATCTCGGCCGCTCGTCCCAATCCATCTTTGTAAACGAAGTAACCGCGTTCGTTGAGTTTCGGCTTGGAGGCAGCGCGAATGATGTCGCCGTTGAAGGTCGTGATATCGTAATGAAGGGTGCAGCCGGAAACCAGCACCGCAACCGCCAGGCAACACCAAGTGATCCGTCTCATATCACTCCGCATTGCGGCCCACACCTCAACTCACCGCAGTTCGGTCGTGTGGTTTTTCAACCAAGTCAGATCCACTAGAATCTCAGCCGCCGTCGCCCCCGGAAGACTGGCGTTGTGATTATGCCAAAAACCATCGCTCTCGAGCAGCTTGGGGTTATTGAATTTGCCATTCACCCATTTGTGCGCTTCGGCGTGGCTATCCGCGAAGGCGAAAGTTGAGGCTTGGCCATGGTTATTTCCCGGAACGTGATAAATCGTGTTGTTGCCCATGTGGACGCCAAATTGCGGACGGCAAATGCTGAACGAATGAATTTCCCCAAACACGAAGAACTCGCTCGGCTTGGTCACGTCGCTCGTCTTCTTGAAGGTCCGGTAGCGGGTATCCGGTTCGCTATGGCGGGTGGGTCCCTCCCACGCCACGTAGGTATTCATGCCGTAACTTCGCGGCCGCAGAAAAATCTTATTCCCCTGTTTGATCGGCTTCTTGTCGCCCGGACAACGAAAGCTGCCTTTCGCCGGAAGAAAAGGAGCCAACAATGAAACCTTCTCGGAAATCAATCCCTGCGCCGTCTGCTCGTCGGTCAGATTCGATCCCTCACGGCCTTCAGCCCAAACCTTGGCCACGTAGTTGGCTGGCGGATTGGCCAAGTTGACAGCGTCGTCCCCCTGCCCGTTGGCCGGCCATTTATCGTCGTTGTCCGTCGAATAGACAAATGCGGCCGTGATCATCTGCTTGACATTGTTCATGCAAGAAATAGCCGAAGCCTTGCTCTTGGCCTTCGACAGTGCCGGCAGAAGCATGCCCGCGAGGATCGCAATGATGGCGATCACGACCAATAACTCGATCAACGTGAACGCTCTAAATGAGGAAACCCGATGAGAGAGATTAGGCGACGCTTTGCGGATTGAGAGATTCATGGACGCGAATCTAGGCCGAACTCCACTCCTTTGGCTACAAAAATCTCGAATTGAATTGGCCGGAGTCTCGGGAGCGCGGATCCGGGTCGTGGTGATGCTGTATCCGGTCGGTCGCCGGTTCGCCGAGCTGAGACGCGGGCGTGGGAATGCCTGTCCGAGTTACCTTTGAATCGCTCCAGACGAGCGGGGGGCTTTCGTCCCGGTCATTTCTTGGGCGCAAGTTCCAGGACAGCCGCGCTCAGGGCGGTTATCCCGGTCTTGATCGACGGCTGTGGTGCGGGCCGGAATTCGCTCGAATGAAGGGAAGGCAAGCTTTTGCCGGTGCGCTTGAATTCGTCGAAAACGCCCCGGTCAATGGTCCCGAGCCAGAGCATGCAGATCGGAATCTTGGGCTCGGCGCGGCCGTATTCGCTAAAATCCTCTCCGCCCATGACTGGCTTCTGCGCGAGCACTTTGTCGGTGCCGAGCCAACCCTGCAAAGCCCCCACCCACCGCCGGGTCAGTTCCGGGTTGTTATACGTGGCCGGCGTGAATTCTTCCTGAACCGTGACAATGGGGGAGCGGTTCTCGGGCAAGCCGGCGGCCTGGGCCAAACCGCGGGTGATCCGCTTGACGGCTTCGATGGTGTGATTGCGCACGTCGTCGGAGTAAGACCGCAAGGTCAACTGCAATTTGACTTCGTCGGGAATGATGTTGTGTTTCGTGCCGCCATGAATGGAGCCGACGGTAACGACCGCGGGTTCCGTGGGAGCCGTTTCGCGGCTGACGATCGTTTGCAGCGCGAGAATGATCTGGGCGGCCAGAACGACCGGGTCTTTCGTGGTGTGAGGCCAGGCGCCATGGCCGCCCATGCCCCGGACGGTGATATCGAGGGAATCGACGTTCGCCAGAGCGTAGCCTTCCACATAGCCGACCGTGCCCGCCGGCAAAGTCGCACTCGAATGGAGGGCGACACAAAAATCCGGTCGAGGAAATCGTTGAAATAATCCGTCTTCGATCATGCGCCGAGCCCCTTTGCCGCGCTCTTCCGCCGGCTGCCCGAGAAAAACCAGCGTGCCGCTCCAGTGGGCCTTGGCTTGGGCGAGAGCGCGGGCGGTCCCGATGAAGACCGTCATGTGAACATCATGTCCGCAGGCGTGCATGACATCCACGGTCTCTCCCTGATCGTTTTTGGCCTGGACCGTACTAGCGTAGGGCAATCCAGTCTGCTCTTTGATCGGCAATGCATCGAGGTCGGTTCGTATCAAAACCGTCGGGCCGGCGCCGTTTTTCAGCACGCCGACAACTCCATTGCCGCCGATCTCGCGAGTGACGCTGAAGCCGGCTCTTTCCAATTCGTCGGCCATGCGACGGCCAGTCTCTTTCTCCTGGAGAGAAAGCTCGGGGTGGGTATGCAGATGTTTGTAGAGTGAATCGAGGCTCGGATACTCCTGGCTGATTTGAGCTCCGATCACATTCCGGGCCGGCTGGGAGGCCGAATCCGGTTGCTGAGCTTCGGCGGGAGTCGTCAGGCCCAGGCAAATGAGAGCCAGCGGATAACACGCCGGGTTGACGAGGGGGCGCATAGATTGAGTGAACATTCACCGCCACTCCAGATTTCCTTCTGGGAAAAGTCAATCCCAAAGGGGTCGGTCCCAACTATTGGATACTTCTTATGGAATACTTCTACTCGCGGATACGTGTCGGTCTGAGGCAGACTTTGAGCGTGGCGCGCAAGCTGAGAGTGGAATACTCCGGGGCCATCTATCACGTGATGAATCGGAAGAATCGTCGGGAACCGATCTTCCAGGATGACACCGACCGCCAGCTATTCTTGGACCCGTTGGCCGAGGCGTGTCGCAAGACCGGCTGGCCAGTCCATGGGTATTGTCTCATGAGCAATCACCTGCCTGTGCCGAGCACGGCGGACAAGTTTTCACCTGGTGGTGGAAACGCCGCAGGGGAATCTGGTGGCGGGGATGAAAAAGTTTTGGGGACCTCCACGGACCGGTTCAACCGCAAGCACCGGCTCGTCGGGCATTTGTTCAGCGGGCGCGCCTTCCAGGGGTGGCACAGGCAACTTGCCTGGGCCGTCGGGCGACTCGCCCAACGGAAGGTCGGCGCATTCGCCATTGAGAACGGGCACCGTGCAATCGCGAGCCGTCCCGGGGCCGGTCGGCAGGTTGCCGACCGGTACAGGCAGGTTGCCTGTTCCACCCTTACCGAGCCAGACGGCCGAGTTGATCAAGAGGGCCAGCGATTTGTCAGCCGGCTGGACCCTCGGGCGTAAAGCTGCTCCAAACCAACGCACGGAGCGGCTGCTCGGCCGTGCGCAAGATGGAAATGGTTTCCCATCGAACACCAGGCGTGCATCTGCCAGTCGGTCTTGGCGCAGGCCTCGGCCAGAGTTTGGAGAAAGCGTTGCCGGTCCAGATCGTCTTGGAAAATGGGTTCGCGGCGGTCACCCCGGTTCATCACGTGGTAGATGGCTCCTGGATATTGGACACGCAGTTGGCGACCCATGCAGCGAGCCTGATGCATGCTCCGCGCCGTGTCATGTGTTAGAAACTAGGAACTGACCCCTTTATGCGGCTTAGGCGTCCGTTTTGGCGTCCGCATCGTTGAGGGCGCCGTAGTGATTCAAAGCTCTGCAAATCTGAATGCGGTTGGTCA
>CAYHFE010000256.1:0-10228 GCA_964355375.1 uncultured Verrucomicrobiota bacterium
TAGTCCCGGCTTCAGTCGGTCGCCACGTGAAAACCGGCTGAAGCCGGGACTACATACGTGTCAAAATGAGAACTGCTGGAAAAGCCCCGCGACAGGAAAAGCCCAGCAATTCCCGTTTTGGCACGCATGTCGTTCTCGGGTCGCGGTAAGCGCGATGAGGTCCGGGCGGTGGAATTGCCAACCCATCCGTTCTTTGGTGGCGACGCTATTTCAACCGGAGCGTTCGGCGTGGCGCGGTCTGCGGCATCCCTTGATCCGGGCGTTTGTGGAGGCGGCCGTCGGCGCTTGATTCCGGCGGGCGATTCGGCTTGGAGATTGTGGTCTCGCGCGGAACCGCCGCGGTCTCGTGTCATCGCGAAACGACCGGAGCTCGCACCTTACTTGTCCCCATTCTTCGTGGCGGGATTGCACCAAAGGAGGCCGGGCTTGTTGCGGCCCTCGTTCTGGAATTGCTCGAACGAGATGAAGTGAACATGGCCGCTGAAACCCATGACCACGGCGCCTTTGAGATGGCGTTTGCCGATGCCCTCGATCTCATTTGGGTACTGGCTGGCGTCGGCGCCAGGATTGAAATTCCAGACTCCGCTGAACAACTTCTCTTCCGGTTCCCATTGGGCGTAGGCGGCGGGGTTGAACTGGCTGATCTTGTAGCTGGTGCGGGTGAGATTGCCGAAGCCGCAGACCGCCCCATTCACGATGTAGCTGGAGACGCGCTGACCACGCTTCTGCCAACGCACGGAATTCGTTCGGTCGAGCGGACAGTAGTAAACCGACCGGGTTTTGAGATAGGGCCAATAGAGGCCGGCCTCGATGTACTGAACTTCATTGCTCCGGACCGGGTCGGGCGCCCGGCCGCTCACCGGTTGGTAAAGCCAGCCCGGCCCGTAATCATTGCCCCAATTCGGGTAGGGCATGAAATCATCGTTGTCATGAGTGTACATCGCCATGGCCAGGGAGAGCTGTTTATTGTTGTTCACGCACACGGTCCGGTTGCCCTTCTCTTTGGCTCGAGCCAGCGCGGGCAAGAGCATGCCGGCGAGGATGGCGATGATCGCGATGACGACGAGTAGCTCAATGAGCGTGAAGGCGAGAGGAGGGCAGGCTCGAGCCGAGCTCAGGATGCCCCGACTGAATCGGAACGGCTTCATGGGATTGGGTTTCCTGAAGGTCAGCCAAGGCCCAAAGAGATGCAACCTCTTTTTGCACTGGTCGGCGCGTCCGTGTTGCGGACGGCCTTGGCCCCGTGACCACCGGCGAGATCAATCTTTCAAGTTCGAACTCAGCTTGCGCCAGGCGGACAACGAACGAGCCAGGTGCTCGCGGACGTCGCCGCCGATGCCGTAGCATTGGAGCCCGATGGGCCCTTGGTAGCCGAGGTCTTTGAGCGTCCGGAGGAGCGCGCCCACGTCGAACGAACCTTGGTCGAGCGGTTGGATGTAGCGGGCCCAACCGGGCTGCTCGTCCCGTTCGTCCGCGCCGTTGATCGAGATGGCCCAGAGACGCGGCAGAGCCCGTTTCAGGAGCGGTTTGTAGTCGCGACTTTTGTCCACGCGCAACCAGTGGCAGAGATTGAACATCACGCCGACGTTGGAGCGATCCACCTTCTCGGCCACGCGCATGGAGTCCTCAATCCGCTCCACCCAGGAACCTTGATGAGGATAGAGCAGGAGCTGCGCGCCGGAATCTTTGGCCAGATCCGACATCTCGCGGAGAATCTCTACGGCGTGCGGATCGACCGAAGGATCGGATGGCTTCATGCCGTTGACGAGCAAACAGAATTGCACCTGCCGGCCCTTGATGAGCGCAAGCACATCCCGGAATCGCGCGTCGTAGGGCTTCTTGTCGGGTGCCACTTCCACCACCATGGTGATCTGAAAAAGCCTCAAACCGGAGGCGTCGAGCGTCTTGATGCGTTCTTCGACCTTGTCCAACCAGATATGACCGACGCCCGGATAGCCCAGTTCCTTGAGCATTTCCGCTTGCTGCTCGAACGTGCGCTTCTTGGCGTCGTGCCAGTCGATGCAGAACGGGAAAAAGGACGGAGTGGATGGTGGCGCGGCTTGGAGCGCGCCCAGGCCAGCCAGGCTCGCGGCGAGAATCATACCTGAAAGCTTTGTGGTCATAGGCAGGTTTTCGTTGGTTCGGTGGAATTGTTGCCGGCGCGGCGGGAAACGCAATCCCAGAAACGGACCAGCGAAATCTGGGCGCATTTCCGAATGAAGAGAAGCCTAAACCGCGACAGCCTAAACCGCTGCTTCTCCTTCATCCGATAGGAAAAAGCGCGGGGGAGAGGAGGTGATGGGTTGGAGTGGCCCCATTCCGTAAATCGGCGGTGGGGCGAGACACCGTCGAGCCGTGACTCCTCGGTCGGTCAGGAATCCAGGGCTCGACAGAGTCTCGCCCCACCGGTGAAAAGATCAGGGATTCAAAGCCGACCTGAGATCCTTGAAAACTCATTGGCAGCGCGACTCGATTTGAGCAGACTGCGTCCATGAAAATCCTCTGTGTCCACGCCCATTTCGATGATTATGAATTTGTCGCTGGAGGGACGTTTGAATTGTGGAAGCGTCAGCTCGGCTCGGATCTCACGGCCCGAGTTCTGATCTGTACGGATGGCCAGGCCGGGCACCAGTTTCGCACTCGCGACGAAACGAGCCGGATCCGCATTCGCGAACAGGAGGACTCGGCTCGAATCGGGGGTTACGAACTGGAAATCCTGCGTCTCCCGAACGGTCAGATGCCGCGTGAGGCCTGTCTGCAAGTGAGCACGGAGTTCTTGGCGGCCTTGTGGAAATCGATTCGCGACTTTGAGCCCGATTATCTGTTTTGTCCGCCGGTCCCTTCCGATCCCTTCGCCGGGATTCATGTGGACCATGTGGCGGTGGCGGACGCCGTGCGCAAGGTGGCTTACATGATCAATGTGCCTCACGCCTTCACTCCCGAGTATCCGGCGGATGAGACCCGCTCGCACCCGTGCAAAGTGCCCGTGATCGTCAATCTTTACGACGCTTACATGACCGGAACCAACACCTATCACTTGGCGGTCAACGTCGAGGAGGCCTTTCCTAAGATTGCCGCCATGACCTACTGCCATCAGTCCCAAATCTCAGAGTGGCTGCCCTGGGTGGATCGGCATCAGCTCAGAAAACCCGAGTCGTTCGAGGATTGGCAAAGGATCTTGCGCGAGCGGTTTGAGCGGCAAAACCGTGAACTGGAAATTCAATCGAACCACGCCTTCGAAGTTTTCACTCTGACAGCCTGGGGGGCCGTGCCTGCCTTCGGTCAGCTCTTGCGAGATTTTCCGCAAGTCAGTCCCGCAGCTTCGCATTTGGAGCGTCTTAAGGAACGTCTGCGAAGTTGGCGCGGAAACGCCGAATGACCGCGTCTGGCCTGCTCCATAGTCTCAAGGAACGATTTCCCTGATCGAAGGTCGCCCATTGTGCTCAAGAACCCGTCCAACGGTGGGGCGTGCATCGTGGCCCTGAACCTGAAGCTGCGATGGGGAGCGCGGGCGTCCCGCCGAACCCTCGTGGCAGTGCCCCAGGTTGTTTTCGGTCGGCGGGACGCCGACCGGTGCAGCCGGGACCGCCGCGCTCCCCATTCCGGCAGCCACGGTTCATGGAGAGCGGACACCTCCAAAAATCGGACGTGAGTTGGGGCCATGAACCTGAAATGCATAAACCATTGGAAATCAACGAACGCATTTTGCGGTTCATGGGTAGCTCCGACGTCCGGAGACTCCGAAAGTCTCGGTCCAAAATAGTGAGTTTCGTTACCTTCCAACTGCATCGATCCGGCTGACCGGAGCCCGGTCCCGACAATTCTTTCGATCGACCGGCCGGACTAGTTGTGCGAAACCAAGGAATGCGCCTGCACCTACTGACCATGCTGACCATTTGGCGATTTACAGAGATCCACGGCGGAAACGACTGCTCCGTCGGAATATGACAACCATGGCTCACTCCTGGCGATGGTCTGGACTCATCGCGATTCTCACCCTGGCCGGATTCACCGTCGGGCTTGCCGCCGACCGTGCGACGGAATCCATCACCGCTCGGCTCGCTCGGGCACTGGCCCGGGAAGACCTGGCGGCGGTGCGGGCGACGGTGGCGGCTGAACGGGAGATGCTCGGTCCTCGAGCGGGCGAGCCCGAAGTCCGGGATGAGTTCCGCCCGGTTCCGCGAGCCGCCCGATTGCTCACACCCGCGGAGGGGAGACAGGGATTCACGCGCCATTTCGCCGCTCTGGAGAAGCGGCGTTGGTGGACGATCGGAGTCGATCCGACCACGCTGACAGCCCCGCTCCGCGAACCGGCCTCGGTCATCGCCGGCAATGTGGCGGCGATTCGAGCCAGGCTCGACGGCGCTGAACGGAGCTTAGCCATGGCCAAGGCCGCCGCCGACTTCTTGATCTGGGCGCAAGGACAGGCTGGCGTCGGCCTGTTTCCCTTTCCGGCCGCCCGCAGCCCCTCGAGCGCTCGCGCCATGGCCGCGGCGACCGGGTTTCTGAACAAAGCGGAAAAGGCGGGGAAGCTCGACCTCGTGGTGCGCCATGGTTGGGCGTTCGATGACCTTGGCGAAGGAGGACTGCAATTCGACAACGGCGAATGCGGCGTGGCGATGTTCGATTTGTATGAAACAACGAAAAATCCGCGCTACCTCCAATCCGCCCGCCAGGCGGCCGACTGGGCGGCGAGCCGCCCGCTTTGCCCCAACTGGAATTACAACAGCTTCAGCGTGCACTTGCTCGCCAAGGCGTATGCGGTGACCCAAGAGCCAAAGTATTTGGACACCGCCATCCACAAGGCGCTGCTCGGCGTCATTCCCGGCCAGCTCATCGACGGGCCCCGGGCTGGTCGCTGGCTCGATCCGCACAACGCCCGTCCCGCTTACCACTACATCATGCTCCGCGGGCTCGCCCAGCTTGCCGCCGTTCTTCCGTCCACTCACACCAACCGGGCGGAAATCCGGCACTCGCTGGCCCTGGGTCTGAAAGCGCGTAACTCCGAGATTCTGAGCCAGGGGGTGATGAACAAGGACAAAGCCATCGAGGCGCTTCTGCTGGTGCATCGGACGTTTCAGAATGATCCGGTCTTTCTTCGCGAGACTGACTCCCGCGCCGCGCTCCTGGCCATCGCGCGGCTCGTCTCTGATGAAGCCGCTCGTGGGAAGGCTCCCTTGAGTCCGGCCGAATGGGGGCACTTCCTGGAGTTCATCGTCAGCCGGTCCGACGGCATGAACGTCACCGAATAGGTCCTTGGGCACGTGAAACCAAAACGCAGGTAGTCCCGGCTTCAGCCGGTTTTCACGTGGCGACCGGCTGAAGCCGGGACTACATACTTGTCAAAACGAGAACTGCTGATTGAAGTTTGGACATCCGCCCCGCATTTAGGCTACAACGGCGATCGTGAACGAGTCCTCGACGCAGCCGCGCCTCGGCTTGATCGGCGTGGGTTTGCTCGGTTCCGCGATCGCGGGCCGGGCGGTGCGGAGCGGCTATGCCGTGGCCGGCTACGATTTGAACCCCGCGCAACTTCGCCAATTGCAGCGCTTCGGCGGCCAACCCTTGACCTCAGCCCGAGAGGTTGCGCGCACCTCCCGCAGACTCATCCTGGCCCTGCCCCATTCCGGTGTGACTCGAGACGTTCTCGCCGAGATCCAAACGGCCCTGGTTGCCGGCACAGTGATTCTGGACGCCACCACCGGGCATCCCGAGGAAATGGCCGCCCTGGCCCGCCAACTGGCTCGACGCGGCGTGCGGTATCTGGACAGCACGATCCTGGGTTCGAGCGCCGACGTCGCGGCCGGTCGGGCGGTGGCCATGGTCGGTGGACGGCCCGCCGATTTTCGACGCGTTCGCCCCTTTCTCCGGTGCTTCACGAATCGGCAGTTCCATTGCGGCGAGTGCGGGGCCGGCGCGCGCATGAAGCTCGTCGTGAACCTCGTCCTCGGCCTCAATCGCGCGGCCCTGGCCGAAGGACTGGCCTTTGCCCGAGCCACCGGCGTCGATCCGAAGCGCGCCTTGGCGGTGCTGCGGGCCGGGTTGGCCTACTCGCGGGTTATGGACGCCAAAGGGCCGAAGATGCTGCGGGGCGACTTCAAACCCGTCGCGCGTCTGTCCCAGCATTTGAAGGACGTTCGACTCATTCTGGAAGCCGCGCAAGAGCATGATCTGGTCATCCCCCTCTCCGTTGAGCACGAGCAACTGCTGTCGAAAGTAGCGGCCGACGGCGGCGGTGACCTGGACAACAGCGCCGTGATTCTGGCTTACAACCCCCCTTTGACTCCACCACACCGCAAACCAAAAGGAACCTTATGATCCACTTAGGACTACACACTGATAACTGGAGGCCGCTGAGCGTTGGCTTTGAAGCAGCCTGTGAAAAAATCGCCGCCACGGGTTTGAAACACATCGAGTTCTGCGCCATCCATGGCCAGAATTTCATCGCCGCGCTCGGCTATGATCCGGGCGTTTCCCTGCAATCCAATCCGCGCGCCATCCGTCGTTTCCTCGACCGCCTCAAGCTGAAGGTTTCGCAGATTGATGGTTCCTATCCGATGATGGGGCCCAACGGCTCGGCCTACGGCGTCCAGTACGTCACCCAGACGATTCGTTTCGCCGCCGAGCTTGGCTGCCCGATGGTGGATACCGTGGACGGCGCCTTCGAGACGCCGGGCATGACTCGGAAAGAAGTTTTCCGGGTGACCTGCGACAACTATCGCCAATGCCTGGCCTGGGCGGAAGACTACAAAGTGACGATCAACGTCGAACCCCACGGCCCCTACACGAATGACATCGATTTCATGCAACGGCTCTTCAAGGAATTCGACTCGGAATATCTCCGCTGCAATTTCGACACGGGCAACACCTTCATCGCCGGCCATAACCCGCTCGATTACTGCACGGCCTTGCGACCCTACATCGTGCATTGTCACATCAAGGATGTCAGTTCGGCCTTGGCGGCCGCGGTGCGCGGCGAGGAAACAGGCATCGGCTGTTCGGAGGTGTCCGTCGGCGGCGGGGTGAACGCGGACAACATCCGCGCCTGTCTGCAGTACCTGCATCAGACCGGCTGGGATGGGGTCGTGTCGATCGAATGCAGCGGCACGGACGCCAACACGCGCCAAAGCGTCGAGTGGATGCGCGGCGTGGTCAAAGGGCTCAAGCGAAAATGATCCGCCAACGCCTCAATCCCTCAGAAATCGCGTTCTCACTCAGGCGACTTGGCCGACCAGACCGCTCTCCCGACGTCGCTCGAGCTGGACATTGCATCTCGTCGCCACATCCGCTTCCATTGCCTCCATGAAACGCATCCTTTCGGCCCTCCTGCCGGGTCTTCTTGGTCTGGCTTGCCCCGCCCACGCGGCCGACAAGCTGAACATCTTGTTCCTGTTCGCGGACGACCAGCGCGCCGATACCATCGCCGCCCATGGCAATCCCCACATTCGGACCCCTCATCTCGACAAATTGGTCGCCTCCGGGTTCAGCTTTCGCGGCAATTACATTTTCGGAGGCAACAGCGGCGCGGTCTGCGTGCCCAGCCGCGCCATGCTCATGAGCGGCAAGACTTGGTTTCACGTGGATACGGCAACCCTCAAAGGCGTCAAGCTCCTCCCGGAACTTCTGGGGGAAAATGGCTACGTGACCTTTGGCACCGGGAAATGGCATAACGGCCAGCCCTCCTGGCTGCGCGCCTTCCAGCACGGCAAGAACATCATGTTCGGCGGAATGTCGGATCACACCCGGGTGCCGGTCCGCGACCTCGGGCCGGAGGGTAAGCTGACCCAACCGCGCACGGGCGAGAAGTTCTCCAGCGAATTGTTTGCCGACGCGGCCATCGAGTTCCTCCGGCAGCCGCAGGGGCCCAAGCCGTTTTTTGCCTATGTGGCGTTCACCGCGCCGCACGATCCGCGCATGCCCCCGCCAGCCTTTCGCGAGAGGTACTATCGCGACCTTCCGCCGCTGCCCGCGAATTTCCTGCCGCAACTGCCCTTCGACAACGGCATGATGAAAGGCGGCCGCGACGAAAACCTGGGGGCCTGGCCGCGAACCGAGAGGATGATCCGCGATCAACTGGCCGAATACTACGGGATGATCACGCACATGGACGAGCAGATCGGGAGAATCCTCACGGCTCTCCAAGAGACCGGGCAGGCTGACCACACCCTCATCATCTACGCCGCCGACAACGGCCTCGCCCTGGGCAGTCATGGTCTCTTGGGCAAGCAAAACGTCTTCGAGCACAGCATGCGGGTTCCGCTGATCTTCGTTGGACCCGGCGTCCCGGCGGGCCAATCCACCCGGGCATTTACTTACCTGCTGGATGTCTTCCCGACGCTCTGTGACCTGACGGGAATTGCGCCGCCGCCGGATCTGGCCGGCGAAAGCCTGCGCCCCTTGTGGGAAAGGACGAAGGAGCGCGTTCGCGAGTCGGTCTTTCTGCCTTATCTGGAGATTCAGCGGGCGGTGCGGGATGAGCGCTGGAAGCTGATTTGCTATCCGAAGATCGGCTATCAGCAATTGTTCGATCTGCAAAATGATCCGGACGAACGAACCAATCTCATCGCCCAGGCGGAGCACGCCGAACACATTCCGCGTTTGATGACGCTGATGAAACAGTGGCAGGCCAAGGTCGGCGACACTCTGCCGCTGCCCACTCAGAGCAAGCCGTATGAGCCAGTCGATCTCACCGGCCGGAAACGTGTTCCCGACGAATGGCAGCCCGAATGGATCGTCAAGAAGTACTTCGAGGCCCCTTGATCGAAGATCCACGAGGGCAGTCGAAGGCCTGCGGTCCGACCCGCTGAAATGAACTCCTGATTGGGGCGGCGGCCGGAGCACCCGGGAAAGGACCGACGCCATCCTGGAGCAGATCGGACGGCCCGGACCCAGACCATCACGTTGAACTTCGAAAGTATGAAAATGATCCAACTCCACCCACGGCTTGGCCGCAGTCTCGTCTTCTTCCTCGGATGGGTCGCAGGGGCCGCCGCTCCGCCTTCCTTGACGTCTCACCCGGACTCGCCCACCGCGATTCGGATCGTGAAACCGTCTCAAGTGCTGATGACGAACCAGGTGTTTGTCGCCGGCGTCGGCGGCTATCACACTTATCGGATCCCCTCGTTGCTCGTGACGAGCCGGGGCACGCTCCTGGCCTTCGCCGAAGGCCGCAAGGGCAGCAGCAGCGACACCGGCGATATCGATCTGCTGCTCCGACGCAGCACCGATGGCGGCCAAACCTGGGGGCCGACCCAAATGGTGTGGGATGATGGCCCCAATACCTGCGGAAATCCCTGCCCGGTGCTCGATCGCGACACGGGCATCGTCTGGCTCCTGCTGACGTGGAATCGGGGCGACGATCCGGAATCCAAGATCATCGCCCAGCAAAGCCGCGACACCCGCCGTGTCTTCATCCCGAGCTCGAGCGATGAGGGGCTCGCCTGGACTCCGCCCCGCGAGTTGACGAGCGACGTCAAGGCGACGAATTGGACGTGGTATGCCACCGGGCCGGGGGCTGGAATTCAGATGGAACAGGGGCCGCAGAAAGGGCGGCTGATCGTTCCCTGCGATCATATTGAAGCCACGACGAAGCATTACTACTCTCATGTCATCTTCTCGGACGATCACGGTCGCAGTTGGGCCTTGGGGGGCTCGACCCCGCAAGACCAGGTGAACGAATGCGAAGTCGTGGAGCTCACGGGCGGCCGCCTGTTGTTGAACATGCGCAATTATGACCGGACCCAACGCACCCGCCAACAGGCGGTCAGCACCGATGGCGGAAAGACGTGGGCTGAACAGCGCCATGTGCCTGAACTGATCGAACCCGTCTGCCAGGCCAGTCTCCGGCGCGGCTCGTGGCCCGACGGCGAGCGGCGCAGCGTGATCCTGTTCTCCAACCCCGCCAGCGCCAAACGCGAGCGCCTCACGGTTCGGGCCAGCTCTGACGAGGGGCAGACCTGGCCAGTCAGTCGGCTGCTGGATGCGCGGCCCAGCGCCTATTCGTGCCTCGCGATCCTCCCGGATGGCGCGATCGGGATTCTCTATGAAGCGGGCGCAACAAGCCCGTATGAAAACCTGATCTTTGCGCGCTTTGCCTGGGCCTGGTTGACCGAGGGCCGGCCGTGACCGAGAACGACCGCTGCCTTGCCGGAGAAGTCGGCCCGGCGAAGCGTTGGCCAGCAGTTCTCATTTTGACTCAGGACACGGTCCGTTCCACGCAGGTAGTCCC
>CAYHFE010000257.1:0-10212 GCA_964355375.1 uncultured Verrucomicrobiota bacterium
TTACAGAGGAAGGGTGGATCATGGTTCCAATGCGTTTCAAAAAAATGGCTCTTCCGCGGCCACTTGACATTGGCTGTATGACTGTTATCATACAGCCAGCCTGTAGGAAGGCGAGCGCATGTTGCACTTACAGATTGATCCGCATTCGGGCATCCCGGTTTACCGGCAGATGATGGATCAGATTAAGTACTATGTCGCTTCGGGGACACTGCGCCCGGGGGATCAATTGCCGTCGATTCGGGAGTTGGCCCAGGCTCTGGCGGTGAATCCGACCACGGTCGTCAAGGCCTACACGGAGCTCCAGCATGATGAAGTCGTTGAAATGCGGCACGGCAAGGGCGCTTTTGTCCGAGATGGGGCGAGCCAACTTTCCGACCGGGAGCGCGAGAAGGCGCTGCGTCGATTGGCCCAGCAGTTGGCGGTCGAGGCGGTGCAGATGGGCGCTGGAGCGAGTCTGGTGCGGCGGCTGGTCGATGAGGAGCTCCGATATATCGGCGGCCGAAACGCGCAAGCCGGCGCGAGTGATGAATCTAAGAATTGAGGTATAAGCGGTATGCGGGAACTTTTAATTCAAGCGAGTAATCTGACCAAATCGTTCGCCGGCGGCGTGGTGGCGGTGAACGGTCTGGATCTGCACGTCGAGCGCGGCGCGGTCTATGGCTTGTTAGGACGGAACGGAGCGGGCAAAACGACGACCTTGCGCCTCTTGATGGGATTGCTTCGGCCGGACCGCGGAGAGGCACGGGTGCTCGGCGAAAACCTGGCCCGGGCGAGTCGCGCCGTGCGGGCGCGGGTGGCCTACGTATCGCAATCCCAGCTCTTGCCCGGTTGGATGACCTTGCGGGAGCTGTGCCGTTATGCGGCGCACTTTTACGATCGGTGGGATGCCGATTGGAGCATGGGTTTAGCCCGGCGCTGGGAGCTGCCGCTCGATCGGGCGGTGGGGCGATTCTCCAGCGGCGAGCAACGACGGACGGCCATTCTCCTGGCCTTGGCCCCGCGGCCGGATGTCTTATTGTTGGATGAGCCCGCGGCCGGATTGGATCCGATCGCCCGGCTGGAATTGGTCGGCGAACTGATCTCGTCCATGGCCAGAGAGCAGGGCTGCACGGTCCTTTTCAGCACGCATATCATCAGTGATCTCGAGCGAATCGCCGAGTTCATCGGCATCATGGACCGGGGCCGCCTGCTGACTTCGGAGCGTCTGGACGACCTGCAAACGAACGTGCGTCGCGTCCAGGTCATTTTTCCCGGCGATGGGCCTCCCCGGAATTTCACTATGCCTGGCGTCCTGCGCTCCGAGACGAACGGGCCGGTCTTCACGGCCGTGACCCGCCAGGCCGACGCTGGCTTTCTCGAATCGCTCCGCGGCTCTTCGGGAGTTCGGATCCAGATCTTCCCCATGCGGCTGGAGGAGATCTTCATTGAACTGCTGGGGCGCCGCGAACCGGAAGGGGTTCCCCAGGCCCTGATGGAGACGGTTCCATGAATTGGGATTGATTCGGCCCTCTCGGCCGCGACGTTAGAATTTCATCAGCACACACTTGAACCATCGAAATCGTATGAAACTGGAAAGAAATAAAATACTCATCGTCTTACTCGCGCTTCTCTTTTGGGGAGGCGGACCAACTCAAAGCGCGGCTCAGGCCGCCAGCGCAAGTTCAGCCTCGATCCTGCCGATGAAGCTGGTCGAAATCCAATCGATCCGGGTTGAGCGCACCGACGTCATCGTCGAAGTCAGTGTTTCCGCAGGCATCAAGACCGTCGTTCTGGAGTCGCGAGCCCGGTTGGGAACCGGGAACTGGGAGCCTCGCTCGGTGCAGCGGCCGGGTGAGTTCAGCACTCCGGTCAAAGTCATCACCTTCCGAATCTCTCGCACCCCCGAGATGGAATTGTTGCGGGTTCGGGGCGAGTCCGTCGAACCCTTGCCGGCTTCGTTTTATACCGGGGTCAGCTCGTTTGGCGTGCCCACGACGACCCAGGTGGATGCTCGAGTGGGAGCGGTCAATGGAACAGAAGACAAAGTGGCCGCGCCGGTGGCGACTCAGACCGACACTTCGTCCACCACTCGAACCGTGGTCGAATCGGATATCTGGAATATCCAGGGCGACACGCTCTACTTCTTTAATCAGTACCGGGGGCTGCAAATCCTCGACGTGGCGCAACCGGAGCGCCCTGTCCTGCGCGGGACCTACCAGCTTCCCGCCGCCGGCGAACAGATGTACGTGCCGGAGACCAATCGGGTCATTCTCCTGGCCCGCGATTTCTGCAACGCTTCGGGCGGAAACGGGGAAGGACAAGTGATCCTGCTTGAAGTCAAGGACGGTCAACCTCAGCTCGTGACCCAGATCGCCTTGCCGGGCGCTATTCGGGAAAGTCGGCTGGTGGGGACCGCGCTCTACGTCATCTCGGAGCGCTATCGCACGGTCTCCGTTCCCGGAAAGCAGGGCGCCGTGAACGAAGTGTGGGAATGGGGCAGCGAGGTGACCTCCATCGACCTGAGCCAGTTCTCCCGCCCGCAGGTGAAATTCAAGGAATGGGCGCCGGGTTACGGCAACGCCATCATGGCCACCGATCGATACCTGTTCGTCGCAACTCCGCAAGCGGGGGCAAGTTCATGGAACGGCAATTCCGATGTCCGCGTCTTCGATATCTCATCGCCGGACGGCACCACTCAGGCGTTGTCCACGATTCCGGCGCGAGGACGCGTCAAAGACAAATTCAAGATGAACTTGAACGGGGAGATCTTCACTGTGGTCACCGAAACCGCGGGAGCCATCTTGAAGACGCAGGTTGAGACGTTTTCGCTGGCCAATCCCAAAGACCCCAAGCCGCTTGGCACGATGTCGATCATCGAGCGCGAGCAGCTTTATGCGACCCAATTTGATGGTCACCTCCTTTACGCGGTGACGTTCATGCGCATCGATCCGCTTTGGATCATTGATTTGACCGATCCGGTTCATCCGAAAAAGGTCGGCGAGCTCGAGATCCCGGGTTGGTCCACCTATCTGCGTCCGATGGGTGACCGGGTGTTGGCGGTGGGGATCGACAACACCAATGGCTGGAGGACGATCGTCCAATTGTTCGACGTGCAGAACCCGGCCAAGCCGGCGTTGCTCAGCAAGGTGTTCTTGGGCGAGCAGTATTCCTCGAGTGAAGCCAACCAGGATGAAAAAGCCTTTGGGTTTCTGCCCAACGACAACTTGATCCTGGTTCCGTTCTCGACCTGGACGAAAGACGGGAGTTTCCAGGGAATTCAACTGATTGATTTCGATCGGAATGGGCTGAAAAAGCGCGGGACCATCGATCATGAACTGCAAGCTCGCCGAGCCACGATGCATCGCGGTCGCATCTTGTCGGTGTCGGGCGTCGAACTGCTCAGCGTGGATCCGACGGATCGGGATCGACCGCGAGTCGCGTCCACGACGGAACTTTCCTGGGGCGCCGATCGCGTGTTCGCGCAAGGGCCTTACGTGATCGCGGTCGAGTCGGCCTATGGAAACGCCCCAGCTTTGCGAGTTCTGAAAAGCGATCAGACGGATGCGGCGCTCAAGCAGATCAAGCTCTCGACCTTGCCATTCCTCGGCGCCGCGGTGCGCGATCAGCGACTCTACGTCGCCCAAGGGAAATCCACCGAAGTGATCTGGCCCCAGATCTGGAATCCGACCAATTACTTCCCGATCGCGACGAATGAAGCCAACTTAACGCTGTCGGTGTTTGATCTGACGAAACTGCCGGAGTTGCCGCTGCTCGGACAAACGCGGTCCACGTTTCCGGAACGTTCTTGGAGCACGTTGGAACCTCTGTGGCCGAAAGCCGGGCTTCTGGTGTGGAGCTCTCAGTCGTACTGGGGACCTTGGCTGCGAGGTGGACCGATTTCTGCAGTCGATTCTGTCGGCGTCACCGCGCGGGGCCCGGCCTCCCTGGTCGCGGATGCCAGAATCTCGATTCTTCCCTGGTGGGGTGGGGGAGACAACCGGTTGGTGGCGTTCGATGTGACCGATGCCAGCGCGCCGAAACTGGCGGCGGAAGTCAGTCTGCGGGGAACCAACAACTGGTGGAGTTTCAGCCAGGCGATGGCGTCCGATGGCCTCGTTTATCTGAGCCATCAAACATCCGAATTTGTCAAAGATCTCAAGCCGCCGCCGTCGGTGTCCTATCGTTGGGACGGCGCCAAACAAGTGCCTTTCACGAATGACCCGCCGCCCGGAGCCTGGGTGCAGCGCTACTTCCTGGACGTTGTCAATTTTAACGATCCAAAGAATCCGTCCGTGCGAAAGCCGGTCAATATTCCCGGATCGCTCATCGGCGTCTTCCATGGAGGTGCGCTCCTCTACACGCAGGGCTACCGCTACGGTGATGTCATGCAATGGACCGATTGGAAGGAATGGCTCGACGCCAGCGCCTATGACGGCGTGGAGGCTCATCTGGTGGATTCCTTGCCGTTGCCTACGGCGTGGCCGCATCCAGTGTGGGCCTACGGAGCGAACGTCTTGTTGGGTCGGCCCAGCGAGACGAAAGGCGTGAATCCGACCATCGAAGGGTGGGCGTTGTCTGATTTCGGCAAGTTTATCCGCTTGGGTGCGACCCCCACCCGTTCTCCGGCGAACTATTTGCGGGTGTATGGGAGTCTGCTGGTCGCCCAGGTGAATGACGGGGTGGAGCTTTATGACGCCTCAAATCCGGCGGCGCTGCGCAACCGTGGTTTCGGAGACCCGCCGGGTTGCCTCGGTTACAGTCTGGATTTTGCCGATGGCAACTTGGAAAGTGGTCTTTGGGTTCCGCTCGGATCGTACGGGGTGACCCGGTTCCCGTTGAAGCCGTAAAGACACTTGAACCGCCAAGCTGCATTCCATGAACTTGGAAATGCCTGGATTGAAAATCGAAATTCCCATGAACCGTATGTGGGAGGGTCGGCGACACGCCGTCCCTCCCAATGGGCCCGGGTCCATCGGCCCAAAGCGTGCGCCAAGCGAATCGAGACGTTCCATGAACCGCGGTTGTTGGAATGGGGAGCGCGGCCGTCCCGGCTGCGGTCGGCGAGACGCCGACCGGAATCAAGCCGGTGCACCGCCACGAAGGTCCGGCGGGACGCCGAACCCGGCAGGCGAGACGCCCGCGCTCCCCCCAGCTCGACTGAAGGGTTTCGGCCCGGATCGTGGCGGTTCGAGGTGGAATTGTCGGTCCGGGGGTTTCACCTTGGTGGAACTGCTGACCGTGATGGCGATCATAGCCGTGCTGGCGACGTTGTTGATGACGGCTCTGGTCTCGGCCAAACGAAAGACACGCCAGGCCGCGTGCACCTCCAACTTGCGCCAGATCAGCCTGGCTTTGAACATGTATCTCGATGACCAGGAAAAGCGCCCCGATAATCTGACCGTTTTGGCGTCGAGCAAGTATTTGCCGGCCGCTGGAGTGTTGCGCTGTCCGGAAGACAAGACCGGTAACTGGGGTGGGTTGGTCGAGAGTTCTTTGGCTCCAACCCCTCCGCCCACCGTCTTGGTCTCGGCTCCGACGTTCGGCGGGCTCGAATCAACCGCGGCAAAGATTGCCGCGCCTGCCGCTGGAGCCGAGGCGCCGCCTCCAGCCCTGATACCGTATTCGTATCTTCATCCCTTGCCCTGGGAGAAGTGGGCTTGGGACCGACTGAATGCATCTGCTTCGGGTGTTGGCATTGCCGCTTGTCAATGGCATGGCTTGGGCAAGCCCAATTTGGACTGGCCCAGAATGCAGGATCTGGAAGGCCTGGTGCTGAGGGCGCAACGGGACGGAGCGGTGGTCCGGCGTCAGGTGTTTTGGGATCGGCCGCAGGAAGGCGCGCGGCTGATGCTGGATGCGGCGGCGACGATCTCGACGTCCAGTTATCCGTGGCGTTTGTTCATCGATGAAACCGAGCCGCAGTGATCGAACGATTCATTTTGGGGTATGACCGAGAACGTGAGCAAAGAGATGTTGGTCAAGAGTGTGAAGTCGGAGGTGGATTCGATCGCCTTCGAGAGTGCGACCCGGCGTTCTTCACCTTGGCGTGGGCTGCTTTGGGCCGAGTGGTTTGCTCACAGCAAGCTTCTGTTGGTTTTCTTGGGGCTCTGGCTTGTGGCGGTTTGGGTGCTTCCGCTCTTTGCCCATCCCGGATGGATTCTGCTTTTGGGTGGTTGCTACGCGATGCTGGCCGGACCGGCTTATGGCGGAGGTGATGTGCTCGAGGGATGCGAGGAGTTTTCGTTTTCGCTTCCCGCGACCCGGAGCGAGCGCTACTGGGTCCGATTGGCCGTGGGCGGTGGGACTTTGCTGCTCCTGACCATCATCAACTTGCTGGCCTTAGGATTGGATCTGCCTCAAGTGCTGGCCCGTTTGTACATCGACACGGGGCTCTTGAAAAGGTCGCCGGTTCTGGAGACCCGGCTGCTTTTTGGATTGGTCTTGGCCTTGCCGTGGGCCGTCTTCGCGTTTTCGTTTGCGATTTCGGCGACGACCCATTCGCGCTTGCTGGTTTTGACTTCGTGGTTTTGGGGAGGGCTTGGGGCATTGGTGATCACTCAAATGGGCTTCTGGTATGAGGAACTCGTTTGGGACTCGCTCACGGGATTTTTCTCCAGTCCCCTTTTGTTGGCCGCGGGAGCCGCCGGATTGTGGGTCGGTGCTCGGATGTATCAACGGAAGGACGTGGGGCAACCTTCCTTGCCGATCACATTGCCCGGGCGCTGGTGGCTTTGGACTCTTCTCTTTCTCATCAGCGCGGGGGTCGCCTTAGCCTTGATTTCGTCGCTCAGCCGACACTACTCCCAATTCATCGCTCCGAGCGGTCAGATCGCGCCGGCTCCTCGATGATCGGTTCAAGGCCCGGTCATCGACCTCCGAATCCGACCAGTAACATCGCGACGTCAATGATGAAGAGCAGAACGATCGTCACTTCCAGGATCAGCATCCAGCGGTTCAACTGCTCGTGCTTGAGGAGTTCGTAAAGATTATCGAGCGTCTTGAGCTTCTCATCAAGCGTCCGGTGCCAGTCCGCCAGATGAAAACGGGCGGAAAGCAACTCGTAAATCCGCGCCAGGTGCCAGTCTCCGAAAAACTTGGTGATGTTGGATAATTCATCGTTGAAGCGGGCGAGATCGATTCGGAGCTCCCGCAGTTCAGCCAAGATGTCCGCCTGCTTGCGTGTCGGCGTGGTCCGCAAATCGCGATACGATCTTTCCAGCGCCCCGTCGAGAATCCGATCATAAGCCTCCAGTTCGGCCAGTTGCAGATTGGCCAGTTCCATGACGTGGAGTGTCTCGTCGAAGTCTTGAGCTTGATCCACCAGGACGGCCGCATCCCAGTCGATCACGACCAGGTCATCGTGATAGTAGCTGAGGCGGCGGCGGGTCGTTTCGATGGTTTCTTGATCTGAAAGTTGGGCGGTATCGGGTTCTTGGGTGAGCAGGGAGGCCACCTCCCGGCGGTGCGCGCGCAACCAGCTTTCGGCGCTGGGATGTCCGGCGTTTGCCTTGACCGAGGCTGATTCGATGCAAAACACGGTGTAAGCCTCCTCGTCCGCCAGTTCCGGAACCGGTCGTACGCAATGGCTGGCCATTTCGTGGCGAATCTGCTCGGCCAATTCCCGGACTTCGTCGTTGAGCGAGCCGTTGGTGAATTGGAGGTCATGATAGGCCACGAGATCCTGGATTTGCTCAACCGCATAGGGCACTCGGACGCTTATGCTCATCGCCCCGATGGGGAGGAGCTTGACCGTGCGCTGGACGCGAACGGTCCCACGGGGTCCGATCCGTTCCACGGGCGGCAGCCGAACCATTTGAGGACGATGGAAGAAGAGTTGTCTCGGGCTGCGTTTCGTGACATCGATCGAGAACTGAGCAACGGGCTGTCCAAGTAATTCGCGCAGCGGCTGACGTTCCAGCTCATGCGCCAGGTCAAACGCATAGAGATAAACGACTTCGCCAACGTAAAGCGAGGTCGCGGGGTTCTTCAGCGAGGTTCGTTCCGGCAGCTCCTTGAGCTGGTTGGTGGTCATAGATTAGCTCAAAGTTACCGCATGCTCGCAAATCCGTCGAATGGAAGCGCGCCCGACTTCCGGGCATTTTGGGTCGAAACCTTCTGTTGAACTTCAACGTTCGATGTGCTGTATTGTCGGCCGACAGCCTGAAGCTGGAAGTTCAGCCGCCGGCGGCGACCAACTAAATTAACGCACTATGCATACCACCGAAGAAAGCCCCATCATCCAGAAGACCAAGGAACTGTGCAAAGCCATCCTCGATCAACCTGATTTTCAGACGCTCCGCGGCCAGATCGATACGTTCATGGCCAATGACGAAGCTCGTTCGCAGTATCAATTCCTGAACGAACGCGGTGAGTACCTCCAGCATAAACAGGAGCAAGGCTCGCAGTTGGACCCGACGGAAGTGGCCGAGTTTGAGAAGCATCGCGAAGCCTTCCTCAATAACCCGGTCGCGCGCGGCTTTCTCGATGCCCAACACGGCATTCATGAGGTCCAACAATCGGTTCAGCAATATGTGAGCAAGACCCTGGAATTGGGACGACTGCCGGAGACCGAAGATTTCGAGTCAGGCTCGTGCGGTCATGGCTGCGGCTGTCATTGAGGCTCGGCGATCGGCCGTGGTCCGAACCACCCCAAGGCGAGGCTGACCCGGTGGTCCTTGTTTGGTGCGAACCCGCCGGCCGATGGGTCCATCCACGCCCTCAGCCGCAAGAACTCAATAGGAAACTCGGGAGAAACGCATTGTGGAGAAAACGATTTTTGGCCACACCGCCGACGGAGACGCCGTCGAGGTCTTTACGTTGAGCAACCGGAATGGGTTGAGAGCGAGGATCATGTCCTATGGCGCGCTCCTTACCGAGCTGCATATTCCGGATCGGGAGGGGAAGCGGGCCGATGTCGTGTTGGGGTTTGACAATCTGGCAAGCTACCTCAACGGACACCCGCACTTCGGTTGCACGACCGGACGATTCGCGAATCGGATTGCCCGGGGCCGATTCATCCTGAATGGCCAGGAGTATCAGTTAGCCGTCAACAACGGCCCGAATCATCTCCACGGCGGACTCAAGGGATTCGATAAACGCATCTGGAAATCGAGTGCGGCTTCCGGGGCGAGTGGCTCGGCCGTCCGCTTCAGCTATCTCAGTCCCGACGGAGAAGAAGGATATCCGGGCAATCTTCAGGTTGAGGTGACCTACACGCTGACCGACGAGGACGAGCTGCGGATCGACTACGCCGCGACCACCGACCAACCCACGGTGGTCAATTTAACCAATCACTCCTATTTCAATCTCGCCGGCGCCGGACGCGGCGACATTCTGGACCACGAACTCGAAATCAACGCAGATCGATATACCCCGGTCGATGAGACGAGCATTCCGACGGGTGAGATCGCTTCGGTCGCGGGCACGGTGATGGATTTTCGGAAGCCGACCGCGATCGGGGACCGTTTTCATCAACTGCGGACCAGTCCGGTGGGATACGATCACAATTACGTCATCAACCAGCGGCGGCCTGCTGAACTGACCCTGGCGGCCCAGTGCCGCGATCCCAAGAGCGGACGCCTCATGAAGGTCCTCACGACCGAACCCGGGGTGCAACTCTACTCAGCCAATTATCTCGATGGCCGGTTTGTGGGCAAGGAGGGACGCCGCTACCACAAGAACTATGGCTTTTGCCTGGAGTGCCAGCATTTCCCGGATTCCGTCAATCATCCGAATTTCCCGTCGGTGATCCTGAATCCGCACGAACGCTACACCCAGACCACGGTGCACCAGTTCAGCGCGGGGTGAGGGCTGATCCGGGCCAGGTTGCCCGCGGGTGCGCGCGCCGTTCTTTTTGGAACAGGGCCATTCCCCTGAAGGATACGGCCGCCAGGATTTTGGTCAGGCGGGAATCGGTTTATTCGGCGACGGAGATTTTGAAGTAGCACATCCAATCACCGACCGACGCGCCCAGGGAAACGTTTTTTCCGTTGGACCATTGAGCGTGGCCATCCTCGAAGCCGAAGTTCCCGCCCTCGGGCGCGCCTCTTTGCTGACGGTGAGTTGCGGTGAATACTTTTTTCCCTTCGTAGTCCACGGTCCAAGTCAGGCGCGGATCATACATGTTGGTCGTCGAGGGTCCGATCCCTTGCATGCGGTCAATGATGATAGGCGCTTGAGAGAAACGACCGCCGAGCTTGGTCCGGTAAAACCAATCGGCCGTGCCTTTGTCCG
>CAYHFE010000258.1:0-10175 GCA_964355375.1 uncultured Verrucomicrobiota bacterium
CTCAACGGTTTGACTCCAATCATGTGCGGTTTAAGATTCAGTCAAAAGCAATCGGCGGAACACCGATTCATCTCATGCCCTTCACCGCGACAACTCCAACACAGCGACCGCCTGCGCTGCAAGACGGATTTGCCGGCCTCGGCTGCTCCGCGGCAATGCCGAAACCGAAATCATCTCGGTGCTTTTTCGCCTGGGCCGGCCACGACCGGGAAACCCCGATGATCGCCATGAGCAAAACAACCTCGGGCCGATTGGAAATGGCGCTGGTGAATCGAAGCGCACGGCAACCTCGA
Source organism: uncultured Verrucomicrobiota bacterium (assembly GCA_964355375.1). Taxonomy (GTDB): domain Bacteria; phylum Verrucomicrobiota; class Verrucomicrobiia; order Limisphaerales; family SIBE01; genus CAYHFE01. The sequence continues at coordinate 294 of CAYHFE010000258.1, forward strand.
AGACGCGCGGCGGACGCACGAGATCGTCTTGGCCGCGGTGGAGGCCGCGAGCGCCGATGCGAGCGCGTTGGAGCGGGAGCTGGACGAGTTGGTGTATGCGCTCTACGGCCTGACCCCGGAAGAAAAAGCCCTCGTGCAAGCCGCCGCCAAATGAAACGCTACGCTCCCATTTTCGAAAACAAACCATTAGCATAGAGAACAACATCAATGATCACCAAACTTGTGCTGAAAAACTTCAAGAGCGTGGCGACGGAGACGTACGAGTTCACGGACTTCGACCTGTTGGTCGGGCGGAACAACTGCGGCAAGAGCACGATTCTTCAGGCGATGGCCATCTGGCAGTTCTGCGTGGACGAGTTTCACCGGGCGAGACGCGGAGGGAAGACCGGAATTCAAGTTGTGCTTCCGAACTTCACGGCGCTTCCCGTGCCCGAGTTCAACCTGCTCTGGCACGATAAAGTTGATCGGAAATACACGACGGTGGCAGGCAAGAGAAGTAAACCTGACTACGTGCTGATTGAGGTCGAACTGTCATGGCTGTCCGAGAAACGCGAGCAGAGAAGGTTCAAGGCTTCCCTCCGGTATCTGGCTGCCCAAACGGCATTTGCCATCCCCAACCCGGACTGGGAGAGTTTTCGCGAGGCCAAGCAAACGGCGGGGTTCCCGAGAATCGCCTATGTGCCGCCGTTTTCAGGATTGGAGCCGACTGAGGAATGGCGCGATGAAGGCCCGATCAAGCGACAGATCGGCAAGGCCCAACCGGGCAGCATTCTCCGGAACCTCCTATACCGGGTTTGCTTCCCGCCGTCTGCCGATGAAATGGGCCAGCGTAAAAAAGACCAAAAACCTCCCGGCGACTGGCTTGAACTGAAAGAGATGATCAGGCGCTGGTTTTCTCTGGAACTCTTGGAGCCGAAGTACGAGAAGGGCGTGGATACGCAGATCGTCTGTGAATACAAGCAGCGGGGGAAGACGTTCGACATCATTGCCGGTGGGAGTGGCTTCCACCAGGCGCTGACGTTGCTCGCCTTTCTTTACGGCTACAAGCCCACCGCGATTCTGATGGATGAACCGGACGCGCACATGCACGTCAACCTGCAGCGGGAAGTGTTGGACTTCTTCCAGGCGAAATGCCGGGAGCGGGGAGTGCAATTCATCCTGGCGACGCACGCCGAGGAACTCGTCCGGGGCGTTGATGCGAGCCGAATCATTTCGATCCTCAGTCAGAAACCATCGCGCCTGACAAGCAGGACGGGAGTTCTCACCGCGATGGCGGATGTCTCCAACGCGGAGCTGGCACAGCTCACGGCTTCTCCCATGATCCTCTACGTCGAGGGCGAAACCGATGAGCGAATACTCCGCGCATGGGCTCGCGTGTGCGAAGCGGAAGAAGCGTTGAACAAGGTCTGCTTCCACCACATGGGCGGAGGCAGCAAGCCGCAGATGAAGGAAGCGACCGACCGTCACTTCGAAGGCGTCCGCCAAATCCTGCCTAAAGTGAAAAGGCTTGTGCTTTTCGATCTCGACACCGGCGACAACGCCTACCATCCGGAGCCGGCGAACCCAGCCCTGTTTGAGTGGAAACGCCGCAATATCGAGAACTACCTTCTGGTCCCTGAACCCTGGCAACGAGCAGCCGCCAGTCTCCTGAAGTTGCCGGCGGACGATCTGTTGCTTGAACCCATCCGGAAGACCGTGGCAGAGTTCTTCGGGAGCGAAAACCTCGCGTTGCCGCGAGGGCAGACATGGCGCAACGTGTCGGCCAACATCTTTCAGGTCGTGGATGGGAAGAAGCTCCTGTTTGGGAATGAACAGGCACTGTTCATGAAGCTCCGCACCGGAGATCCGGCTGTGGACGTGCTCAGGGAGGTCGTCGCTGGCAGTATGCACGCAGATGACTTGCACGCGGATATCCATGACTTCTTCCAGCGACTGTCAAAGGCAGTCGAGAGTCTTGACGCGTGAGGACTTTGACGCGAGGACGAACCGCTCACGGCGGAGAAACAGCGCGATGCCGAGTCCGACAGGACGCAGTGGGAACGGTGGCGGGACGAGTTGGTATATGCGCTCCACGGCCTGACCCCGGAAGAAAAAGCCCTCGTCCAAGCCGCCGTCAAATGAAACCGCAATGAAACCCGAACTTTCCAACCATCTGCAGCAGGAAATGGAGCGGCGCGGCATTCGGCTGGCCGTGGTCGAGTCCGTGCTGGCTGCGCCCGCTCAAAAAATGCCTGAACACGGCGATGCGGTGTGCTATCAATCGAAAGCTGAAATCAACCAGAAGCCGTATTGAAGCCGTTATCAAAACATCCACCCCGATGCCAAATTGCCACCGCCCAACTCCGAGAAGCAGTTTGCGGAGGTTCCCGGAGAAATGGACCCGACTTTACAGAACGCTATGAAACACTCGAGATCGACGGCAAGAACAGAAGACACAGAATCGCGGCGCAACTTGCGGCGACGCCTGAACGGCTGGAGTCCGAGGTTGGCGGCGCTCGTCCTCCTCGTCGCCAACACGATCCCTTCGTTTGCGCTGGAGTTTCCGGGCGCGGAACCCGGGAAAGTCAGGACGCAGGTGACGAGCAACCGGCTCACTCTTGGCAACCGCGCGTTGTCGGCGACGTGGCGTCTCGCCAACGGAAGCCTGAAGCCGGTCGAGGTGCGGCAAACGGTCGGGTCGCAGGCTCTCGCGCTCTCAGGTGAGGCCTTCCAGATCGTCCTGACGGACGGAGTTGGCTACGCGGCGTCGGCGATGACGCTGGACGGAAAGGTCATTGCGGTCGCGGTCCCGGGCGATGCCGGCGCGTCGCGGCTGGCGGATCGAATTCCCGGTCGCAAACTCGAAGTGCCCCTGCGTTCAACAGACGGCCAACTCCGCGTGGTCTGGCGTGTGCTGATGCGCGACGGCGGCCATTACGTCCGCCAGGAGATTGCGCTCACGGCAGCCCAGGCGGATCTAGCCATTCGCGAGATCGTTTGGCTGAACCAGTCGCTGCCGCGGGCGAAAAGGGTGGGCAGCGTGGACGGTTCCCCGGTCACGGCGGGCGATTTCTTCCTTGGAGCGGAAGACCCGATGGCGCTCAACGCGGTGGTCGCCCCGGCTGGCGTGGGCGACAGCTCCGTGGTCTGCCGGCTCCCGCGCCATGCGACGCTGACGCGCGGCGACACGTTGACGCCCTCTTTCGTGATGGGCGTGGCCCCGCCCGGCCAGATGCGTCGCGCGTTCCTCTGCTACCTCGAACGCGAGCGGGCCCATCCCTACCGCCCGTTTCTGCATTACAACTCGTGGTATGACATCGCCTGGGAACCGTTCGCGCTAAATGAAACCAACTGCCTCGAGGCCATCCGCACCTTTGGCGAGCGCTTCATCAAACCCCACGGCGTGGTCGTGGACTCGATGGTGTTCGACGACGGCTGGGATGACCCGAAGACGTTGTGGCAGTTTCATCGCGGGTTTCCGCATGGTTTCACGCCGCTCGCGCAGCTCTGCGCGCCCTACCACACGCGCCTCGGCGTGTGGCTCTCGCCCTTCGGCGGCTACGGCGATTCGAGGAAGCAGCGCCTCAAGTTCGGCGGCGCGCAAGGTTACGAGACCAACGCCACGGGCTTCTCGCTGGCCGGGCCGAAATACTATGCCGCGTTCAAGCGATCGTGCGTGGAGATGATCCGCCAGTACGGCGTGAACCATTTCAAGTTCGATGGCATCGCGACCGGCATGTATGCGAACGGCGGGGCCGACTACGTCCTCGACACCGAAGCCATGCGCCGCCTGATGCTGGAATTGCGGCAGGAAGATCCCGGCCTCTACATCAATCTGACCACCGGCTCCTGGCCGTCGCCGTTCTGGTTGCGCTACGCGGACTCGCTGTGGCGGCAGGGCGACGACATGGGTTTCGCGGGCAAGGGCAACCAGCAGCAGCAATGGCTCACCTACCGCGATCAGGAAGTGCGCAAGAACATCGTCGCCAAAGGCCCGCTCTATCCGTTGAATGCGCTCATGACCCAGGGCGTGGCCTATTCGCGCCGCGGCCACGCGGCCAATCGCGACTTCAACTCGGCCGGCTTCAAGGATGATGTGCGGGCGTTCTTCGGCAGCGGCACCAGTTTGCAGGAACTCTACATCCAGCCGGACAAACTGACGGGCGAGGATTGGAAGGTGCTGGCCGAAGCGGCGAAATGGTCGCGCGCCAACGCCGCCGTGCTCGTGGACACGCATTGGATCGGCGGCGATCCGGCGAAGCTCGAAGCCTATGGTTACGCCTCGTGGTCGCCGCGCCACGCCATCGTGATGTTGCGCAACCCGGACGACCAGGCGCGCGAGTTCGCGCTCGAGGTGGGCGCGGCGTTGGAACTGCCCGAGGGCGCGACGAGAAAATTCTCGTTGCGCAGCCCGTGGGCCGAGGACTTGACAAAGCCGGCGCTGTCGGCCGAGGCGGGCCAGCCGCTTCGCCTGCTGTTGCAACCGTTTGAAGTATTGATTCTCGAGGCCAAGCCCTGATTTCTCGCTATGAAACTCCAACTCATCGACTGGCTGATCGTGGTTGCTTCGTTGCTCATCTGCTTTGTCCCGGCGCTCTTTTTTGGGAAGCGCGCCGGCAAGAACACGTCTGAATTCTTCGCCTCCGGGCGTTCGGTGCCTTGGTGGCTGGCCGGACTTTCCATGGTCGCTACCACGTTCAGCAGTGACACGCCGAATCTGGTGACGGACATCGTGCGGCAGAAGGGCGTGGCCGGAAATTGGGTCTGGTGGGCGTTCGTGCTGACGGGCGTGGCGACGGTCTTCTTCTACGCGCGGCTCTGGCGGCGGTCGGAGGTGATGACCGACCTGGAGTTCTACGAAATCCGTTACTCGGGCAAGGCGGCGAGCGTCGTGCGCGGTTTTCGTTCGGTTTATCTCGGACTGTTTTTTAACTGCGTGATCATGGCCTCCGTGAACTTGGCCGCGTGCAAAATCGCCAATGTGCTTTTCGGGATGCCGCGCTGGGAGACACTCTTGATGGTCGGACTGCTGAACGTGGCCTTCGCCGCGCACTCCGGCCTGTGGGGCGTGCTGGTCATCGACATGATCCAGTTTTTCATCAAGATGACGGCGGTGATTGCCGCGGCCTATTTCGCGGTCAAACAGGTCGGCGGCCTCGACGTCCTGGTGCAGAAGCTCTCCGCGCCGATGCCGAGTCCGGACGGCCAGACGATGCTGCATTACTTGAACTTCCTGCCCGACTTCACGAGCAACTGGGAGATGGCGGTGGCGGTGTTCGTCATGCCCGTGGCGGTGCAGTGGTGGGCCACCTGGTATCCGGGCGCCGAGCCGGGCGGCGGCAGCTACATCGCGCAACGGATGCTGGCGTCGAAGTCGGAAAAGGACGCGCTCGGCGCGGTGCTGTTCTTCAACGTCGCTCATTACGTGCTGCGGCCCTGGCCGTGGATTCTGGTGGGGCTATGCTCGCTGATCGTCTATCCGCAATTGTCCGACATCCAGAAGGCGTTTCCGAATCTCGACCCGAACTTGCTCGGGCATGACATCGCCTACCCGGCCATGCTCAAGTTCCTCCCGGTCGGCTTCATTGGCCTGATGGTCGGCGGACTGATTGCCGCCAGTTCTTCGACCATCCTGACCCATCTGAACTGGGGCTCGTCGTATCTGGTCCATGACTTTTACCGACGCTTCCTCCGCAAGGACGCCGATGAAAAACACTACGTGCTGATAGGGCGGGTCACGACTCTCGGGTTGTTCCTGTGTTCGGCCGGGATGGTTTATCTCATGGACACGGCGAAGGATAACTTCGACATCATCCTCCAAGTCGGCGCGGGCACGGGCCTGCTTTATCTGTTGCGCTGGTTCTGGTGGCGGATCACGGCCTGGTGCGAAGTCGTGGCCATGATCAGTTCGTTCGGCATCTCCCTCGCGTTGCTGCTCCTGAAGAAGACGAATCCGGAGTTCTACGCCGCTCATCTCTCCACCCACATTAATCTGCTGATCACCATCGGCGTCACCACCCTCTGCTGGCTGCTGACGGCATTTCTCGGCCCGCAAACCGAGCGCCGGACCCTGATTGATTTCTACCAGAAGGTCCGCCCCTTTGGCCCCGGCTGGCGGCGCGTCCGCCAGGAGGCCGGCCTCTCGGAAGAGGAAGCGGCGGCGACGCACGAGAACATCCCGCTGGCCTTGCTGGGCTGGACGGCCGGCTGCGCGGCGATCTGGTCGTCGCTGTTCACGGTGGGCAACTTCCTTTACGGGCGGACGGCCCAGGCGGGCCTGCTCCTGGCCGTTTTCGTGGCCAGCAGCCTGGTTCTTCTCTGGACGATCAAGCGGCTTTGGCGGCGGCAGCCTGACGCCCCATGAGCCTGTCCGCCGCCTCAGCCCCCCCACCGTGGACCAGCCGCCGCCGGTTGCTCATCGCCCTGGCCGGCGGGGTCCCCGATCGCGTTCCCATCAACACCTACGAGCTGGCCGGCCGCAACAGCCTCGATTGGTACAACCAGCAGCCCAGCTACCGCGGCCTGATGGATGACGTGCGCGCGCGCACCGATTGCATCACCCACTGGAACCCGCGCCCCGCCACCGACCGCTACACCTGCGAGGAACGGTTTCTTTGCTCCGATTTCCCGGTCGAGATCGAGACGCGCACCGAAGCCGCGGAGCAGTTCCAACGCACCACGCGCGTGTGCCACACGCCTCGAGGCGACTTGCGCTCGGTCACCCAAGCGACGCCGGACGTCTATACCACCTGGCAGGTCGAACACTGGTGCAAGAGCCTGGCGGACGTGGACAAGGCGTTGAGCGTGCCTTACGAGCCGGCGCGCTACGACGCCTCCGACCTCGCGCGCGTGCGGGGCGAGCTGGGCGAACACGGCCTGATCATGGCTTCGATCGGCGATCCCGCTTATCTCGCCGCCGATCTCATGTCCTTCCAGGATTACCTGATGTGGGCGTTTGTGGAGACAGACCATTTCGCGCGCACCGTCGCCATTCTGGCCGAGCGCGTGCTGGAGAACTTGCGACGGCAGCTCGACTGCTGCGTGCTTGACTGCTACCGCATCGTCGGCCCGGAATACTTCACGCCGCCTTACCTGCCCCCGGCGATGTTTCGGCGCTTCGTGGTGCCACACGTCACGGCGATGACCCGGTTGATCCACTCCCGCGGCGGGAAGGTGCGTCTGCACTGTCACGGCAAAATCGGTCGCGTCTTGGACTTGATCCTGGAAACCGGCTGCGACGGCCTGGACCCGTGCGAACCGCCGCCGGACGGCGACCTCGAGTTGCACGAAGTCAAGCGCCGCTGCCAGGCGCGCGGCGTCTCCGTCTGGGGCACCATCGAATTGAAGCTGCTCGAACACGGCACCCCCGAGCAGATCCGCGCCGAGGTCGGCCAGATCATGGACCAGGCCAAGGAGGGCGGGGGCTTCGTGTTGATGCCCACCGCCGCGCCCATCAACCTCCCCCTGTCCGCCAAGACCGAAGCGAACTACCACGCCTTCATCAGCGCCGGGCTGGAGCTCGGCCATTACTAACCTTATGAAAACAAACCTGCCGACAAATTTGGCCTGGCTCGTCCTCATCGCAGCGATCGCGCGCAGCCTCGTCTGCGCCGCCGAGACCAACAGCGCGGAGTCCGGGCTGGTGCCCCGGCCCGCTCACGTCGAATGGCGCGCGGGAAACTGGGTGCTCCGACGGACGACCCGCCTGGTCGCCGACGGCGCGGCGGCTCAGGAAGCGAACCACCTGGCCGAGGCCTTGTCCGGCCCGCTCGGCTGGCGGATGCCGGTGGTGAGCGGGCCGGCCCGCGACGGCGACCTCGAAATGGTCCTGAGCGCCGCGCCCACCGAGATCGGCGCCGAAGGCTACCGCCTTTCCGTCACCTCGAACCGCGTCCTCCTCCGCGCCGCCGCGGCAGCCGGCGTCTTCTACGGCGGTGTGACGTTCCGGCAACTCCTGCCGCCGGAGGTCTTCGGCACGAATCGTCCCGCGCCTCCGGCGAGCGGATGGACGGTGCCTTGTGTCGAGATTACAGACTCGCCCCGCTTCCCCTGGCGCGGCCTGTTGCTTGATCCGGCGCGGCACTTTTTCCCGCCGGAGTTCGTCAAGAAGCTCGTGGATGTGATGGCGTTGCACAAAATGAACTCGCTGCAACTCCACCTCACCGACGACCAGGGCTGGCGCCTCGAAATCAAGAAGCATCCGCGCCTGACGGAGATCGGCTCGATCCGGAAGGAGTCGCCAAAAAAAGGAGACCGCAACCGGGGCGATGGCACGCCCTACGGCCCGTTCTTCTACACGCAGGAGCAAGTGCGCGAGCTTGTCGCCTACGCGCAGGCGCGGCACGTGACGCTCGTGCCGGAGATCGAAATTCCCGGCCACTTCCTCTCCGCCGTGGCGTCGTATCCCGAGCTTTCCTGCCGCGGCCAACCGCTGGAAGTGCGGACGCGCTGGGGCATCGAGCCGGACATTCTTTGCCCCGGCAATGACGCCGCCGTGGCCTTTGCCAAGGACGTGCTGGCCGAGGTCTGCGAGCTTTTCCCCAGCCGCTTCATCCACATCGGCGGCGACGAAGCCCCGCGCGACCGCTGGAAGCAATGCCCGAAATGCCAAGCCCGCCTCAAGGCCGAGGGCCTGAAGAACGAGGCGCAACTCCAGACCTGGCTGAACCATCGTCTCGAAGAATTCCTCGCCCGCCAAGGCCGTCGGCTCATCGGCTGGGACGAAATACTCGAAGGCGGCCTCACGCCCGACGCGGCGGTGATGTCGTGGCGCGGCCTCGCGGGCGGCCTCGCGGCGGCCGAGGCCGGACACGATGTCGTGATGTCGCCGACGACGCATTGCTACTTCGACTACGCGCAGGCGCGTGGCCCCAACGAGCCGGAGTGCATCGGCGGCTTGATCCCTTTGGCGAAAGTGTATGAGTTCGATCCAATGCCCAAGGCGCTGCCCGAGTCAAGGCGCCAGCACATTCTGGGCGCGCAGGGCAATATCTGGACCGAGTTCATTCGGACGCCGCGGGAGGTGGAATACTTTACCTTCCCGCGCGCGGCCGCACTGGCCGAGGTGGTGTGGTCGCCCGCGAAAGACCGGGACTTCGCTGATTTCTCCCGCCGCCTCGAGCACCACCTGAAACGCCTGGACCAACTGCAGGCAAACTATCGCCGACTCGATCCGCCTTCGCCGCCAGACGGTGCGGCGCAGCCCGCGGCCAAAGCTGCTCTCGAGGTGTCCAAGTAAGAATCTGACAGAATTGACCTTTCTCAGAAAAAGAACCGGCCATCCACGCCCAGAGCAGGCGTGGATGGCCGTTCGGTGAAACGTAAATAATCCGACGCGTCGGCTATGGGAGCGCGCGCAAACGCGGGCTCCCGGCTCAGCCATGATTATTTGGCTCGATAGAACTTCAGTCCACCGCTGTATAAACGGGTCAGTTCTTATAAACGGGTCAGTTCTTAAACGGGTCAGTTCTTATTATTGGCTAGTTTCCCGAGCGCCCTTACGCTGCCGCTCATGGCCCGCAAACTGAGAGTCGAATATCCCGGCGCCATCTATCACCTGATGAACCGAGGGGACCGGCGCGAACCGATCTTTCAGGATGATGCCGACCGGGAGCGGTTTCTCCAAACGCTGGGCGAAGCTTGTCTCCGGAGTGGCTGGCAGGTGCATGCGTGAAGGGGTCGGTCAATGGTTTCGTGCATTCTCGGTTTCGCACGGCCAGTGGAGTAGATGCTTGGTCGGTTCTTGCGCTGCGATCCGGTCGGTGTTCGGCTCCGCCCGGGCTTGCCCTATGGCTCGGCTCATCGGAGATGGCTTCTGTGGTTGCTGGCGGGCGGAAAGCCCGCATGCCTCCTTCATGATCGAAGCGAGCGCCTCCACAATGGCCAAAGAGTTTCACGAGTTCC
>CAYHFE010000259.1:0-10172 GCA_964355375.1 uncultured Verrucomicrobiota bacterium
GGGGAGCACACGCGCCCTCGCGTGTCCCGACCGGCGCCTCGCCGGTCGGAACGGAGGCCCAATTGGGTCACTGAGCGGTGACTCGTTCGAACGCGACGAAGTGGTCGGCGAGGGCGCCGAAGACAACACGCGAGGGCGCGTGCGCTCCCCATTCCAATCGAATCGTTACGGCATTGGGCTAAAAGCCGGTCTGAAAGTTCCCAGCCAAACCATCGGCATCGCGATCGTTCTCATTCTATTCTTCGCCGGCTGCAAGACATCCCCATCACTCCCCTCGCGACCGTTTGCCCCCATGGCTCCGAGCGCGGCGTTCTTCCCGGACACGCTTTCGGAGATGGATGCGGCGGTACTGGCGGCGATTCACGAGCGAAAACTGCCCGGAGGCGTTCTCTGGTTGGAACGTGGCGCAACCATTTATCGCAAAGCCTACGGGCAGCGCGCCGTCGTTCCCACGGCGGAGCAAATGTCGGACGACACCATTTTTGACGCGGCGTCGCTCACGAAGGTATTCGCCACCGCCCCCGCGATCATGCTTTTGTTCGAGCGCGGCCAAGTCCAATTGGACGCACCGATCCACACTTACATCCCTGAATTCGCCGTCCACGGCAAAGATGCCATCACCCTGCGCCACGCCCTGACCCATACCTCCGGACTGCGCCCAGGCCTCGGCGCCGCCCCGGCCTTGAATGCCTATTCCAAGGGGATCGAACTGGCTTGTGCCGAGAAACCGGTGTCTCCACCGGGGACCGTATTTCGCTACAGCGACATCAACTTCATCATCCTCGGCGAGGTCGTGCGGCGGATCAGCGGCCTGCCGCTGAATGAATTCGTCGCCAAGGAAATATATCGACCTTTGAAGATGACCGACTCGGGTTTTCTGCCGCCACGCGAAAAATGGCCGCGCATCGCACCCACCGAACGAACGCGCGACGGCGTTCTGCGCGGCCAGGTTCATGATCCGACCGCGCGCCGGATGGGCGGCGTGGCGGGTCACGCAGGGCTGTTCACTTCCGCCGCCGACCTGGCGCGATTTGTCCGGATGATGCTCAATGACGGTGCGCTCGACGGCGTCCGGGTTTTTCAACCAGGCACGGTCCGACTGATGACGAGCGTGCAATCGCCCGCCGCGGTGTCCGCGCGCCGCGGTCTGGGATGGGATGTTGATTCGGCCTACAGCGGGCCGCGCGGCAAGCTCTTTCCGCTCGGCTCCTACGGTCACACCGGATGGACCGGCACCTCGATCTGGATCGACCCTTTCTCGAAAACCTTTCTGATCTTCCTCTCCAATCGCAATCATCCGACCGAGGAAGGAAGCGTCCTCGCCTTGCGGTCGAAGCTGGGCACCCTGGCGGCCGAGGCTGTCATCGGTTTCAACTTCACGCATGTTCCCGGGTCGTTGGCGACGCGCCCGGAAGCCGGCACCGAGACTTCGACCGCGGCGGGACGCAGCCGTCCCGGAGAGTCGGCGGCCACCAACCAAGCCCGGCTTCCGACGGTAACCGTGCGGAATGGCATCGACGTCCTCGCGCGCCAGAATTTTGCCCCACTGCAAGGCCTGAAGATCGCGTTGATCACCAATCATTCCGGGAATGATCGCCGCCGAAATCCGACCATCGACCTGCTCCACCGCGCGCCTGGCGTCACGCTCGTGGCTCTCTTCAGCCCCGAACACGGCATTCGCGGACAGCTCGATGAGAAGGTTGCGGACGGTGTCGATGAGAAAACGGGATTGCCGGTTTACAGTCTTTACGGGCAGCGACGCAGTCCGTCGCCGGAGCAACTCCGCGGATTGGACGCGCTCGTCTTCGACATTCAAGACATTGGCTGCCGTTTCTACACTTACATCTCCACCATGGGCCTTTGTCTGGAAGCCGCTGCCCGGGCCAAGTTGAAGTTCTTCGTGCTCGACCGGGTCAATCCGATCAACGGAACCACCCTGGATGGCCCCGTCTTGACCGGAGCGACGAACTTCACCGCCTTCCACACCCTCCCCGTCCGGCACGGCCTGACCATCGGTGAGCTGTCCCGGCTGTTCAATGCCGAGCGCGGCTGGAAGGCCGATCTGACCGTCGTCCCGGTTGAAGGCTGGTCCCGTGATCTGTGGTTTGATCAGACGGAATTGCCCTGGATCAATCCGTCGCCGAACATGCGCAGCCTCACCGAGGCCGCCCTCTATCCCGGCGTCGGTCTGCTCGAAACTACCGCCGTCTCCGTCGGACGCGGCACGGGCACGCCCTTTGAAGTCGTCGGCGCGCCCTACATCGATGACCTCCAGCTTGCGGCCGAGCTCAATCGCTTGGGCCTCGAGGGAGTGCGTTTTGTGCCGATCCGGTTTACACCCACCGCCAGCGTCTTCAAAAATCAAGCATGCGCCGGGGTCAATATCATCCTCACCGACCGTCAGCGTTGCGCGGTGGTCGATATCGGGATGGCCCTCGCCCAAACCCTGCATCGGCTCTATCCAAAAGAATTTGACGTTGAGAAGTTCGACCGCCTGCTCGGTCACCGGGCCACGATCGATTCGATCAAGGCCGGAAAGAGCGTCGCTGAGATTCGCCAGAGCTGGGCGGCGGGTTTGGAGTCCTTTTCCAAGCGCCGCGCCCCTTACCTGCTATATAAGCCGTGACACGTCGGTCGAAAGGGCCGGTCTGCGCGGCCGCCCAGCCCGGCTCAGCGTTGAGCAGTTCTGGACCACTGTTATTCGACCTTGCTTTCAAGTTGAGCGGAACGAACCCTCACCCGTCCTTCGGACACCCTCTCCCATCGGATGGGAGAGGGACGGGGTGAGGGACCGGTTAGTCTCATCTTGATGGCGAATTGGAATTAGCCTGCTTTGAAAGCAGGAGACGACGTGAGGAGACTCACTCGCTTCCGGGTGAAGGCAGCGGATTTCATCGAAAAATGGCTGCGAGGGTTCGCAGCGGACCTCGCTCTCCGCCTCAGTGAGCCCGCAGAAGCGGGCGCCGCCCTCCGGAAAGCCGATTCCCTCGATCCGTCTCATCCCGGCCTGAAATCGCCGCGCGACAAAGCCGTCCGCCTGGAAGCGAACCTCACCGAGCCGTAACGATTCAATCGGACGGAGATCGCACGCGCCCTCGCGTGCCGTGGTCGGCGCCCTCGCCGACCACATTGGCGTGTTCGAACGAAACATCGTTGAGGGCTCGAATTGAGCCCATTTCCGACCGGCGGGGTGCCGGTCGGAACACGCGAGCGTATGCTCCGCAATTCCGACGGCCTGCTCGCGATCAGGAACGTATTTTAGAATTCGTCTCGATCGGAGGTCGTGACGAAGCTCCTGTTTCCCACGAATCCCGCCGACTTCAATCGGAGAAAAGTGCGCCTCCTGACGCCGTCTCCTGCTCTGAGCAGTAAGCATGCAGTTGAAATGGGTGGCACGGCAGATCGATCAGACCTCGGACATGCAACTCGGTGAGCAACGTCCGCGAGGCCATGTCCTTGAGCCGACCGGTTCCATTGCGCCCCGCCGGATCATCGCCCGTGAGCGTGCGGCCCTGGAGGCGGATCGTTTCCACTGACCCACGATCTACCCCATCCGCCGCCGCGAGTTCAGATTGAAATGTCCTGACTCGAGGGCTCGGCGGGAGTTTCCGCCAAGCCCGGCCAAGTTGGCCGTGCCACCCATTTCAACCGCATCCTTACGGGCTTGGCGACCCGCCTGGAAAACCGAGGCCGTCATCCGCTTGGTCATGGTTGGGGAGCGGCCTTCACTTTCTCGCGCCAGCGGGGATATTCTCCTGTCAACAGAGTTTGCGGCCAAGTCCCATACCAGGCCGTGCCTGTGCGCCTTTCCCGTTCGATCTCAGCCAAGGCGTACTTCTTGATTCCATCCCGACCGGCAAACACCGGCCGGTTCGTGCCCATCTCATAATGACGAGCCCAAAGCCCCGGAGCGTGCTTATCCGACTTCACCACGACATCGAAATCGGCGTCGTGCCGCTCAAATTCCGCGCGGGGCGCCTGGACCTTCTCCACGCGCACCTCCGACAATCTCGTCTGTCGCAGCCACTCGACCGCGGAATCGACCGCGCGCGCGACGGCCGGATTGGGGCGATCCTGGCGCATCAAGAACCGAACGATCTCGGTCGTATCCTGCGGGCAAATCGACGCCAGTTCGAAGGTACGGGCTGGCCTGGCGGCAAACGTCTTCTCGTCGTGTTGCTGGCACCAGCCGGTTAAGGCGCTCCCCACGCGAATCTGGCAGCGCAGAATGCAATCGACCCCGCGAGCCACCGCGAGGCGGACCTTCTCGCGCCGGACCGCATCCAGCCACGCCCAATGAGGTTGCGGCTCCGCGGCATCCTGGAGCACCTCCAGGATTCCGATCATGACCCCGTCATTGAAGGTGATGTGGGCGTGATAACTCTTGGGATTCGGAGAGCGCTGCGGAAAGCCGCCCTGCTCGTACTGAGCCGCGAGCATGAAGTCCAATCCCCGCACACAGGCGTCCCGCCAAGACGGTTCACCGAAGGCGGCGTGGGCTCGCGCCAGGTACTCGACCTGGGCATGGATATTGTGGTTGTCGAACGAGGTGTCGGACCGATTTCGGGTGGCGGCGACCGCGGCCTCCTGCTCTCCGGTGAGAACGGCGAGCATGTCATAATCCTTGGGCCAGCCGCCGTTCTCGCGCTGAAACAGAAGAAGGTTGGCTACGATTTCGCGGACTTGATCCGGTCGATAGGAAGGCTGATTGGGCAACACCTGGATCACACGGTTGGTGTCACGGATTTGACGCCAATGATGGGCGCTATCGCGAAATGCGGAAACCTCGCTAGAGCTTCCAACGGATGGCTTTTGTTTCGCCGTCTCGCCGGCGTCCGCCGCCCAACCAGCCAACGCACCGCTCAAGCCCCACGCCAGCACCTGAGAAAACTTCGACATTCCCCGATGATTCACGAAATGAAGCGGCCCCACAACCCATTCCCAGGCGTCACAAATGGCCTTCACGCCCACGCTATCCAACTCGTTCGGCTCGCCGCCAAAGTGCGCTAACGGCCTTCCGCCGGTTTGGGGAAGCCCACGGCCTGTGACAGAATGATCTTTTGCTCCGACCGCAGCGCCATGGCTTGAGCCAGGGCCGGGCGATTGGACAATTCATGAACCACGGTGGCCAGGCCTTCCGACGCGCAGAACAGGTAGATGTTCTGGCTGATGCAGCCCGTATCAATGGCCGAATAGAAATCCCGGTCCGAGACCTTCATCTTTTCCGCCCGCGAAAAATCGGCGACAAAAATGAGCGAGATCGGCGCGTCGCGAAGAAAGGCTTGGCTGCCGATTTGCCGGCGCACATCGGCCCGAAGCACCGGTTTCAACTGATGAGCTTTCGCGTCATAGACGAAGAGTCCATCCGACATCGCCACATAAATATCGATCTCCTGCGAGTTCATCGCCGAAGGCGCGGTGCGATTCCCCGAGGCCGCGCGGTTGACGCCAAAGCCGGCCCAGAGCAGATCGGACAAGACCGGCACCGGCAGTTTTTCCGGGCTAAACTCGCGAATCGTCTTCCGCTCCTTCAAGGCCTGCATCAGGGGACGTCCGCCCTCCACTCGCGGCGGCGTGAGCACGATGGATTCGAAGTCGCCGGCGGACACGGCGAAGCCCGCCGCCAGCACCAAGCTGAACACTCCGATCTGGGTCACGCGCATAAGAACTCGCCTCAGACGTGGAATTTGAACAGGAGAACGTCGCCATCTTGAACGACGTAATCTTTCCCCTCGATTCGGTAATGGCCATCGTCGCGAGCCCGGGGAATCGATCCGGCCTTGACCAAATTCTGCCACGAAATCGTTTCCGCCTTGATGAACCCGCGCTCGATATCGCTATGGATCAGGCCGGCCGCCTTTAACGCCGTGCCACCGGCCGGAATCGTCCAGGCGCGGACCTCTTTTTCGTTGAAGGTAAAAAATGTCCGGAGATCCAAAAGATGATAGGTGCTGCGAATCAGCGCGGAGAGGCCCGACTCGGACACGCCCAATTCCTGGCGGTACTGCGCCGCCTCATCCAGCGGCAAATCGATCAAGTCACTCTCCAATTGCGCCGCGATCATCACCGTCTCACAGCCCAAGTGCGTCTTCCCGTACTCGCGGACCTGTTCGACCAAGAGATTCGCGTCCTGCGCCAGGTCGGCTTCCTTAATGTTCGCCACCAGGGTCGTCGGACGGTCGGTCAAGAGGAAGAAGTGCCGGGCCATCTCCCGTTCCTCTTTGGACAACGCCAGGGTGAGGGCCGGCTGGCTGGCTTTGAGGTGCGGTTCGATCTTATCCAGCAACAGGCTCTCCAGGAGCGCGTGTTTGTCACCTTGCTTGACCTCTTTGCCGATGCGCTCGCGCTTTTTCTGCACCGCTTCGACATCCGCCAAGATCAATTCCAGGGTCACGATTTCGATATCGCGCCGGGGATCGACCCGGCCGGTGACGTGATGAATGTCTGGATCCTCGAAACAGCGCACCACCTGGACGACGGCATCGACCTCGCGAATGTGGCTGAGGAATTTGTTGCCCAAGCCTTCGCCGCGAGAGGCGCCCTGAACCAGACCGGCGATATCGACAAACTCGACGGTGGTCTGGATCATCGTGCTGACCTTGGCGAACCTGGCCAAGGACTCGAGTCGCGGATCAGGCACGCCGACCACGCCGAGATTCGGCTCGACCGTGCAAAAGGGATAATTCTCAGCCGCCGCCTTGCGCGCCCGGACGAGCGCGTTGAATAGGGTCGATTTTCCCACATTGGGGAGACCAACAATGCCCGCCTTCAACATGGCTTCTTTTACCACGGATCACTTCAGCGAAACTTGATCTATATCAAGGCTGAAAGTGACTCCGCCCTGTTTGCTCAGGCCCTAGGCGCGGTCGAACCGCAAGAATGCCGTTGAGTCGGGTGGAACGGGCGACCAGCCCGTCCTCGGCGGCAACCTGCCACCGAGTCGGACACGACCAATGATTTCACTAATCGATAAGACTCGGCCGGGCAAAGCCTGTGGGCTGGTCGCCCACAGGAACGGGCAACTTGCCCGTTCCACCCTAATCCAACTGCATACGGCTAAGACATCTGTTATGCCCATTCCCTCCCCAGCTCCAGGTGACGAAAACCGGCTTCGACCGCGGCTCCGGCCCTGGTTCTTCATTCTCGGTTGGATCCTGGCCACGCCGTTCCAAACATCCGCGGCCGACGACAACATAGCCTTGGCCGGTCGATGGCGTTTTGGCCTGGACCGCCAGGACGCGGGCCTGGCGGAGCGCTGGTTCGAGCGTTCCTTGCCCGACTCGATTCGTCTGCCCGGCTCGTTGCCCGGTCAAGGCATCGGCGATCCCGTCACCGTGGACACCAAATGGACCGGTGGCATCGTGGATCGATCATGGTTCACCGCGCCGGAGTATGCGCCCTACCGCCGGCCTGGAAACGTCAAGGTGCCCTTCTGGCTGCAACCGGAAACTCACTACACGGGCGCCGCGTGGTTCCAACGGGACATCGAAATCCCGAAGCGTTGGCCGAACCAGCGCGTCGTGCTCTTCCTCGAACGAGCCCATTGGGAAACTCGAGTGTGGCTCGACGGCCGGCTCATCGGAACGAATCGCGCCCTGGCCACGCCGCACGAATATGATCTGGGCCCGCTCGTTCCCGGCAAGAAGCGTCTCACGATCCGGGTGGACAACCGGATGGTGATCGATATCGGAGAGAATTCCCACAGCGTCAGCGACCACACCCAGGGCAATTGGAACGGCATCGTCGGGCGCATCGAATTGCGGGCCACGCCGCTGGTGTGGCTCGAGGATCTGCAGGCCTATCCCGACGCGGCGCGCGGCTTGGTGCGGGTCAAGGGCAGGCTGGGCAATGCCTCGGGCCGGACCGGCGCGGGCACCTTGAGCATGCGCGTGACCGAGGCCATCGAACCAGGTTTCCAACCGCCGCCGGACTGGATCAAGCAGGACGTCACCTGGCAAAATGACGGCGGATCCTTTGAAGTGGAGATCCCCGTCTCCCAGCCCAAACTCTGGGACGAATTCCAACAACCGCTTTATCACCTGGAGGCGCGGTTGGAGGAGACCCAAGCTCGCCGGACCGTCGCCTTCGGATTCCGCGACCTCTCGACCCGGGGCACGCAATTCCTCGTCAACGGCCGCAAGACCTTCCTTCGCGGCACTCTCGAATGCGCCATTTTTCCCAAGACCGGGCACACGCCCACCGACTTGGAATCCTGGCGCAATGTGATCAAGGCCGCCAAGGCTTTTGGACTGAACAATCTCCGTTTTCACTCGCATTGTCCGCCCGAGGCGGCGTTCGTGGCCGCGGATGAATTGGGCATGTATCTCCACGTCGAGTGCAGTTCCTGGCCGAATCAAACCTCCACCCTCGGTGATGGCAAACCGGTGGATCGATGGATTTATGAGGAGGCCGATCACATTCTGCGGGCCTACGGCAATCATCCGTCGTTTCTCCTGCTCCTGGCCGGCAATGAACCGGGCGGCCGCAACCATGTCGCCTATCTCAAGAAGTGGGTGGAACATCAAAAATCCCAAGACCCGCGCCGGCTCTATAGCAGCGGCGCCGGCTGGCCGCAGATTCCCGAAAATCAGTTCGACGTCACGCCCGCTCCGCGCATCCAGGCTTGGGGTGAGGGTTTAAAGTCCCGCATCAACGCCCGACCACCGGAGACCCGCACGGACTATCGCGGCATCATTCAGGCGCGGCCCGGGCCGGTCATTAGCCACGAGATCGGCCAATGGTGCGCTTATCCCAATTTCGACGAGATCCGGAAATACACCGGCTACCTCAAGCCGCGGAACTTCGAGATCTTTCGCGAATCGCTCAACGCGCATCACCTCGCCGATCAGGCCCGCCCCTTTCTCCTCGCTTCCGGCAAGCTGCAGACGCTCTGTTACAAGGAAGACATTGAGTCGGCCCTGCGCACGCCCGGCATGGGCGGATTCCAGTTGCTCGACCTGCATGATTTCCCCGGCCAAGGCACCGCACTCGTCGGAGTGCTCGATCCGTTCTGGGAAGAGAAAGGCTACGTCACTGCCGCACAGTACCGCCGTTTCTGCAACAGCACCGTCCCGCTCGCTCGCCTGGACAAACGGATCTTCACCACCGCTGAGAAGCTGGAGGCTGACCTCGAAGTCGCCCATTTCGGCGCCGCGCCGCTGGGCCACGCGGTAACCCGCTGGCGTCTGGTCAGCGCAGCCGGGAAATCGGTCGCGGCCGGATCGCTCCCAGCCAAAACCTTGCCGGTGGACAACGGCATCGCGCTCGGTCACCTCAGCGTGGAGCTCCAGAATCTCCCCGCGCCGGCGCGCTACCAATTGGTCATCACGATCACCGGCCAGCTCGCCGCCTCAACAGATCAGGCCGTCGCTCCGGCGCGATGGTCCCCGCTAAGTTTCGAAAACGACTGGGATATTTGGGTTCTTCCGGCGGCCATCGACACTTCCATCCCCGCGGACATCACCGTGGTCCACGACCTCGATGATCCGGCTCGCGCCGCTCTTGACCGTGGCGGCAAGGTCTTGCTGTTGGTCCCGCCCGCCCAAGTGAAAGGCGGCGGGCGCGGCCCCATCGCCCTGGGCTTCTCCAGCATTTTTTGGAATACTGCCTGGACCCAGCGGCAAGCTCCGCACACCTTGGGAATCTTGTGCAAACCCCAGCATCCGCTCTTCGCCGCGTTCCCCACGGAGGATCATTCCAACTGGCAGTGGTGGTATCTGGTGACCCGCGCCAGCCCGATGATCCTGGATGAATTGCCGTCGGCGTTGCGCCCGACGGTGCAGGTGATCGACGATTGGGTGACCAACCGCAAGTTGGGATTGGTCTTCGAAGCCAAGGTCGGGGCCGGCCGATTGCTCGTTTGCAGCATCGATCTCGAGCGGGATCTTGCCGCCAACCCGGTGGCTCGCCAGTTCCGCGCCAGCCTGCTGCGCTACATGAGCTCCGGAGCGTTCAAACCGAAGGTCGGGCTGACGCCCGAGCAAGCGCGCGGGCTGATGACTCGATCCGCGTCCCCGTAACCGCGCCCGCACCGGGCCTGGTTCCAGAATCCCGTCGGGTTGCGGCAAACCCGACCTTAAGCGACCAGCTCGCGGATGACTTGTCCATGAACCGCTCGTCAATCGGGTGGGTCGATATTCTAGAGAAGGGCAGAAGAACACCGCCAGGTTTTG
>CAYHFE010000260.1:0-10142 GCA_964355375.1 uncultured Verrucomicrobiota bacterium
GACGTCTCTGGGATCGGGTCGGGCCGTCCGCCCCGGACCAGCGGATCACGCGTTTTAATTTCCGGGAAACCTAAACCAATACTCACTGCGAAATGCCTTACCAAGACATCACTCCTCCAGCCGGTCAGAAAATCACGATCACGAACGGCCAGCTCACCGTGCCGGATCATCCGATCATTCCTTTTATCCGCGGAGACGGCACCGGCCCGGACATTTGGGCGGCGAGCGAGCGCGTGTTCGACGCGGCCGTGCAGAAGTCCTCCGGCGGGCGGCGGAAGATCGCCTGGTTTGAGGTGTTCGCCGGCGAGACGGCGAAGACCAAGTTCGACAACTGGCTGCCCGACGACACCGTGGCCGCGTTCCGGGAGTTCTTGGTGGGGATCAAGGGGCCGCTGACCACGCCGATTGGCGGGGGCATTCGCTCGCTCAATGTGGCTTTGCGGCAGATGCTTGATCTCTATGTCTGTTTGCGTCCGGTGCAATATTTCGGCGGGGTGCCATCTCCCGTGAAGCGGCCGGAGAAGGTCGACATGGTGATCTTTCGCGAGAACACCGAGGACATTTATGCGGGGATCGAGTACCCGGGGGGCTCGCCGGAGTCGCAGAAACTTCTGGATTTCCTGGCGCAGAATTTTCCGAAGGATTTTGCCAAAATCCGCTTCGGCACGCGCGAGGCGATCGTCGGATACATGAAGCTGGCCTCGCCGGATCATGATGCTTCGAATATCCCGGTGCAGGTCGGCCTCGGGATCAAGGCCGTCTCCAACGTGGGCACGATTCGCCTGGTCAAGTCGGCCATTGAATATGCCCTGCGCTTCCAGCGCAAGAGCGTGACCATCGTGCACAAGGGCAACATCATGAAATACACCGAGGGCGCATTCCGCGATTGGGCTTACGCGGCCGCCGAACGAATCTTCGGCGACCGAGTCTATACTTGGGCTCGCTGGGAACGGACCAAACAGGAGAAGGGGGAAGCGGCGGCCAACGACGAGCAGAAGGCAGCCCTGAAGGCCGGCGCCGTCCTGATCAAGGACGCGATCGCGGACATCGCGCTGCAGCAGGTCCTGACCCGACCCGACGAGTTTGACGTCATCGCCACCCTCAACCTGAATGGCGACTACCTTTCCGACGCCTTGGCGGCGCAAGTGGGAGGAATTGGCATCGCGCCGGGCGGCAATATCAACTACGTTTCCGGCCACGCCATTTTCGAGGCCACCCATGGCACGGCGCCGAAATACGCCAACTTGGATCGAGTCAATCCGGGGAGCGTGGTGCTGAGCGGGGAGATGATGCTGCGTTACCTGGGATGGACGGAAGCCGCGGACCTGATCCTCAAGGGCCTCAATGGTGCGATCGCCTCGAAACGCGTGACCTATGATTTCGCCCGGCTCATGGAAGGGGCGACCGAGATCAAGTGTTCGGAGTTTGGCGATAATATCATCGCCCACATGTAGGCGGGGCGGGAGCGGCGCCGGGTGGGATTCCAGGAAGGAGAGCCGCCGGCGGCGCGATGTCCTCGGA
This sequence comes from uncultured Verrucomicrobiota bacterium, assembly GCA_964355375.1. Classification (GTDB taxonomy): domain Bacteria; phylum Verrucomicrobiota; class Verrucomicrobiia; order Limisphaerales; family SIBE01; genus CAYHFE01. The sequence continues at coordinate 1,522 of CAYHFE010000260.1, forward strand.
GTATTCGGACGAAACCATGAATCCACAACCCTCGCCGGAGTTCACCTGTTGGGTGGCGGGGGAGGGTGTCGTTGATGCCGAACCGATCCTCATTCGCAGCCCGTTCGACGGACGGGTGGTGGGCGCGGTCCGACGGGCGCGACGGGAGCACACGGAGTTGGCGATCCGCGCCGCCTTGTCCAGCGGGCCGACGCTGACGCGGGCGCTGCGCTCGGGCATCCTGGAGAAAGCCCGACAACTGCTGGAAGATCGCCGCGAGGCCTTTGCGCGGCTGATCACGAGCGAGTCCGGACTGTGCTTGCGGGAGACGCGATACGAGGTCGGACGCGCCCTGGATGTCTTGCGTTTTGCGGCGATGGAGGCGCTGCGCGATGACGGCCAGATTTTCTCTTGCGACATCTCGCCGCAGGGCAAAGCGCGGAAGATCTTCACCGTGCGCGAGCCGTTGTCGTTGGTGGTCGCGATCACCCCCTTCAATCACCCTCTCAATCAGGTCGCGCACAAGGTCGCTCCGGCCATCGCGGCGGGCGCGCCGCTCATCTTGAAGCCGTCGGAGAAGACTCCGCTGACGGCTCTCCGGTTCACCGAATTGCTCTATGAATCGGGCCTGCCCCCGCAGATGCTCAGCACACTGCTCGGACCGACCGATGAAGTGGCCGGCCCGTTGGTCCGCGATCCGAGAACGGAGCTCGTCACCTTTACGGGCAGCGTGGCGGTCGGCAAGCGCATCGCCGAAACGGCCGGCTACAAGAGGCTCGTGCTGGAATTGGGCGGGAATGATCCGCTCATTGTCCTCGAAGATGCCGACCTGAACCTGGCGACTGCGCTGGCCGCCGAAGGTTCCTATCGCAATTCCGGCCAGCGTTGCACCGCGGTCAAACGGATTCTCGTCCAGGATTCGATCGCGGACGAGTTCACGCGTCGTCTCGTGGAGAAGACGGCGGAATACCGGTGTGGCGATCCGATGGACGAAGCGACCCGGGTTGGGACGGTCATCGATGAATCGGCCGCGGTCTATCTCGAGACGGTCCTCGCCGAGGCCGTGGCGGCCGGCGCCCGAGTCTTGATCGGAGGTCAGCGACAGGGGGCGTTGTTGCAGCCCACCGTCATCGCGGAGGTGCCCCGGGATTGCCGGATGATCACGAGCGAGAGTTTCGGTCCGCTGGCGCCGATTGTGCGCGTCCGCGATCTGGATGACGCCATTCAGGTGGCCAATTCAACCGCCTACGGGCTCAGCTCCGGGGTCGTGACGAACCGTCTGGATTGGGCGCTTCAGGCGGTCAAACGATTGCGTTGCGGAACGGTCAATATCAATGAAGTGCCGGGTTTCCGCATCGAAAATTCTCCGTTCGGCGGAGTGAAAGATTCCGGGCTCGGCATCAAGGAAGGGGTCATCGAAGCCATGAAATGCATGAGCACGGTGAAGACCTTCTCCTTGCCCTGGTAAGCGGACTGTGCCCGCACCGGACGGACGGCGAGGTTCAGGCGGTCTCGTTGAAGGACAATTGATCCAGCGGCATTTCGCCCGGTTGCTGGAACGTGATGGGAGGCTTGGGCTGGGCGGAATTCGTGGCCCGGCGCAACACCACTTGCAGCGTGTTTTTGTGGGCCAGCAGACAGACATCATTCCCCGAGGCATCGATTCCACTGAGCTTGATGATGTCGGGATTGTGATAGCCAAACCAGGTCACGACAATCTGTCCACCGCCGGCCAAAGCGACCACGACTTCGACATCTTGCCCTTCGCCGTACTCCTGCACCAGCCGCTGCAATTCCTGCTGGATGAGGGCAACGCAGGCATCGGCCGTCTGGGAAGCCGGATTTTCTGGGAAATCAATCTCGCTCACGGCGGGTCGATGATTTTTGGGACTCTTGTTCTTAGCTGTGAGGCACTGTGCCTGAGTCGAAACGAGAACCCAAGCGGAAAATCGTGACTGGCCTCGTCTCTCGGTTTGACAGAACGATTCGCCATCGAGGCGGCGCGTTCCGCCCGGAGTGTGCTTGCCCAAGGTCATTCCCCGGGAGAATGGGCCGGTTCACTCCCCGTTTCGGCTCAGTATCGGCCCAGCGCGGCGTGGACCGCGAGCAAGAGCTCTTCGGAGGTGTACGGTTTCGCCAGAATGGTCTGGACGTTGAGAGTCTGGAGTTCGTTCGAGGTCCTGGCTTTGTCCAGATTGCCGCCCGTGACCATGACCCGAATGTTCGGCTCCATCTTTCGGACGGCTCGGATCAGCGCCAAGCCGTCCATGACCGGCATTTCAACGTCGGTGATGACGAGCTGGATCTCCGCCAAGTGCCGGGCGAACAGGACGAGCGCTTCGACCCCGTCGGCTGCTCCCATCACCCGATACCCGTGGGCGGACAAGCTGCTTTGGGTGATTTCGCGGATATCGGATGAATCGTCCACCAGCAGGATCCATTCGCCCGATCCTAACGGGATCAAAGGCCGTTCTCGCAAATGGTCCGCCACCGTGCTTTCCGGTTTGGCGGGCAGAAAAACCCGGAAGGCGGTGCCCCGGCCTCGGGCGCTGCGGACTTCCACGAATCCACCGTGGCTTTTGACGATGCCGAGAACCGACGAAAGACCCAAGCCGGTGCCCTGGCCTTCGCCCTTGGTCGTGAAAAACGGATCAAAGATCTTCTCGATGACCTCCGCGGGAATCCCGACGCCGGTGTCCGCGACCTCGAACAAGACATACGCGCCCGACTTCGCTCCCGGAACCATGCTGGCATAAGAACTGTCCAGAACGATGTTTTGTCCGGTGATCTTCAATGTGCCACCGCTCGGCATGGCGTCTCGCGCATTGAGACAAAGATTGAGCAACACTTGATGCAGTTGGGTCGCATCTCCCAGCACGGGGGAGAGATCAGGCGGATCGTCGGAGTGGACGCGGATCGTTTTGGGAAAAGTCCGGCTGGTCAAATCGACGGTGTCCGTGATCAGTTGCCGGGATTGCAGCCAGTCCTTCTTTCCTGCCACGCGACGGGAGAAATTGAGCATCTGGGCGACGATTTCGGCGCCGTGCTGGGCGTTCGCCTCGATCATGGAGAGGAGATGGCGGCTCTCCGGGTCGAGGGCGCGCGCCCGAAGCATCTCGCCCGCCATGAGGATGGGCGAGAGGATATTATTGAGATCGTGCGCGATGCCGCTCGCCATCGTGCCGATGCTTTCAAGTCGTTGCGCGTGGAGAAACTGGGCTTCCAGCCGCTTTTTTTCCGTCAGATCGGTGTTGAGGATCAAGATCGATTCGGGTCCTTGATCCGGATCGCGGACGACCGTCCAGCGGCTATTGACCACGATTTCCTGTCCGAGTTTTCCAATCTGACCGCATTCGCCGCTCCAGTCGCCTTTGTCCAACACCTGCTGTTTGGCCGCGAGAAAGAGCGGGGAACGACCAAAGAGAACCTCGGCGGCATTGCGTCCCAGAATCTCCTGGGCGGTCCAGCCGTAAAGACGTTCGGCCCCCTGGTTCCAATAACGAACCAGGTCATTCAGGTCGCAGACCAAAATGGCGTCTTGAGCGAGATCGAGGAGCCGGGCCTGTTTCCGGATATGATCTTCGGCTTGCTGGCGGTCGGAGCGGTGCTGCTTCTCGATGTCCTCGGCGCGTCTTCTCTCGCGGCGGATTCCGCACTCGAGCATTTCGCGTTCAACGGCGGGGCCGAGCCGGCTGAGCCGGCTTTTGGAGATGACGTCGCGCGCGCCGGCCTCGATCGCCCGCGTCACCGCCGCGGAGTCCACGGCGTCCGCTATCACCAGAAGGGGAACGTCGGACTGGGTCTCGCGCAGGATTCCCAGAGCGGCCAGGGCGCTGAATTCCGCGAGCATGCTGCTGCTCAAAATGATGTCCCAAGGCTCCTCGGTCAGGGCCGTCCGGAGTTGGGTGGCAGAGGCGACGATTCGGTGGCGGACCTCGAAACCCCGGCTCCGGAGCTCCCAAATGATGAGTTCGGCCTCTTCCAGGGAATCCTCGACAATCAATGCTTGGATGATTTTGGTCATGGTTCCAGATTCGCTTCTCCTTGATCTCAGAGAAAAGTGCCCGACATGGCGCGCAGGGTCAACTCGGAAACCGCTCTGCTTTTGGGGCTCTGAGCCCCGAAGAGTGCGATCGCGGGACGAGCCGCCGGCTCGTCCGCGCCGCGTTCACCGGCGCCAATAGAGTCGCGCGAGCCGCGCGTCCCTACCATCAAAATTTCAGAAAGAGGGAAAACCTCCAACGATTGGACGTGAATCGGGGCCATGAACCTGATGGTGCGATGGGGAGCGCGGGCGTCTCGCCGGCCGTGTTCGGCGTCCCGCCGAACACTCGTGGAAGTGGACCAGCTTGATTCCGGTCGGCGAGACGCCGACCGGTGCAGGCTGGGCTCTAGGTTCGAAGCGGTCGCAACCGGTTTCATCCGGCGGCGGCTACGGGGTCGGCGTCGCGGAGATGATGAAATCCAGGAGATCGGCCAGGTCCTGCGGGCTGAGAGAAACTTCCAGTCCTTCGGGCATGAGGGAGAGACTCGAGCTCTGAATCCGTTGAATCTGGGAACGAGGGACGACGCTCTCGTCGCCGAACGCGCGCCGCAAAGTCACGCTGGCACCGCTGTCGTGGGTGATAATCCCCATCAGGCTCTCGCCCTCTTTGGTCTCGATCGAGTAGTTCAGATAGCCGGGGGCGACTTCCCGATTCGGATCCACGATGCTGGTGAGCAGCTTCTCTTTGCCCCCTGATTTTACGCTGGTGAAATCAGGTCCGACCGCGTAGCCCTCGGTTCCGTGCCGATGGCAGGAGATGCAGCGCTCCGTGTAGATCTTTTTCCCCCGCGCGGCCTGGCCCGTCATCTCGAGGGCGGCGCTGAGCTGCTTGAGGATCTGCGCGCGATCGGCCGAGCCCGCCGCCGGCAGGAGCTGCGCCGCGCGCCCCCGAATGCCGCGGTCGCGGTGCGAGCGGAGCGATTCGGTTTGGAGGGAAGAGAGCTCGGTTCGTTGGACCAATCCGTTTTCTATTCCGCCGAGCAAGATCAGAGTGTGCGCGGGGCGCGAAAGCAGGGCATTCATCGCCTCACTGCGCAGACGCGGGGTGAATTGCGGCCAGTGTCTGACCAACGCCTGCGCCGCCTCGGGCTCCCGGTACTGAACGAGACCGGCGACGGCGGCGGCTTGCACAGGCGGCGGTTGCTGCATGGTCAGCAGCGCGGAGAGCGGCCCACCCGCTTGGGACCATGGTAGAGCAGCGACCAGATGGATGGCGGGCACGCGATGTTCGACCGGATCCTGATCGCGCACCGCGGCCGTCAGGGCTTCCTGCTCGACGGTTCTCCATTGGCGTTGGATGGCGTCATTCATGTCGCGCAGATCCATCGAGGCTCGCCGCAGGCCATCTTTCAAGGCCCGGCCCAGGACAAATCGAGGCGCTGGCTGGTCCAACGCGCTCAAGTAAGCCACGATCGCGCCGATGTCTTTCTGGCGCTTTTGTGCAGCGATCAAACGGACGAGTTCGCCGAGAAACTCTCGAGTCGCCCGCTGCGGGCCATCGAGGCGAGACAGGCGAGTCGGATCGGTATTTCGGGCCACGGCCTGGAAGAAGGAGAAATCGACCGCCTCGCCGAGCGAACTGAGAACGGCCGCTCGGATCCAGGGGTCTCCCATGTCCTGCGCGATGAGCTCGGCCAGCGTCGCAGCCTTGGTTTCCCGCGGCATCGGGACGCCGCCCACGGTGAGCGCCAATTGATAGCGGACGGTCGGGTCCGGATCCGAGGCCAGGCGGAGGAGCGGCACCAGCAGAGCCGATGGGGACGATGCCCGTGCGAGCAGACCTGGGCTGAGGCGCACCGCGTTCATCCGCACGCCGGCCGCGGAATCGGACAGCCCTCGCGCGACCTGATCGGGCCTCAGACTCTCCAGGCCCTTCAAGGCGTGCAACGCATGGAGTCGGCCGAGTTCGGACCGGCTGCGCTCGAGCAGGTCTCCGAGGAGCGGCGCCGCCGCCGGGTCGCGCCGTTCCCACAACAAGCGGGCCGCGGTCTCGCGATGCCAACCGTTGGGATGTTCAAGCGTTTGGACCAACTCGGCGGTGGTCGCCGCGCCCAAACGCGGCAGAGCCGGCTGGCGAAAACGGTCCGGAACGATGCGATAAATCCGGCCGCGGTCATTGCCGCTGTTCAGGTCGATGAGATGTTTGATGTTTTGCGGCAGAGACCAGGGATGCTCGATGATCTCGCGGTACATATCGACGACGTAGAGCGTGCCGTCCGGGGCATTGGCGAATTGGACCGGGCGAAACCAGATGTCGGTCGAGGCGACAAATTCCGATTTTTGTTCGTCGTCAGCCCGCTTGGCGAGGACCGCGGCGCCGTCCGGAAGGACCTTCTTCCGGTGAATCAAGTTGCTCCCGCAATCGGCGATGAACGCATCTCCGAGATAATCAGCCGGCCAGGCATTGCCGCGGTAGATCGTGATGCCGGTCGCGGATGTGAAATAGCCGGACGCGCGGCCCCCGCCTTCAATCGGGCCGGGCACCAACCCGGCGATGCGCCACTTGGTCCGGATGACCCGCCATGGCTCCTCGGGGCTGACCCGATAGACCTCCGCCGCCGGGCCGTCCACGGCGATATTGAGGAGCGGATTCGGCAGCGCGGAGGCGGGATTGCCGGCGCTCTCCGGATCGTCGTACATGAGGATCTGGATATGCGCGCTGTTGCTGCAGACGAACCGTCGGCCCCGATTGTCATAGCACATGCCGTGTTGTCCACCGCCAGTCTCGGCCCGAAAATCCAGGGTGCGCGGATCGAACGAGAAGTCCCGGGAGCGCAGGTCCAGCGGTTTCGAGCCGGGCTTTTTCGGCGACGTGATCAAGCCACCGTTGCCGCCATTGGCTCCGTGAATCCGGCTGTCCAAACCCCAGTGAAAGCTGTTGAGCAATCGTTGCACATTCAGCCGATCCACACCCACGCCAAATCCGCTCCAGACGACCTCGCGGACGTCGGCCCGGCCATCGCCGTTGGTATCTTTGAGATAAAGGATGTCGGGCGTGGCGCCGACGAAAACACCCCCGTCGGAACAGATGACAGCCGTCGGCCACGCCAAGTCCTCGGCGAAGATGGTGCTTTTGTCGAATCGACCGTCGCCATCGGTGTCTTCGAGAAACCGGATCCGCCCGAGGTGTTCATCCCGGCGTTCGGAGTAATCGCGCATTTCCACGACAAACATCCGGCCGTTTTCGTCGAAGTCGATGGCCACGGGATCCATGACCAAGGGTTCGGCCGCCACCAATTCCATCCTGAAGCCGGGCTTGATCTGGAACGTTCCGAGTGCGCGGTCGGGCGCGGTGGGGGGAATGTGCGGCATGTCCTGGGCGGCGAGCGGCGGTTCCGGGGCCGGGGCGGGCGCTGCCGCCCGGAGGCGGGCCGGCGGGGCCAGCCCGATCAGAGCAGCGCCCAAGGTCGCGATGATTCGTGGATTCATGGGCACCCACGAGAACATCCATCCGGGCAAGTGCAAGCTTTTTTGACCAAACAACCCTGACAGCCTTGGTCAGCCTTGGTTTTTGCTGAATGTGTTAGCAGTAAGCATTAGCAGTTGAGCCGCTTTGAACGATGAAAAACCCAGTAAACACTTGATGCTATTAGTGTTTATGGAAGTTGGAGGCGAGGGTCGGAATCGAGCGGTTAATGCTCTGTTTTCCCAGCAAATTTTCGCACCAAACCGCTGACCGTCAAGGCTACTCTGCCACTACTCGATCTAACCCGATTTTACTCGTTCACTACTCGGCTACTGAAGAATTTACTGAAGGTCATGCCCCTGGTTTATGCACACACGAAACAGCGAACAAAGCAGACGATGCGCTCATGTGCCGGGATGATGAAACCCTACCTTTACAGGTAAGGTGAGGTGGAGTGTATGTCCCCTCGCGTTCGAAAAAGCGCTTGAGACTGCCGTGTACTTGCGCGGGAGCGTTGTCTGCATTTCGCGCCATGCCCGGAAGCTGCTTAGGGTCATCAAGGCAGGCCGGGCCGGAAAGGCGGTCACTTTCTATTCGATTCCAGCCATGCGAGCAATTTCAACACGGCCAGCTCCTTGGCCTTCGCTTCCACTTCCACAGTGACCACGAGCGGCTTCCACATTGGCGGAAAATCGCGCGGGTGGATGTAGTCGTGATGCCGCTCGGGTTTCGGGCCGCGCCAGCCTGCCAGTGGGCTGGAGATGTGGAACAACGGTTCGCGCTTCCATGTCGCCACCGCACGCTCGGTCGCGGCCTTCACGCTCAAATCATCCGGCAGGCAACGGTGATGATGCACGCCATAGACCAATGGCACGCCCGTGTCCGCGCACACAGGCAACAAATCCGACGGCGTGAAGATTTTGTCGTCATTTTCCAGCGTAAGCCGCGAGCGCACGACCTGGTACGGCGCGGACTCGTAAGCCGACCGCGTGACCTTGCACCCCACCAGCGCGAGGCCGACGATCGCGAGCATTGCAACGGACCACCCAATCATCTTTTTCACGCTTATGTTCTAACGAGGCGGGGCCTCAGACCAAGCGAGATGTAGAGTGAAATCGTTCACGCTTGTTCCAGGGCGCTTGGTCTGAGACCCCGCCTCGTTAGGTAATTCTGACATTGCAGTTTGCTCTC
>CAYHFE010000261.1:0-6521 GCA_964355375.1 uncultured Verrucomicrobiota bacterium
CCGGTGCAGCCGGGACGGCCGCGCTCCCCATTCAAACAACCACGGTTCATGGAAAACCGCCATTCGCTTCACGCACGCCTTGAGACCATGAAGACGGTATTTCAAATTGCCATCGTCGGAGGAAGCGGGTCCGGAAAGACCTGGCTGGCGGAGAGGCTCGCGGCGACCTTCGTCCCAGCGGCCTCGCGAATCTGCTTGGATGATTTCTATCTGAAGGCTGGCCAGTGCGTGGTGTCGATTCTGCAATCGAGTCACGGAGCACTTCCAGCGGACGCCGTCACGCTGGCTCCGGTTCGCGAAGCGTCACACGACCGCAGCCTTCACGCAGTGGATCGGGGGCCGCGCGCCGAATAAGCATTCCCACTTCTCTCCCCCGTCGCGGCCCATCCAGAGCTGTCCGGTGGTCGTCCCGAAGTTGCGCGTTGGCGTCAAAACTTTTTGTCAGCGATTTGGGGCTGAACGACCCGGAGAAGTTCCTCTTGGGCTCTCTCGCCGCGGGGGAAGGAGAAGACCGCGGTGCCCGGGCCGTCCTCATTCGGAGATGCGCACTGAGGCTGTTCCGGGCTCTTGCATTGGTTGCCGCGGGGAGTGAGCGGATGTCATGGGTGATCCGAACTCCGAGACTCGCGATTGGGGGAGCTTCCATTCTCTGGTTCGGTCTGCGATTGTTCAGCCGCAGTTTTTGCCAGAAACTCCAGCAAGATCGCCTTGAGTTGTTCGGGGCTGAACTCCTTCTTCATCTTCGCAATCGCGGCCGTCGCGAGTTGGTCGCATCGCTCATTGCCGGCGTCGCCCGCGTGTCCCTTCAGCCAGTGCCAACGGACTTGATGCGCGGAGGCGTGGGAATCGAGGACGCGCCACAGATCATCGTTCTTCACTCTCTTCTTCGCTTGGGTTTTCCAGCCGTTGCGTTTCCAGTTCGCCACCCAAGCGGACACCCCGTTTCTCAGGTATTCGGAGTCGGTGTAGAACTCGACTTCGCACGCCTCTTTCAAGGCGCTCAACGCTTCGATGGCCGCCTGGAGTTCCATCCGATTGTTGGTCGTTGCCGGGACGCCGCCGCTCAGTTCCCGGTGGTGCGGACCGTAGTCGAGGGTCGCAGCCCAACCGCCCGGCCCTGGGTTGCCATGACAGGCGCCGTCCGAATGGATGACCACTTTCTTCATCGGCTTGGTGAGATCGAGAAGCACTGGCGGGGCGGCCTCGTGGCCTGAACCGGCTCCGGGAAGATCGATCTCCCCGCGGTCTCTGGTTCAGTCAAAGCCGGAACAATTCAGTGGAAATGGCCAACGCACGCGCCCTCGCGCGCCGTGGTCGGCACCCTCGCCGACCACACCGGCGCTTGCGAACGAGTCACCGTTTGGCGACTGTCTTGGGCCTTCGCTTCGACCGGCGGGGCGCCGGTCGGCACACGCGAGGGCGCGTATGCTCGCCAATCCGGACTGCATACTTACGGCGAAGCTCGGCATCCATCCCGAGAGTCGAGCCGGCATCTTCATGGGGCGCGAATTCATCCCCCATTCGCCGTCATCGCTCGGAAAAGCGCCTTCCGTTCTGGCATCATCACGCCGGGTTCCAGCCCGAGCGGCACGGCTCATGGATGATGGCGTCGGCGGCGGGCAGGTTTCGGGCCTTCAGGTTGGCCGCGTCCCAATCGATGCGGCGTCCCGCGCGCAGCGAGAGAATGCCCAGCAGCAGGACTTCCGTCAGGCGCGCGCCGTATTCGAAATGGCTGCTCGCAGCCGGCCCGCCTTTGCAGGCATCGAGCCAGTCGCGGTGATGGCCTTTGGATCGGGGAATGGTCGGCGCCGGTCGCTCATAGGCGTCGTTCTTTTCGTCGGGCAAGAGACGCGGTTTGGCCGAGAAACTGGAGAGCAGAATGCCCTTGTCGCCGATGAAGAGGCAACCGCGACCCGGCAAATCTTCGTCCTTGGGCCAGGCGTCGGGGAGGGCCGGTCGCAGGCCGCCGTCGTACCAGGTGACCCGGACGGGCGGTTGATCGCCGCGCGGACCGAACTGCCAATAACAGAGTTCGCTGTGCGGCGAGATCTCGGCGTCCATTTTGCTGCCGGCGTGGGCCTCGATCCAAAGCGGATCGCGGAGATGGAGCGCCCAGCAGGCGGCATCGAGGTCATGGCAGACGAAATCGCCGATGGCGCCGCTGCCGAAGGCCCAGAAGTCGCGCCATTTGACCGGGGCATAAGCCGGGTGGTAGGGCCGCGGCTCGCGGGGGCCGAGCCAGAGATCCCAGTTGAATCCGGCGGGCACCGGGGGCGTGTCGGTGGGGAGGCCTTCGAGCGTTCGGTTCCAGCGCGTCGCTCCGACCCAGGCATGGACTTCGCGGACCGAGCCAATGGCGCCGGCCCAGAGCCATTCGCAGGTCTGGCGCATGCCTTCGCTGGAGTGACCGATGTTGCCCATCTGCGTGGCCAGGCCGGTTTCCCGGGCCACGCGCGACACGAGGCGCGCTTCCCAGATATTATGCGTGAGCGGTTTCTCGCAATAGACGTGTTTGCCCGCGCGCATCGCCAGCACCGAGACGTAGGCGTGGAGGTGATCCGGCGTGGCGCAGAGCACGGCATCGATGGATTTTTCCTTCTCCAACATCACCCGGAAATCCTCGTACTCGGAGCAGCGGAAGTTGGGCGATTGGGCGGCATATTGCTTCTCGATCAATTCCCGGGTTGGGGCGCGTCCCCCGTGGCCCCGATAGTAGAATTCCTCGAGGCTAACCGATCGGGCCGGATCGGCCACGGCGATCACTTGGGCATCCTTCTCGCGAAAGAGCGCTTGCAGATTGACGCGGCCTTGGCCGCCCGCGCCGACCAAAGCGATGTTTACTTTTTCGCTCGGCGGAACGAAGCGGGCGCCGCCCAGGACGTGGCGTGGGATGATGGTGAAGGCGGCCGCAGCCGTCGCGCTGGTGGAGAGAAACTGGCGTCGGGTGGTTTTCATGGTGAATATTCAAGACCATTCGAGCCGGCCTGGCAACTCCTTCGGAGCAATTCTCATTTCGGCCTATTCCTCGATTCGATAGAGATGAGTCTTGGTTCGGAGGTAAAGGGCCTTGCCGGAGACGGCGGGTGAGGCCATGAAGCCGCTTTCGAGTTGGTTTGTGGCCAGAACTTTGAATTGGCGCCCGGCTTCGATCACGGTGGCCTTGCCCTCTTCGCTGAGGAAGTAGATCCGGCCCGCGGCATGCAGCGGTGAGGACGAATAATTGCCGCCGATGCGTTCACGCCAGACTTCCGTCCCAGTCTTGGCTTCCACGCATCCGGCAATCCCCCCATCATCCACCATGAAGAGCAGATCTTCCACGAGCAAGAGCCCGGGCTTTCGGGGCACGCTGCGTTTCTGTTTCCAGGCGAGTTGCAGGCCGGAGGAGCGGTTCCCGGGCTGTTCGGCCGCGTTGGCATCGATGACCTCTCCCTTGTTCCCAGGGCGCAGGGCCAGCAGTTGGCCGTTGGACCATCCGGTCAAGAGGTAAATCAAGCCCTGGCCGACGATGGGCCGTGAGCTGGCGGAGTGGCTCGACCTCTCTTCGACGCGCCAAAGCTCCTCGCCGGTGAGTGGATCATAGCCGTAATGAGCCTTGGCGCCGCTGCTCACCAGCATGTTCTTGCCATCGAGGACGCCGAGATGCGGGGTGGAGAATGCCTTCCGCAAATCGCCCTGTTCCTTCGGCTGGCCCTCGGCGTCCAGGTCTTGGTAATCGATCGATCGATCCTTGCGCCAGACGGTTTTGCCGGTGTGCTTGTCCAAGGCCACGACAAATTGGTGGTCGCTCCCATCGAAGTTCATCAGCAACAGATCGCCAAAAAGGATGGGCGACGAACCGGCGCCCCGAAAGTGGTTGCACACGAAATCGCGTCGCTGCCACAGGACCTTGCCTGTTTTCGTGTCGAGACAGGCTGTGCCCGGCGCCCCGAAAGTGACATAGATCCGACCCTCCTCGATGACGGGCGTTGGCGACGCGTAGGTGTTAAACGGATGGGCGTACTGAGGCAGAACGACGTCGAAAAGCTTCAGGTTATGAATGATTTTCCCGGATTCGCGGTCCACGTCAACGGCGGACAATCGGGTGCCGTCTTCCGGGGCGGTGGTCAGCCAGATATGGTCGCCCCAGATCACGGGCGACGACCAGGCGCGTCCCGGGATGGCGGTCTTCCATTTCACGTTTTGAGTTTCACTCCAGGTCAGCGGCAGATCCTTGGCGTCGGCGCGGCCATCGCCATGGGGGCCTCGGAACTGGGGCCAGTGGTCCGCGGCCTTGGCGTTGGAACTGAGGAGAAGACCTAGGACAACGGATGGGAGAAGGACTTGTTTCATGCTTGCTCGCAGCCTAGCAAGATACGGTGCGAGCTGGCAACTCTGGCGGAGATGATGGCAGCCATTCTCATTTTGGCCCAGGACACTGTCCGTTCGACGGATGTGTCCCGGCTTGAGCCGGTTTTCACGCGGCGACCGGCTCAAGCCGGGACTACATACCTGCCAAAATGAGAATTACTGAGATGATGGGGCCTCGGAGCAGGGCTGGATCTGAAGCAGTCGGTTCGTTTTGGCTTGTCGGATTTCCGGATGCGTGACGAGTTCGACCAGCCGCAAGTGCTGCGCTCGACTTGAGAAAAAAAGCCCGCTACCTCCAAGGAGCGGGCCACAGCGTTGAAGAGAAGATGGCATACGGTATCTCACGCCGCGGCGAGTTGTCTATCGGGGAGAACCCTTAGCTCGGCCTAGGGCGATGCCCTAGTCTGGAGTTTGGACATTTTCCGAACGTGTGCTGCTCCAACCGAGGAGGGCTTCCGCGGGTCCTTTCCCGGAGGGGAGACTTGAGAAGAGCCCACTCTTCTCGAATCTCCCCCCGAGAGACGGAGGCGGTCAAAATGTCCGAACAAGTGAGTCTCCTCACGCCGTCTCCTCCTTTTAAAACAGGCTCTGAGACATTTTCATCTTGTCAGCGACCAACCGGTTTGTCGGAATGGGAACGGATGAAACGGCGATCCTACCGAAGGAAGAAGTTGACGAAGTTTGCCGACACCCATGGCCTTCTGGCGTTCAAGGTTCTTTTGATCGTCTTGACGGTGGTGGGGGCCGGCGTTCTGACCTATCTTGTTTCCCGTCCTGCGGGAGGCTTCTGAATCCATCCGGGTTAGGGTTGGAGTGCTCGGACGTAGATGTTCGCGAACTGGATGGAGTGGCCGTGGTTTTGCAGCGCGATCTTGCCGCGAGACGGCACCCCGGGCAGACGCGCGTTTTCAATCACTGTTTGGTTGTTCAAGACCACGGTCAAACGTTCGCCGACCATGGTGATGTGAAACCGGTTCCACTGGCCGATCGGCGCGTCGGCTTTGAGTTTCGGCGTCACCCCGGCCCGGACTTCGGGCGATTGCGCGGGGTCAGTGCGGTAGCCATAGACTTCGCCGGATCCCACGGGCCAGCACCAGATGTTCACCTGGCTTTTGGAGGAGCCGCGCAGATAAATGCCCGAATCGCCCGCATCTTGAACCTCGACGGTCTTGACCTGTCCATCGGCGGTTTTTTCTTCGGTGCCATCGGGCTTGATGACCGGCAACGGCGCCTTCTGCGGCTTGCCTGACCAGCGCCAGTCCACGATCATTTCGAAGTCGCCGAAATCTTGCGCGGACCAGAGGTCCTGGGCTTTGCCGTCGTAATCGAGCACCCAGTCTTTCGCGATCCAATGGCCCGCGTGCTCCGGCGTGTAGTCCCAGCCGGCGAAATCGATGCCGTTGTAGAGGCTCTTGAAACCGCGCTCGGCCTGGGCGGTCTGGCCCGGAGCGAGCGGCGTGTCGGGCAATTCTTGAATCCGGATGTTTCGGAAATGGACCAATCCGCCTTCCGATTCGAGGCAGATGTAGCCCCGGCGGGGCGAGGCGTTGCGACCGCGGGTGACGACTTTGCCGTTGACCGCCAGGGCGATCGCGCCGTCGCGGCATTCGATGCGGTAGTGATTCCATTCGGGCGACGGTTTGGACCGCAGTTCGGTGGGATAAGCTCGCCCCGGCCATTTGCCTGAACTCTCCGGGGTGAGGACGGCGCCGTGAATGGGGAAGACGTCGCCATGGGTGGTGTAGCCGTCACCGCCCGGGCCATCGAGCACCTGGACCTCGACTCCGCGGTGAAAGGGTTGCCCGCGCGCGGTGATATCATCGGCCCAGACGAAAACGCCGGAATTGCCGCCAGGCCGGAGGTGCCGCCATTCGAGTTCCAGGATGAAATTCTGGTACATCCGCCCGGTGCGCAGTTCGCCGATTGGTTTGCCGGAGCAGATGATCAGGCCGTCCTGGACCGACCAAGTGCTTGGCGCGGTGTTGATGTTCACCCAGCCGCTCAGGTCGCGACCGTTAAATAGATCCGTGAAGCCGTCCGCGGCGTGGACGGTGAAGGCGGCGGACAGACTGGCGGCGAGGACTCCGGCGTTGACGATGAATTGGGTGAGGGCGTTCGGGTTGGTCTTCATGGCGGGAGGGTGGTGAGCAAGGTGGATGGTTGAAGCGGTGACA
>CAYHFE010000261.1:6621-10124 GCA_964355375.1 uncultured Verrucomicrobiota bacterium
TAGGTAAGCGTGGACTCCTGAAAATGTAATCTTTCCTTGGTAGTGGAAGCGCAACCAAAGGTTGTTTTGTTTTGAAGACGAACCTGACAAAACGGGCCAGGGAACGCCTGTCCCGGATCTTCACTTGGCTCGCCCGCCCAGCGAGGCCTCATCGTGGTTTTTTGGGGGCGATCCTCTTGCCCGGGCTGGCCGCCTTCCTCGCTTTAGCGGCCGAAGCCCAAGTCCCCAACCTGCTCAATTACCAAGGCCGGATCGCGGTGGGTGGCGCTCCGTTTGACGGGACCGGGCAATTCAAGTTCGCTTTGGTGAATGCCGATGCGTCGCAGATCTATTATTGGCGGAACGCCGTTGCGAACACGGATGGCGAGCCGAGCGCCTATGTCTCGATCTCCGTCAGCAAAGGCGTTTATTCGGTGGCGCTCGGCGACACCAGCATGGCCAACATGGCCGAGCTGCCCGCCAACGTGTTCGCGAATTCGTCCGTCTATCTGCGCGTCTGGTTCAACGACGGCGTCAACGGCTTCCAACGACTCGCTCCCGATCAGCGCATCACCGCGGTCGGCTATGCCATGATGGCGGCGACGGTGCCGGATGGCGCGATCAGCACTGCGAAACTCGAGACGGCCCTGGCGGCGCAGATAGCTGCTTTTGCGAACCGGCTCGCCGCCGTCGAATCCTCGACCGGCCGGGGGCTGACGACCGTTTCGTCCGATCCGGCGGACACCAGTCTTTTGGCGAAAGGCTACCTGACCTTCTCCAGCGTGCCCGCCGCTTCCTGGGCTAACGGGACCAGTGCCGACGCCCCGACGGCCCGATCCGGGCATACCGCCGTCTGGACCGGTCAGGAGATGATCATCTGGGGTGGCACGATCGCGGCTGGAACCTACTCGGCCGCGGGAAGTTCTTATCGACCCGATCTCGATACGTGGACGACGGTTTCCACGATCAGCGCCCCGGCGGCTCGGAGCGGTCACACCGCGGTCTGGACCGGGCAGGAGATGATCCTCTGGGGCGGATTCTCCACATCCGATTACCTCAACACCGGCGGACGCTTCAAACCCGACCAACAGCTTTGGAGCGCGGTGACCACCACGTCCGCGCCGGGCGGGCGGGATGGGCATGTGGCGGTGTGGACGGGAACCCGGATGGTCGTTTGGGGCGGACGGGATGGAGGCGGATTGCTCGCGAGTGGAGCGCTCTACAATCCAAGCGCCGATCAATGGACGACGCTGAGTCTGGCCAATGCGCCCGCGGCTCGCTCTGGCGCGTCGGCGGTGTGGACGGGCAATCGTTTCATCGTGTGGGGTGGCGCTGGAGTTTCGGGAGCCCTGAACTCCGGGGCGCAGCTTATTTTCGACGTGAGCGGCGCTCCGACGGAATGGCGGACGATGAGTGCCTTCAATGCGCCGAGCGTGCGGACCGGGCACAGCGCCGTTTGGAGCGGAACTCGGATGATCGTTTTTGGCGGAGCTTCCGATGGCGGGAGTTATCTCAATTCCGGCGGTCTCTATGATCCGGCGACTGACACCTGGACAACGCTTCCGAGCGCTGGAGCGCCGGCGGGGCGGAGCCGGCACTCGGCGATTTGGATCGGTGAGGAGATGGCGATTGTCAACGGGGAGACCGCCTCGGGTGCGATCGCAGGTGGGGGAGCTTTCGATCCCGGCACCGGCCGTTGGCGCACTCTCAGTTCCACGGGGGGGCCGTCACCTCGAATTGCGGGCACCGTGATGTGGTCGGGCACCGAGTTGCTGGTGTTTGGAGGGGAGGCGAGCGGACAGCCTGTGGCCGCGCTCCAGCGCCTCAATCCTCAGCCAGCTTGGTATTTCTATCGCAAGCCATGAAGACGAATTCCTGTTTTCCCAACATTTCGACTGCACTGGGGAGCGCACGCGCCCCCGCGTGCGGTGATCGGCGCCCTCGCCGATCAGACCGGCGCGCAGGAACGAATCACCGTTCAGCGACTGAACTACGCCCCAGTCCCGACCGGCGGGGCGCCGGTCGGGACACGCGAGGGCGCGTGTGCTCCCCGATCCGGAAGACCTGCCTAGAGCCAGGGCCTTGTTTCAAAGGAAAGCGACGTGAGGAGGCTCGTTCCACAAAATCGCAAGTCGCAAATCGCAAATCTAAAATACTCACGCTCCTCACGCTCCTCACGCTCCTCACGTCCTTGCCCGCCCACGCGCAGTGGCTCACCCAGAGTTTCCAGCTTCGGGGAGGGTGGAATGCCATTTACACGCACGTCGATGCGTCGCACACGACTCTCGACGATCTGATTCTGCCCGATGCCGGCAATCCGATCCGCGAAGTCTGGTTGTGGCAGCCGGCCTCTGGGACGCTGCAATTCGTCACCAGTCCGCAAGAGCCGACCGGGACCGGGACGCAGTGGGCGAATTGGCTGCGGGGGAATGCGGCGGGGCGCACGCTGCAACGACTCATGGGCAACGCGGCTTATCTGGTGAGGGTCGAAGGGAGCGTGACGACATACGACTGGACCTTGAAAGGCAAGCCGACCCCACCCCGATATCAATGGACAACGACAGGCCTGAATTTCATTGGATTCGCCACTCCGCCGGCTAGTCCGCCGACTTTTACAGCGTTCCTTGCCGGGGCGGTGGAATTGCAGCGCGTGGCCGAGGTTTTTCAGTATTTGGGAGGTGAGCTGGGGCCCGGGAATCCAGCCCGGGTTTATGCCTTGCATACGACACCCGTCAAGCGCGGAGAGGCCTTATGGATTCGTTCGCCGGGCGTGTTCAACCGCTATTTTGGGCCGATTGAATTTCATCTGCAGAATCCGGACGGCGCCCATTTTCGCGATCAACTGTCGCAATACCGGATTACTCTCCGCAACCTGCAGCGTGCGCCAGTGACCGTCACTCTCCGGCTGCTGGCCTCAGAAACCCCGCCCGCGTTGCAGCCGGCGATCGTCGCACTTCCGCCACTCTTGGTCAGGGGAACGTTGAATACAACCACCCTTCAGTACTCGCACACCGTCCTTGGGGATGGTCCCCAGAGCTGGACGCTGGCGGCCCAGGGTTTGGTGGGCTCGGAGGTGGAGGTCGTTTTTGGGCTGAACCGGTCCCTCATGAGCGCGGCGGCCGATTCCTTGTACGCGGGCGTGCTGCGTCTGACCGATTCGCTGAATCTTTCGCAGATCGACCTGCCCGTCTCGGCCACCGTCGCTTCGACGACCGGGCTTTGGGTGGGAGAAGCGACGGTGAGCCAGGTGCGACATTATCTGAAGACCTACGCGCGAGACGGAGCGGGCCAGCCCGTCACCGTGCCGTCGCCGGCCGGCAATCCCACCAGTGCTCCCTATCAAGTGACGGCGACTGATACGTCGTTTGGGCCGACCGCTCGCAGTGTGCCGTTGCGGCTGATCATTCATCAGAAACCGTCGAGTGGCGACACTCGATTGCTGCAGCGAGTTTACCACGGCCACCGGTTCGGCACGGACTTGGTGCTGGCGACTCGCGAAAGCCTTTTGGATCCGACACGGCTGG
>CAYHFE010000262.1:0-10099 GCA_964355375.1 uncultured Verrucomicrobiota bacterium
TTTACATGAGGTGGGGCTGGCCTAGCTTTCCAGGAGTCCCGATCAAGTTCTGAGAACCGGTGCTGTCATGTGATCCGAGGCCGGCGGATAAGACGTTACGTCCGCGCGGTCGGTGGGAAACGGAGCTCGGCCCATCGCCTGTGATCAGGTCGGTGAAACGAGACTCCTTGAACAGCGGCAAACCATACAATCAGTAGCAAGCCATCCATAGTGAAGGCGCATCTCCGGTTTCAGTCCTGCGTTCGATCTAGTAACCATCCGTAAACTATGAAAGACACATCCCCATCCATTCCCTTGACTCCTGGGACGGCCGTCCGCTCCCAGAAACCAGATTCGACCGGCCGACTACGGCCCGGAAGATGGCTTCACTCACCGCTTTGGGTCGTGGCCTTGCTTGCCGCGGCTCTGGCTCCCGTCCAGGCCGGAACCTTCACGGCCAATTTCAACAGCGCCGCTCCGCCCGCGGGCCTGACCCTGTTCGATCCGGCCAAACTCGTGGCCACGGGCGGGGTGGGCGGCTCGGGGTACCTCAGTCTGACCGATGCCATCGGCAGCCAGAATTCCGGCGCGATCATCAATGACCTGAACAATGGCCAGCCCATCGGGGGATTCACCGCCCGCATGAAAATCCTCATCGGCGGCGGCGGTTCCCAGCCGGCCGATGGCTTCAGCCTGAGTTTCGGGGATGACCTGCCCGACGGCGCGATCAGTGAAGAAGGGGCGGGCAACGGACTCCGCGTGGTCATGGATACCTACGACAACGGGGGCGGCGAAGCTCCGGCGATGGATATTTACTATGCCGGCAATGTCATCGCTCATACCAAGTTCGACGGAGTGACGGCCTTGACCACGCCGCCGATCCTCGATCCGGCCACGGGACGTGCGGCCTCTCTGCAATCAGATACGAACTTCGTCGATCTGATTATCGATCTTCATCCCAACGGCACTCTGGACGTTGTTTACAAGGGTATCGTGGTTTACACGAATCTGGTCGTCACCGGCTACACGCCGCAAGCCGGTCGTTTCGGGCTTGGCGCCCGAACCGGCGGGGCCGTCGAGAACCACTGGATCGACGACTTGACGATCACCACGGTCGCTCCCATCACGAGCGCCGCCTCGGTCAAGATCCAACCGACGAGCCGGTCGGTGAACGAGGGGCAATCGACCACGTTCACCGTGGTGCCGGACGGCGCGCCGCCCTTCACGTTTCAATGGCTGCGCAATGACGTGACCATCGCCGGCGCGACCGACAATAGCTATACCATCACGAAGGTTTTGTTCAGCGACAACGGGGCCAAATACAAAGCCCGAGTCACGAACGCTGGTGGCAGCGCCTCCTCGACCGACGCCGTCCTGACGGTGAACGGAGATTCTACGAAACCGACGATCGCGGGCGTCCGTGGGAGCGATACCTTCACCGAAGCGACCGTCACGTTCTCGGAACCGGTGACAGCGGCCACGGCCGGCGACCGCGCGAATTACGCGCTGGATGGCGGACTGACCATCTCGGCGGTCACGGTCGTGAATTCGACCACGGTGCGATTGACCACGAGCCGGCAAACTGTCGGATCGACCTACAAACTGACCGTCAACAACGTCAAGGACACTTCCACGGCGGCGAACGCCATTCTGCCGAACAGCGCGCAGAGCTTCGTCGCCTTTGTCACGCTCAAGGGCGGTTTGAAGTTCGAAGCGTTTTTCGACATCAGCGGCGCGGCCATCCAAGCGTTGCTCGACGATCCCAAGTTCCAGGCCAACACCCCGGACCTGGTGGCCTACACCACTCAATTCACGAGTCGGCTGGTGTTCGCGGACAGCGCCCATGAAAATTACGGCGGACGCATCTCGGGCTGGCTCGTCCCGACCGAGACGGCGCAGTATGAATTCTTCATTCGCAGCGATGATGCTTCCCAGCTTTTCCTGAGCCCGGATGACAACGTGGCCAACGCCGCGCAGATTGCGGAAGAGACCGGCTGCTGCAACCCATTTGGCGATCCCGGAGCGGCCCAGACCTCCGCGCCCGTCTCCTTGACCGCCGGCAAGCGCTACTACATCTACGCCATCTGGAAAGAAGGCGGCGGCGGCGATTACTGCGACGTGGCCTGGCGAAAAGTCGGCGACACCGCCCAGGCTCGCACCTTGCCCTACATCCAAGGCAATGTGCTCGAAGCCTACGCCACACCCGGAACCTTCACCCCGCCCATCGTCGCCATCGCCACCCCGGTCGGCGGCAGCACTTTCGATGTTGGCGCACCCGTCACCGTGACGGTCACGGCCACTCCCGCTTCCGGCAAAACCATTACGAAGGTCGAGTACCTTGAATCGGGCAAAGTCATCGCCGATTCCTCCATCAGCCCGTTTTCCGTGACGTTGCCGAAACTCACGGAGGACGCCCATGTCATCACGGCCCGAGCCACGGATAGCGCGGGTCTCTTTTTCGAATCCGCCCCGATCAGCTTCGCCGTGGGGGGGCAGCGGGAGAAGATCACGCTCTTGGCCATCGACGACAAAACCACCTGGCGCTACGACCGCTCTGGCCAGGATCTCGGCACCGCCTGGAGAGGGAAGAACTTCGACGACAGCAAATGGCCGCAAGGCAAGGCGCTGATCGCCGATGAATCGACCACGACCGTGGAACCGATCCGCACTCCCATCAGCCGGTTCAACGACGCTAATGAATACGTCCGAACGTTCTACTTTCGGACCAAGTTCAATTTCACCAGCGCGGTCAGTCCCGGGATCAAACTCCAGTTGCGCCACGCGGTCGATGACGGCGCCGTCTTTTATCTCAACGGCACGGAAATCAGCCGTTTCGGCATCGCTGCCGGAGTTACGGTGGATTATCTGACCGACGCCAGCGGGCACGAGAACGCCTGGGAAGGTCCGTTCGACATCCCGGCCACCTTGCTGGTTCAGGGCGAGAACATCTTCTCCGTGGAAGTTCATCAATCTGGCGGAGGCAGCTCGGACATGGTCTTCGGGACGGAATTGGTCGCCACGGTCCCCGTCACCACCACGGTCGCAACCTTGGTGGCGATTGATGACAAAACGACCTGGCGCTACGACCGGACCGGCCAGGATCTGGGCACGGCGTGGAAGGAGAAGATTTTCGACGACAGCAAATGGCCGCAAGGCAAAACGCTCATCGCCGATGAATCGACCACGACCGTGGAACCGATCCGCACTCCCATCAGCCGGTTCAATGACGCCGGCGAGTACGTCCGGACCTTCTACTTCCGCACGCACTTCACCTTCCCCGGCGCCAGCACGGCTGGAGCGAAGCTGAAACTGCGTCACGCGGTCGATGACGGCGCCGTTTTTTATCTCAATGGCGTTGAAATCAGCCGCTTCGGCATCGCCGCAGGTGTGGCGGTCAACTATCTGACCGATGCCAGTGGTCACGAGAATGCCTGGGAAGGCCCGTTCGACATTCCGATCACCAACCTTCTGCCCGGGGACAACGTCCTGGCCGTGGAAGTCCATCAATCCGGAGGGAGCAGCTCGGACATGGTCTTCGGAACCGAACTCGTGGCTACTATCATCGGCGGCGGAACCCCCACGCCGACCGCCGCGAAGATCACCAAGATCGCCAAGAACGCGGACGGCAGCATCACGATTGAATGGACCGGTGGAGGCACGTTGCAGGCCGGAACGGCCGTGACCGGACCGTGGCAGGACGTGGCCGGAGGGACCAGTCCCTACACCTTCAAGCCCACCACGGCTGCGCTGTTCGGGCGCATCAAAAACTGAGCGAGTTTGACCGACACGAAAAGGCCGGACGCAAGTCCGGCCTTTTTTGTCTATTGATCGAATCGAGGTGGGGCGAGAATTTGTCGAGTTCTGACATTCTTGCCGACCCTGAATCCAGGGCTCGACCGAGTCTCGCCCCACGAGGAGAGGGGTTCGTGGCCCCAACAAATCACACGGCGAGGACTTCTCGTTGCCAGCGCATGAGACCATTCCCTTCCGGCATCGCGTCGCAGGCCAAAGCCACCAGCGCAGCCCGGCTCGCGATCAGCGTCGGGTCGATCCCCAATTCCTCGCCGCGCCGATCCCGCCGGACTCTCATTTCCTCGAACTGCGTCTGCTCCTTTCGATTCAACCGATGGCCGACCGTGCGCCGGATCTTGGGCCGATCGGATGGGGGCAGATTCAACCCTCGCTTGGCGGCTTCGAGAAGACGTTCCTTGCGTCCGACCGAAAAATGGCGCGGCACCATTTCATTGATATTCAGGCCGGAAGCGGCCGCCGCGGCGATGGCGACGATCAGTTCATGGCTCAGGACAAAGTAGGGTGGCCGGTTCTTCCGCAGCGCCTCGCGTTCCCGCCATTGCCAGAGCTCTCGCAACACCCCCAAGGCGGCGCCATCCATGCGGTCGCTCCCTTTGATCCGCCAAACCCCATCGGGATCGGGAATGCGGTCCTCCGAGCAATCCCGCATCAGCCGCGCGCACGTTTCCTGGAGCCACGACAAGCGCCCTTTCTCCTCCAATTGACCGCGGAGAATCTCGGCCAAGGGCCGGAGGTAGCGGGTGTCATTGCGGGCGTACATCTCCATCCGTTCCGTCAGGGGACGCCGCGCCCAATTCATTTTTTGCGGCCCTTTTTCGAGCTGCACATCCAGATGTTTCAAGACCAGATTGGTGAGCCCAAACTCGGTGTGGCCGAGCAAGCGCGCGGCGCACATGGTGTCAAAAATGGCGCTCGGCACATAGCGAAAGCCGCGCCAGAGCAGCCGCAAATCATAGTCGGCGCCATGCAGAATGAGCTCCCGCGACGTCAACACCGCCCAGAGTGGATTCAAGTCCAAACCAGCCAGCGGATCAATGATCTCGTCGTGCCCCGGCAGGCTGATTTGCAGCAGGCAGATCTTCTCCGGGTAAGCGTGCAGACTGTCGGCTTCCGTGTCCAAGGCCATCCAGGGCGCCGCTTGGAGCAAAGGCAAAAAGGCCGCCAAGCTCTTTTCTTGATTGATCACGGGATTAACTAACCGGAAATCGAGCCTCAACGGAAGCGCATTTCGTGCGCGGCCTTTTGGGAACGGGCCCGGGACGGTGGAAATCCATCCCGTCTGGCCCCACCGGGCGGCCCGGCGAACGGCTCAACGTGCCCCAGAGGAACTGTCGCCGCGACGAATAAAGCGCCGGAGAGCGGCCGTTCCGGCCCCTGGAATGTGCGCCTGGGCGGTGGCGCTGGGAATCGTGGTGGCCGTCGTGACGAACGAACGCTTCCGTGCCAGGGACAGGCGCACTCTCCCACGCCGTCGCCTGATCCACGAACCCATTTCGGCGCGAATCGTTTTGCATTTTGGCGGGGCCTGCCCAATCCTCAGAATGGTTTTCCGGGCGGGTCGAAACCCGGCGGCGCCAGCCCGCTCCCACAACTTTTTGGGCTGGCCGGTTTACTATGACGAGACGAGTCTTGAAGTATGGCACAGTTTTCTTACAGAGCGCGCCGCCGATCGGGTGAAGTGGTGACCGGTGTCCTGGAGGTTCCGGATCGGTCGGCCGCGCTGGTCCAGATTGAGCGGTTGGGGCTGTTGCCCGTGGCCATCGACGCGGCGAAGGGTGCGGCCGCGAGCAAGCCGGATCAGCCCGCCGAGCGCAAAGCCGTCGGCACGGCCATGTTGCCGCCGGCTTTGCGCGAGTTTCTCCGGCGCAAGCGCAAGCCCAAGCTTCAGGAACTGGCCACGTTTACCCAGCAACTGGCCAACTTGCTTCGCTCCGGCATGCCCCTGACGGTGGCGCTGAACAGCATGACTCATCTGGAGACCAGGGGCATCTCCGCCGACGTCAGCCGGCAATTGAAACAGGACGTGATGGAGGGCAAAAGCCTTTCCGATGCCATGGCCAGACAAGCCCACATTTTCTCGGATCTCTACGTGAACATGGTCCGGGCAGGGGAGCAAAGCGGCGCCTTGGTCGAGGTCCTCCAGCGCTTGTCCCAACATTACGAGCGGTTCGCGGAAGTGCAGCAGAAATTCGTCTCCGCTCTCATTTACCCGGCGGTGGTGGGTTGCGTGGGGGTGGTCATCATCTTCTTTTTCATGACCTACATGCTGCCGAAGTTTCTCTCGATTTTCGAAGGCATGAACGTCCAGTTGCCCATGGCCACGCAGTTCCTCATCGGGATCAGCAATCTCTTCGGAGGCTACTGGTGGTTGATGATGTTGGTCATCCTGGCCCTCTTTGTCATGTTCAAACGGTTTCAATCCACGGAAGCGGGCAAGCAGGCCATCGATGGCTGGAAAATGAGAGTCCCGGTGCTGGGCAAGGTGGTGAAGCTGAATCTTTACGGGCAGTTCGCGCGAACCCTGGCGACCCTCCTGGAGAACGGCGTGCCGGTCCTGACCGCCTTGAAGATCACCGAACAGATCATTCCCAACCGCATCTTCAAGCAAGCCATCGCCAAGACTCGCGAGGAGGTCACGGATGGCAAGACGATCGCCCAGCCATTGGCGCGGAGTAAGATTTTCCCCCAGCTCATGATCGACCTGTTGAAGATTGGCGAGGAGACCGGCGATGTCCCGGGCGCTCTGCAAAACGTGGCCAACACTTACGAGAATGAATTGAGCATCGCCTTGCGGGTCACGACCAACCTCATCGAGCCAGCCATGATCATTGTCATGGCTCTGGGTGTAGGGTTCCTCCTTTTCAGCGTGCTCTCGGCCATGTTTGCCATCACATCCAACATTGCCCGATAAATGGCTTTCCCTCCCGCCAACCTTCTGTTTGTGATCCCTTGGTGGGGCGAAACTCCGTCGAGCCCTGGAATATTGGCCGGGCGAGAAGTCACGGCTCGACGGAGTCTCGCCCCACCGGTCGGCGGATTGGGCCTGCCCAAAATCCACCGATCGTTTGTCCGGAGCGGCTTCACCCTGCTCGAGATCATGATCGCGATCGGGATCGCGGCCATCATCATGGCCACGGGCATTCCGGCGTTTGTGCGGGCGATGCAGAAAGAAGGGTTGCGCAAAGGGGTGAGCGACCTCGTGGAAGGGTGCAGCCATGCCCGGGCCTGGGCCATCCTGAGGGGCATTCCCACGGAGCTGGTGATTCGCGCGGAGAACGGTCAGATCACCGTCCAACCGGCCCACGTGAACGAACGCGACGAATTCGCCGGGGTGGCCAGCGCGGCGAACGACGCCCCCGCGCCGGCGGCCATGCCCGCTTACTCTGGACAACTTCCGGATCACGTCGCCGTCCGACTCGTGGCCGTAAACTTTCAGGAACAAATGGACCAACCGGAGGTCCGAGTTCGGTTTTTTCCCAACGGAACCAGCGACGAGTTCACGATCATTCTGACTTCGGCGAAGGGAGAACGAAAGATCAGCCTGGATGTCATCACCGGACTGGCCGACGTCGAGGTGATCCGATGAAAATCCGAACGCGCGCGGACCTCCCGGTGAGCCCGGGGACCTTGGCCCGTCCTGGATCCGGCGGGCCGATGTGCCCCTCGCCCCAGGCGGCCTTCACCCTGCTCGAAGTGCTCATCGCCATGGCGCTCTTCTTCATCGCCATCTTCGCGATTTTGGATCTGACGACTCAAAGCATCTCAGCCGCGCGGCTCCTGCAAACGTCCCACGTGGACGCCACCAGTCTGGCGGCGACGTTGTCCCTGACCAATCGGTTGGAGGAGGGGCCCATCCCGCGGGAAGTGGCCGAGGAATTCGAGGAACAGAATCCCGGCTATTCGTGCAACGGGAATATCTTCGAAGTCTCGAGCAACGGCCTGTATCAGGTCGATTTCGAAGTTTACGGCATCAAGGGCAAGAAAGTGGTGGCCACGACGATGAGCATTTGGCTCTACCGGCCCGACTCGGCCAGCTCGCTCCGGAGCAAGATTCGACGATGAAGATCGAGGGCCCACCTGAAATCGTCGGCGCCAAGCGCTCAACCTTGAGGGCTCTGGCGCGTCCGGCGCGAGTCTCAGGCGTCACGATGCCGTCGTCGAGGCCACGGTCCCTCGATCATGAAACGGGGCCGGGAAAGCCTCGATCCGCTTCGCGCGCGCCTTGGGACCATGAACCCATCCAACGGTGGGGCGAGACTCCGTCGAGCCCTGAAATCTTGACAGGCAGGAAGGTCAAGGCTCGACGGAGTCTCACCCCACCCCAGGTTCATGGAGACGGGAAAGGTCGCATCACAAGGCTGGGCGGGCGGCCGGGGCACCGCGCCTTCACGCTGATCGAGATCATGATCGCGATCACGATCTTCAGCGTGGTGTTGTACGCGATTTATTCCTCGTGGACGGCGATTCTGCGCGGCTCGAAATCCGGCCTGAGCGCCGCGGCGGAAGCGCAACGAACCCGCATGGCCTTGCGCTCGATCGAAGAGGCTTTCGGTTCCGCGGAGCTCTTCGCGGCCAACCCGAAGTACTACTCGTTCTACGCCGACACGAGTGGTGATTTCGCCGACTTGAGTTTTGTGTGCCACTTGCCGAGCTCCTTTCCGGGAAGCGGATTGTTCCACGAGCAATCGGTCCGGCGAGTGCGCTTCAGCGTTGAGCCTGGCCCCAATTCTCAGAATCAACTCGTGCTGCGGCAAAGTCCCCTGCTGGAGCCGGAGGAGTCCAAAGCGCAGCCCTACACGATCGTGCTTGCGCCCCATGTCAGCCGGTTCGAGGTCGAATTTCTGGACACCAACTCGGTGAAGTGGCTGCCGGAATGGACCTTTACCAACAAGCTGCCCAAGGTTGTGCGGGTCGCCTTGGGCTTCGGCCCACCGGGACGAGGTCGCGTCCACCCCGGGGATCTGACCATCCGGACGATGGTCTTGACTGCGGCGGCCATTCCCCGCGATCTGCAGTTTCCCGGGGCGGCTGTGCGCGGTGTGCCTCCTCCGCCCGCCACGCAACCGGGCGGCATTCGGCCGCCGTCCCAGATCGCGCCTCCCACCATTCGCCGATGAAGATTTCGCTTCAATCCACTTCCCGGGGCATTGCGCTCATCGTCGTGATGATCGTCATCGTCGTCCTGGGAATCCTCGCGGGTGGATTTGCCTATTCCATGAAAGTGGAGATGAAGCTGGCCCGGAACACTCATTTCGAGGGCGATCTCGAGTGGCTGGGTCGCTCTGGAGTTGAATTCGCCCGCTACATCCTGGTTCAGCACATGATGGTGGTGAATGAACCGTTTGATGCCCTCAGTCAAAAGTGGGCGGGGGGTCCCCTCGGAACCAACGAAATTCTGGCGGCGCTGTCCCTGGAGAACAATCCGGTCGGCCCCGGGACTTTTTCCATCAAGATCATCGATCTCGAGCGGAAATTCAGCATCAACACGATCAATCAAGGGAACATCTTCATTCTCCAACAGGCCCTGCGGTTGGTGGGGGTCGATCCGGTCAATTCCACACCGATCACGGATTCGTTTCTGGATTGGATCGATCCGAATGACGAGGCCCGTTTGAGCGGAGCGGAAAGCAAAGACTACATCAGTGAACCCAATCCCGGGTATTCACCTTACGTGGCCAAGAACGGACCGATCGATGATTTGTCCGAATTGCTGTTGATCCGCGGGATCACGCCCGAAATGTACTGGGGACCCGGCGGACGCGACCGCGGCAAAACGTCCAGCTCAGCCGGAGCGGCTGGTTCCGGATTGACGATGCCGGGGATGATGGCGAGCTCGGAAGGCTCGGGGGGATTGGTCGATCTGTTCACCCCGATCTCGGGAGGCCGGATCAATATCAACACCGCCTCCGCCCAAGTCCTGCAACTGATCCCGGGCGTGGATCCGGTCCTGGCCCAGGCCATCATCGCCACTCGGGCCGGCTGGGACGGGGCGGATGGAACCGACGACGATCTGCCGTTCCGCAACGTCGGGGAATTGGTCAACGTCCCCGGCATGGCGATGATGCCGCAAATCATCCAGCAGATCCAAACGATCTGCAACACGCGCAGTCTGACGTTCGAGGTTCATGTCCAGGCGCAGATCAATCAGTACAAACGGCATTTCGTCGCGCTGCTGCGGCGTAATCCGGCCAACATGCGAGACGTCCAGACTCTCTATTTTCATTGGAAGTGATCGAACCGGCGCAACCGCAAGTGGACTTCTATCCGACCGGGAAGAGGAGTTTGTTTTTCGATCTGAAAAGAACAA
>CAYHFE010000263.1:0-10088 GCA_964355375.1 uncultured Verrucomicrobiota bacterium
GCCATGGGAGAGCCTCAACGGTTTTGCGACCGCGCATCGGGACCCGCTTCCCTGATGGGGCGAGACTCCGTCGAGCCTTGGAATCCTGGTCGGCAAGAAAGTCAGGGCTCGACGGAATCTCGCCCCACCCCAGTTTGTCGAACGATCGGCGCGAGGTCGGGGTGGATTTAGGAATTGGAATCAGTAGCGACCTCGATAATACTCGAATCATGAACACCACCATTCCCGTCAATCGCCGGCGCTTTATGCAGACCGGGTTCCTGAGTGTCGCCGTCGCCTCGACGATTCCCTGGACGCTGTCCGGGGCGGTCACCAAGACAGTCCGCGATCCTTTTCATGGATTGAAACTCGGCATCGCCTCGTATTCGCTGCGCAAGTTCACCCTCGATCAGGCGATCGCCATGACTAAGCAGGCCGGAGTGAAGCATATCACTTTGAAAGACATGCATCTGCCCATGAAATCGACGACGGCGGAGCGGCAGGAGGCGCGTCGGAAGATTGAGTCCGCCGGTCTGGTCTTGATGGGCGGAGGAGTGATCTACATGAACAACAACGAGGCGGAGGTTCGGAGCGCCTTTGAATATGCCAAGGACGCCGGCATGACCACCATCGTTTGCAGTCCAGATCCAGAGGCGCTGGATACGGTGGAGAAGATGGTGAAGGAATACGGTATTCGCATCGCCATCCATAACCATGGCCCGGGCGACAAGCGGTATCCGTCGCCTCTGGACGTCTTGCGTCTCGTGGAGGGCCGGGACCCGCGGATGGGGGTTTGCATCGATATTGGCCACACCGTGCGGATCGGAGAAGATCCGGCGGCGGCGGCGGAGAAATGCGCGGCGCGGCTCTTGGACGTTCACATCAAAGACGTGACGCAGGCCACGGCCAAAGGGGGGGCGATCGAAGTCGGGCGCGGGGTCATCGACATCGTGGCGTTTCTTCAGACTCTGGTGAAGCTGAAGTTCTCGTATCACGTCGCTCTCGAACACGAAGTCAGCGCGGACGCGCCCCTGCCCGGGATCATCGAATCGTTTACCTACATTCGCGGAGTGCTGGCGGCGATTGCCTGAACCGGGCGCGGGCGGCTCTCCCAGTCACAGGGGCTTCAGCGCTCAAGCCGGTGAAGCCGACGAACCAACTGATGAATCGGGGCGCGGCCCCCAACCCTGGTTGAATTCTCAAGTCCATTTCTATGAGACGGACCGCGCGGTGGCGGAGTACCTTCTCTTTCATTACGGATCACGCGAGCAGACGCTGTCCTACGATGGTGGCCCCGTCGGAGCCTTGGAATTCCCGGTCCGGTGTGTGACTGAATGTGTGGAGACCAGCCTGCTTGCCGCTGAGGCTTGCGCCTTGGACTTGGGCTGCGCGGTCGGTCGGGCCAGCTTCGAGTTGGCCCGGATCTGTTCCCGGGTGGTGGCGATCGATTACTCGAAACGATTCATCGCCGTGGCCGGCCTGTTGCGAGCCACGGGCAAGATGGATTTCAGCTTTGTCGAGGAAGGCGAGATCACATGCACGGGCACGGCGCGAGTGCCGGAAGAGATCGACCGGGAACGGGTGGCTTTCGAGGAGGGTGATGCCACGGACCTGCGAGCGGATTTGGGAACTTTCGACGTGGTCTTGATGGCCAATCTGATCGATCGCTTGGCCGAGCCGCTCCGCTGTTTGCGGCGCCTGCCGCAACTCGTCAAGCCCCGCGGCCAGTTGATCATCATTTCGCCTTACACCTGGATGACCGAATTCACGCCCCGCGAAAACTGGCTGGGCGGATACGGTCGCGCCGGCCAGCCGTTCCGGACCCTGGAGGCATTACGGGAGATTCTGGCGCCGGACTTCGAATGGGTGTCCGCGAAGGATCTTCCCTTCCTCATCCGTGAACATGCCCGGAAGTATCAATGGAGCGTGGCCGAAGCCAGCATTTGGAGGAGGAAATAATACTCCGCCCCGCCGACGATCCGACTTGATTTTATCCGCACCGACCGGCGTCGCGCCGGGATTTTCCTCAGCGTTGGCCTGCTGGGGTGGGCCGTCGGCTGTTCTCCGAAGCCCCGGGACACGCTCATCGTCGGGATGGAACTGGCCTATCCGCCCTTCGAGATGACGGATGAGCAGGGCCGGCCGCAGGGCGTGAGCGTGAAACTGGGGACGACGGGGCACTCTTATGCCGTGAACAAGATCAGCCGGGCCAAGCTCTTGGTCTTGGATAAGGAAGACGCCTGCGTCCTGGAAGTCGTCCAAGGCAAGGCGGACGGCTTCATCTATGATCAGATGTCCACTTTCAAAAACTGGCAGCGCCACCGGGAGACGACTCGCGCGCTTCTGCATCCGTTCCAGGAAGAAGCCTGGGCGGTGGGTCTTCGCCAAGGTCGAACCAATCTCGTCCAAAACGTGAATGCATTTCTGAAATATCACTGGAATTGGGCTCGGTCTTCCGGTATCGGCAGAAGTTTCTTCAAGGATTTATGGCGACCGTCCTGATCTCGATCGCGGCACTCGGCTTGAGCACGTTCATCGGTCTGGTCTTTGCCCTGGCGCAGCGCAGTCGTTTTCTCCCGCTCCGGTATTTCAGCAAGATTTCGATCAGCGAATTGACCTTGAATGCGCGCGAGGTGAATTCCAACACCTTCAGCACCCTCGAAAGCTACCTGCCGCTGGCGGTGGGTTACCTTTTGTTGACGCTCCCGATTTCGCTCTGGACGCGGCGTTTGGAGAAACGCCATCGCTATGAGACGTGAGGTCCGATGGGCCGCCGCATGAAACTGCGATTGGACCAAGTCTCCAAACAATTCGATGGACCTCGGGTCTTGGAGGCGGTGTCGCTCGAACTGGAGAAAGTCCACACCCTGGTGTTGATCGGGCCGTCCGGCGGGGGCAAGTTCACGCTTTTGCGGATCATGGCCGGATTGGAGTACCCGGACTCGGGTCGAGTGGAAATCAATGGCGAACCGGTCGTGTTTGAAGAGCCCGCGTTGTTGCGGCACCGGCGGACGATTGGGACCGTCTTCCAGGCTTTCAATTTGTTTCCGCATTTGTCCGCGCTCCGCAACATCACCTTGCCGCTGGAAAAGGTCCACGGCTACGCGGCCGCCCAGGCGGAGACGCTGGCTCGGGAATTGTTGGCGCGATTCCGTCTGGAGAGCCACGCCGGCAAACGCCCGGCTGAGTTGTCCGGCGGCCAGCGCCAGCGCATCGCCATCGCCCGCGCCATCTCCATCAAGCCGCGCCTGCTCCTGTTCGATGAGCCGACCTCCGCCCTCGACCCGGAGATGACCGCCGAAGTGCTGGATCTCATCCTGGAACTGCGCGACGAGGGACGCGATTTTGTGCTCGTGACCCATGAGATGGGTTTCGCGTGCCAAGTCGCCGACCACGTCGCCCTGCTCGCGGAGGGGCGGATCGTCGAAGCGGGTCCGGTGGCAGAGGTCTTTGAAAACCCCGCCAAGCCCCCGTGCCGCGAATTCCTGGCCAAGGTTCTGAAGTATTGATCGTCGCTACGAGGAGGAGGTTAGCCGAGAAAAGTCGTGGCGTCCGGCCAGGGCTGATGGACTTGCATTGAATCAAACCGGGCGAATCAGCATCCAATGAACTACCTATGAAAATACCCACTCGCACTATCTTGTCGATGCGCCTCGCCGCCTTGGGCGCGGGCGCCCTGTTTTTCGCGTTCACGACCGTGGTCCATTCGGCCGCAGGCGACGGCTGGATCGCGCTCTTCAACAGCCAGAACCTCGAGGGCTGGGAGCAGATCAATGGCCTCGCCAAGTACGAGGCCAAGGAGGGTTGCATCGTGGGCACCACCGTCCCGAATAGCCCCAATTCCTTTCTTTGCACAAAGAAGAAATATGGCGATTTCGAACTCGAGTTCGAGGTGCAAGTGCATAAGGAGTTGAATTCCGGGGTGCAGATTCGGAGCGAGAGCAAACCCGATTACCAGAAAGGCCGCGTCCACGGCTACCAAGCCGAAATTGCGGTCGGAGGGTTTTCCGGCGGCATTTATGACGAGGCGCGCCGGGGCAAATTCCTCAATGCCAACCCGGCGACGGATGAGATCCGTCAACTCGTCAAAGAGAGCGCGTGGAACCGCTATCGCATCGTCTGCCAGGGCGAACGCATCCAGGTGTGGGTCAATGGCACGCAAGTCACCGACTTGAAAGACGATCTGACCAAGAGCGGCTTCATCGGCCTGCAGGTGCATGGTGTCGGAAATCGAACCGATCCGCTCGAGGTTCGCTGGCGCAACCTCAGGCTGCGCGAACTGAAGCCGTGACCACCGGCGGAGACACCTTCTCGGGTGGCGTTCAGCCGAGTTCGGATTCGGAAATAGGATTATCCGGTCAACGCCATCCAGGTTTCGGTCATTCGAGCGTGACGAAGTTATGATCCCTCGCCTGTTTCTCGCGAGCATCCTCCTTGGGTTGTGCGACCCAGTCGTCTGCCCGGCGGCGGAGAAAACCTCACCCAACGTCCTGTTCATCGCGGTGGATGATTTGAACGACTGGGTCGGTTGTCTCGGAGGGCATCCTCAGGTCAAGACGCCGTTCATTGACCGCTTGGCCGCCCGGGGCACGGTCTTCCTCAACGCCCACGCCCAGGCGCCGCTCTGCAATCCTTCCCGCACCAGCCTGCTGACCGGCCGGCGCCCGTCCAGCACCGGGATCTACGGATTGGCGCCGGGCTTGCGCGCGGTCGAGACCACTCGGGATGCGGTCACGCTGCCTCAGCATTTCGCTCGTCACGGTTATTACACCTACACTTGCGGCAAGGTCTTCCACGACGGTTCAATACCTAAAATTCTGCAAACCAATGAATTCCAAGTGTGGGGACCGGCTCCAGGCATGGTGCGACCGCCGCAAAAGTTCGTTCGAACTCCGGACAACCTCGCGGCCATGGATTGGGGCGTCTTCCCGGAGCGCGACCAGGACCAAGCGGATTGGAAGATCGCGGACGCGGCCATCGGGCAAGTCCGCACGGCGCGGCGCGATCGGCCATGGTTTATCGCGTGCGGATTTCGGTTGCCCCACGTGCCGTGTTACGCAAGCCAGAAGTGGTTCGACCTCTACCCCGAGGATAAGGTCGCGTTGCCCCTGGTGAAGGAGAACGATCGCGAGGATACTCCACCGTTCTCGTGGTTTCTTCATTGGAAATTGCCGGAACCGCGCCTGTCATGGCTGAAGCAGGCGAATCAATGGCGGCCGCTTGTCCGGGCGTATTTGGCCACGACGAGCTTCATGGATTCGCAGGTTGGCCGGTTGTTGGAGGCGTTGGAGGCGACCGGGCAGGCCGACCAGACCGTCGTCGTGCTCTGGGGCGACAATGGCTGGCACTTGGGCGAGAAGGGGATCACCGGGAAGAACAGTCTTTGGGATCGCTCCACGCGGGTGGCCTTGGTCTTCGCCGGACCGGGCGTCGCCAAGAGCGGTCGATGCGTGCGTCCGGCGGAGCTGCTCGATATTTATCCGACGTTGATCGACCTTTGCCGGTTGCCGCAGCGAGACGGACTTGAAGGACACAGCCTGTTGCCTCAATTGCGGGATGCTCAGGCATCGCGGAGCTGGCCCGCCATCACGACCCACAATCCCAATAACCACGGCATCCGCTCGGAACGCTGGCGCTACATCCGTTACGCCGACGGATCCGAGGAGCTCTATGATACGCAGAATGATTCGCACGAATGGACGAACCTTGCGAACGACGTGAAGTACGCCCCAGTCTTGGAAGAACACCGCCAGTGGCTGCCGAAGACCAATCTGCCCCTGGCCCGAGGAAGCGCGTCGCGCATTCTCTCCTACGACCCGGTGACTCGCGAAGCGGTTTGGGAGGGCCAACGAATAAATCCCGCCGAGCGAGACGAGTGAGCGGGTGAGCGGCGGTGGAGTGCTGGACCGCCGCCTCGACCCAACGCCCAGGTTATCCAAGCGCCCGGCGGCTCGCGGAGTGGCGCGGAGGGCGGAGCTGGACGGGTGGGAGCGTCGGGCTGGCGTTCTTTTGCCTGGGACCGACCCTCGGGGTGGGGCGATTGACTTTCTTGCCGGCAACTGTTCCCGAGCTCGACAGACTCCCGGCCCACCGTTGGATGGGTCTGTGGTCCCAATTGTTTTTGGTTCCGAAAGGGTCAATTCGAATCCCGTTTTGATGTCCCGAAACGATGAAGTTCCTGGGGCGCGCAGGCCGTCCAGGCACGCCAAAAAACCATCGATCCAACCCGCTCGACGCGCCCCCGGTTATTGAGACAATAGGGGCGGGTTTTTGGGGCGGTAAACCGACTCAAAACCATCCTCCGAATCGCCCCCCAAGAGGCTCCTTTCAGCCATCATTTCCTCCGCGTTTGGGCCCCATATTTTTGATCACCGCCCTCTTCCGTCCCATCAAGAAACCGGCGTGCCTCGGTCGAAATTTTGATACAACCCTTGACACTGCGATGGTGAATCTCTACAAGAGCCCCTACTTTTTAGCCAAGTCCGGCTAATTGTGATTGTGTCGGGAATGCGTTCAAACAGCGATTACTTTCTGGAAGCTCTGGAGCCACGTGTGCTCCTGTCTGCGGACGGCTTTTCAGGACTTGCCCCCGTGGGTGGCGGCGAAAGTGATCGGCTTGATACTCTCGAACAGCCGACGATCGTGGAGGAGTTTTTTGAACCCGCCGACAATTCAATCGATGGTCTGCTCACTAAATCCTCCTCTTTAACCGACAATAATTTGACCGGACTTTTCGAGACCGCTGAGGAGCTGCATTCGGCTCCGGCTGTTTCGGGAGCCGCAAAATCTGAACCCAGCCCCGAGATCGTTCAAGATGCGAGCGAGGTTCGGACCGTGTCCGTTGGAGGCGAGTTGCCAGTCCGCGAGCCTCTGCCGATTTCACCAAGCACGGTAGCTCCTGTGGTCAACAACTCCACATTTTCATTTTCCGAAGAAATGGTGGAAACCCTCCGGGCGGCCAACGGTCCACCTGAAGCCATTATTGATCAATTAGTTAGTTCCGTTTCCAATTCCACTTTAGCATCCGTCGATCTGCTTTCGCCCAGTGAAGTTCAGGGTTCTGCACTGGAGGATTCGGCAGATTTTGGTGCCGGTGCTCTTCTTCGCAAGGCTTCTTCTCCTTCCACATCGATCGATTTAGGTCACGATTCAATCAGGCTGGTTCCCGACGAAACGCTCGCCGTTGACGAATTGAATCTCAGCTCGAACGGCAGTTTGTCCGGTTCGGGAACGATCGTGGGCAACGTGACGAATGGCGGGATCATCCGCCCGGGAAACTCGCCGGGGGTCATTAACATTGTCGGCAACCTCACCATGGCGGCCGGAGGTGCGACGGCGATCACGGACGGATTTTCGGGAAATAGCGGGGGCCTGTTGCTCATCGAGATCGCCGGCAAAGGTGGCGCGGGCGCGGCCAATGGTCACGATCAGGTTGTGGTTAGTGGCAATGTCTCGCTGTCCGGAACTCTGAGGATCTCCCTCTTGAATGGGTTCACTCCTCAGGTCGGCGACAGTTTCGAAGTCCTCACCTTCGGTTCCTCCACGGGGGATTTCCTGAAATATGAGAATCTGGTGATCGGGAACAACCTCTACTTCAAGCCGGCTCTCGCCAGCAACAAGCTGACTCTCACGGTGGCCACGACCGTGGGTTCGACAATCACGCAGCCGTTGTTTTTCATTCCCGGCTTCGGAGGCACCTTCGCGGCGGATGTCTCGCCCGCCGGATTGCAGGAGTACTACCTGACGAGGGGAATTCATCCGGACAAGCTGGCCTTGGAGCCGTTGACCAACGCGTACAGTGACCTCGTCCAGTCGTTCGTGAACCTCGGCTATACTGCAGACCTCAATCTGTTCGTGGTGAAGTGGGACTGGCGGGTTCCGGTTGCTCGGACGGATGGCACCACGGACGGATCGCTGAATGCCACGACGGGCAGCCTCACGAATTCGACTTTTGAGTCGGGCCTGGACTATCTCGGATATTATCTGAGCAAGGCCGGACAGATTTGGCAGCAACTGACCAATACAGCGCTGACGATGGTGGACATGGTCACCCACAGCACGGGAGGTCTGGTTTCCCGAGCTTACATCCAGAGCACCGCTTACCCGGCAAATCCGGCGGCTCCGGCGGCTGGCGAACTGCCGGCGGTGCGCAACCTGGTTCAGACCGGCGTCCCGAACGAAGGAGTCTCGACTACTTTTGGGATGCTCCAGAATGACTTCAGTTTGAAAATCGGCACCCGGGCTCTGGCACGTCAACTCGACGTCACCTACGACCTGATCAGCGAGAAGGATGCCGGTGGCAACTATGTTCGCGGCCTGACGAACCCGGACGGCACCACAACCTACCAGAGCACTTTTGATGGTTCGAGCAACCCCCAAGCCGCTTTCGTCGCCTATTATGTCGGAGCGCTCGGTGCCTTGCTGCCGGCGTATAACTCGGCGATCTCCTTCGACGGGGGAGCAACCTTCACGGCTCTCACAACCGCCAACGGTGGCCGGCAGAACGATCTGCTCCTCGACCTGAACTACGATTCCAACCCGGCGGACACCAATATTGAGGCCAACCGGTTTGTCGATCGGGTGGTCAGCAAATCCACCATCGTTTACGGCCACGGAGTCTCCACTAATGACGTGGTAGTCCAAAAGACCGGGTTCGACCTCAACGCCGGCCTTGGGAACGAGATTCTGACCTTCGACCGCTATCTGGGGCATCTCCCCGCGAGTGGCGAAGTCTGGTATTTGGACGCCAAGTCTGGAGCCCCCCAAGGAGATGGCACTGTTCCTTCCCGGTCCGCTTCCGCTCTCTTTGTTGCGGATACCGCCCGGCAGGGGACCAGCAAACTTGCCTTGATCGGAATAGGCGCCACAACCACTTCCGGCGGCAACGCGGTCGATCATGCTGGACTGGTCTGGGACTTAGATTCGCAAATTCAGGTGATTCTGGCGGCAACCGGCACCACAGCTACATCCTCACAGATCAGCCAGTCGAAACTTTCGAGCAGGGCTGTGGCCGCTGAAAAGCTGCTCAGCCTCGGTCTCGTTGACCTTGGCGACCTTGGCCGCGAACTGCTCCAATCCGTCAACGGTCTCTTTGGTGGCCTTGGCTCGGAAAGCGAAAACGCACTCCAATATTTGATCGACGTTGCTCGTAAGGAGGTCACCGACCTGCTCGGTGGTCTGGATCGGACGGCCAGTTTCTCCGTGGCGGCGCTGTCGATGGACTTCAGCATCAGTCTGACGGCCGGGGCGTCCGCTGGAAGTTTGGGTAAGCTCCTTATCGGAGCGACGGGAGCAAGCGCGTTTGCGGGCTCGGGCAGCGCTGGGGTGCGGTTTGCCAACGGTCAGTTGGGAGTGGTGATTTATGGTAACGGCACCTATGCCGTGGATGCCTCGGGCACCGCGTCCGTTACCGGCATACCCGAGCTCGTCTTGGAAGGTACCCTCCACGTCCGACGCAACACGGCGGGTACAGCCGTCAATGAGACGATTTCGATTCCTCTGGTTGGCGGAGGCACGCGCACGGTGAACGTCGTATTCACGCAGAACGAGGTTCTGCGGCTGAGTGGCTCCCTGAATCTCCTGATTTCTCAGTTCGTTCAGGTTCGCGGCAACATCGCGTTCGATTTCATTCCGATTACCAACGTTCCATTGGCGGGCAATAGCAGCACGCAGGTAGTCGGGCTGACGGTTGGGGTGAGTAACGCCTACGCCTTCGCGGGCATTGGCGGCCCGTACTGGCTCGATACAAATGCCGACGGAGTGATCAGTGGCGCTGACACTCCCAATCGCGAGGCGACAGGCCTGGCCTTGGAAAATGTTAGCGTTGGGGTGGGGTTGTTCTTCGAGTTGGCTCCAATCCCGGCACGCTACCTGGCAGTCAAGCTTGATGCCGATTCGGCTGCGTTGGTAGGGGCAGCCGGACTGCAAGCGGTGGCGAAACAAATTTCAGTCGGCGTGAACATCGTGGCAGGAGGCACGGACACGCCGGTGACTCCCGAGCCAGCGATCAATTTCAGTGGGATGACCGGCGGCGGATTCAACGTGCCGACGGGCGGCACGCCGGTGAAGCTGGATTTCACGGATCGGATCATCCGGGCCAGTGTAGGGGA
>CAYHFE010000264.1:0-10033 GCA_964355375.1 uncultured Verrucomicrobiota bacterium
CTGGCTCCGGAGTCTTGGGCACATTCTCGTGGAAGACGGGCCTCTCCTGTCCTAGGATACCATTCCATCGGACAACAAATCCGAACCCGGCCGGGCGGGAACAGTTTGACGCTGCTATGAAGACAAACACGAGGCACCTTGTGGAGAAAGCCAGCAAGCTCGCTGCGGAGCGTTATGCGGAACTGGGCGTGGACGCGGACGCCGCCGTCCAGAGACTTTCCAGAATCCCCATCTCCCTCCACTGTTGGCAGGGTGACGACGTGGGCGGCTTCGAGCAATCCGGCGCCGCGATCGGCGACGGCCTCGCCGTGACGGGCCATTACCCTGGAAAAGCGCGCACGCCGGACGAACTGCGGGCCGACGTCGAGAAGGTCTTGGCGCTCGTGCCGGGCCAACACCGCCTGAACCTCCATGCCTCTTACGGCGAGTTTGGCGGAAAGCATGTGGACCGAGACGAGATCGCTCCGGAACATTTTCGGAACTGGATCGCCTGGGCGAAGGCCCACGGTTTGGGCCTCGACTTCAACCCAACCTGCTTCGCGCATCCGAAGGCGGCCGAAGGCTTCACCCTCTCACACCGCGACCAAGGCATCCGCGACTTTTGGATCGAACATTGCCGCCGCGCGCGCGAGATCGGCGCCGCCCTGGGCAAGGCCCTGGGCAGCCCCTGCGTTACCAATGTCTGGATTCCGGATGGCTTCAAGGACACCCCGGCCGACCGCCAGGCCCCGCGCGAACGACTCGCCGCCGCGCTCGACGCCGTCTTCAAGAAACCGCTCCCCGCGAAACACAATCTCGACGCGGTGGAGCCGAAGTTGTTTGGCATCGGCGCGGAAAGCTGCACCGTCGGCTCGCACGAGTTCTACCTGGGCTATGCCATCACGCGCCGGAAGTTGCTCTGCCTGGACGCGGGCCATTTTCATCCCACCGAAACGATCAGCGACAAGATTTCCAGCGTGCTCCAGTTCCTGCCGGAAATCCTGCTCCACGTCAGCCGTGGCGTCCGCTGGGACAGCGACCACGTGGTCACGCTCAATGACGATCTGCTGGCGATCGCGCGAGAGATCATCGCCAACAATTACACCGATCGCGTCCACATCGGCCTCGATTATTTCGACGCCAGCATCAACCGCATTGCCGCCTGGGTCATTGGCGCTCGCAACATGCTGCGGGCTCTGCTCATCGCGTTGCTCGAGCCGCCCGCCCTCAAGGCGGCCGAAGCGATCGGCGACTATACCGCGCGGCTCGCGTTGCAGGAAGAAGCCAAAGCGCTGCCGTTCGGCGCGGTCTGGGACGGCTACTGCGAAAGCCAGAACGTGCCCGTCGGTGAGGCGTGGCTAGGAGAGGTGAAGGCGTATGAGAAATCCGTCCTGAGCAAGCGAAGCTAACGGGGCTTATCGCTATGAGCTCGAGAGGGAAGCGAAAAAGCCAGCGCCGATTGCTGCG
The DNA here is from genome assembly GCA_964355375.1 of uncultured Verrucomicrobiota bacterium. Classification (GTDB taxonomy): domain Bacteria; phylum Verrucomicrobiota; class Verrucomicrobiia; order Limisphaerales; family SIBE01; genus CAYHFE01. Next base: position 1,447 of record CAYHFE010000264.1, read on the forward strand.
GCTTCAAGAAGTGCTATCAGAGCAACGGAGACGGCTTGACAGACTCGAGCCGGACCTTGCTGCGACAGTTGAGAGCGTTCCTCACGGGCAGGCCTCTGGAACTGGATAGGGTTTACGACACCCTGGTCTTGAGTCGGCCGCAAGAGATCGTGGATTACCTGAAGCGAATAGGCTGATGACTGAAACACCCCTAGAACCGTCCGTCGCCAAGTCCTTCGATGCGACGCGCGGGCTAAATGGCGTCTCGTTCGACGTCGGCGCGTCCAGTCTCTGCCACCGCGGAGACATCCGGGCAACGTCGCAGACCCGACGGCACCCCGGAGGGGTGTTAGATGGTAGCCGGAGGTTGAGCGCAGCGATACCTCCGGGCACATACGGAAAGACGCCAAGCACCCAGGAGGGGTGCCAGAAACGTTCACCTCATCACAACGTTGGGTACGAATGCCAACGCCTCTGTCATCCCTCCGGGATGCTCGGGTTTCTTGCACCGCGATCCGGAGGTCTCCACTTCGTTTCGACCTCCGGCTACCGTCTGGCAACCCTGCGGGTTGCCGGCTCCGGTCCAGCCTGGATGCCGTCGCGGTCCGGAGTTTCTCTCGAAGTTGGGACTGGAGATTCTTCCGCCGATCCTCCCTCATGAGTTGAGACTATGGGCTCGACGTATTTCAGCCTTCACTACCACTGGGTGTGCTCCACAAAAGAACGCCGCCCACTCATTCGCGATTGGCGTCCGCAGTTCCATACATACCTCGGCGGCACGATTCGAGGGCTCGATGGCTCGCCGTTGATCATCGGCGGGGTTGAGGATCACGTGCACGCGCTCATCGGGCTCAGAACCACGCATTGCATCGCCGACTTCGTGCGCGAGCTGAAGAAAGCTTCATCCGTTTGGGCTGCCGAAAATCATGACCGCGATTTCGCGTGGCAAGAGGGCTACTCGATCTTCACAGTCAGCGCGAGCATGATCGAGCCCGTCAGAACGTATGTTGCCCACCAGGAAGAGCATCATCGAAAGCTCGCCTTTTCCGAGGAACTGAAACGGCTTCTGGAGAAACACGGAGTGACCTATGACCCGAAATACTTGGTGTGAATGAGGCATTCAAGCTCCGAAGTATCTGGCACCCCTCCTGGGTGCGTCGATCGCCCGCACCCAAAACGGAGGTCTGCACTCTGTTTCGACCTCCGGCTACCGTCTGGCAACCCTGCGGGTTGCTTCTCGCATGACCACCTCCTTGCTCCAACTCACCCAGGTCAGCAAATCCTTCGGCGCCGTGCGCGCGCTCAAGGGCGTCTCCTTCGACCTCCAGAGCAGCGAGGTCCACGCGTTGCTCGGCGAAAACGGCGCGGGCAAGTCCACCCTCATCAAGATCATCACGGGAGCGCATCAGCCGGATTCCGGGACGATTCAGATTTCCGGTCAGGCCGTCCGCCACCTCCGGCCCGCGGCCGCGCACCAGCTTGGCATTGCCTGCATTTATCAGCAACCCGCCCTCTTCCCCGATCTCACCATCGCCGAAAACATTGGGCTGCGTCTTGAATCGGCCAGTCCTATCCGGCGCGTGAATTGGATCGAGCGCCGCGCGCGCGCGGCCCAACTGCTCCGGCGCGTCGGCGCCAACCTCGCGCCGGAGCAGGAGGTTCGTCGCCTTTCCATGCCGGAGCAACAGCTCGTGGAAATCGCCTGTGCCCTCGGCGCTGGCGCCAAAATCGTGATCATGGATGAACCCACCGCGTCGCTCACTCAAAAGGAACAACAACTCCTTTTCGAGGTGATTCAGGACCTGCGCGCGGACGGCGTCGGCATTATTTACATCTCGCATCGGCTCGAGGAAATCTTCCAGATCGCCGATCGCGTCACGGTCTTGCGCGACGGGGAAAGTGTCGGCACCCGTGCGGTCAACAGGAGCCGAGGTGACGGGGCTCAATCATCAGGCATCCGCCCTTCATCTTCCAGCATCGGTGAGGAACAGAGCCTCCTCACGTCGGCTCCTCCGTCAGCCCCTCCGATTACGGAATCCGATCTCATCAAGCTCATGGTGGGCCGTGAGGTCTCGCAGATTTACCCGCCGTCGGAGAGCGATCCCAGCCAAGGGGTAGTTTCGCTGAAGAACCTCGGCTGCGCCGCGGGCGGCGTCCACGATGTCACCCTCGAGGTCCGCGCGGGCGAGATCGTCGGCCTGTCCGGCCTCGTCGGGGCCGGTCGCACGGAGCTGGCTCGAGTCCTTTTCGGTCTCACGCCGGCGGATGCCGGCGCGATCTTCCTCGGCGGAAGGAGCATCGCCATCCGTTCGCCGCAAGAAGCGATCCGCCACGGGATCGCCTATGTGCCGGAAGACCGCCGCCGGCATGGGGTCATTCTCGAGATGCCCCTCTCCCACAACATGACCATGGCCATCCACCGCCGCATTTTTCCACGCGCCTGGCTTCGCTTTGGGGCGGAGCGGCGGCTGGCGCTGGATTTCATCCGCGACTTGGACGTAAGAACTTCGGGCCCCGAGGCGCCGGGCGGATCGCTCAGCGGCGGCAATCAGCAAAAGGTTTCGCTGGCCCGCTGGCTGGCGACGCAGCCGAAGCTTCTCATCCTGGATGAACCCACCCAGGGCGTGGATGTGGGCGCCAAGAGTGAAATCCACAAAATCATCCGCCGCCTGGCGAGGGAGGGTTTGGCCGTGCTCATGATTTCCAGCGATCTGCCCGAAGTGCTCGGCATGAGTGATCGCATTGCCGTCATGCGCGGCGGGACCATCACGGCGATCATGGAGCGCGCGTTCGACGCTCACGCCGTCATGGCCGCGGCGCTGGGCCAAACTCGATGACAAGTCCGAAATCCGAAGTCCGAATGCCGAAGGAAATCCCCAAGCTCAAATCCGAAAAGCCGCGAGAAGAATCCACTTCGGATTCAGGGCGTCGGGCTATGTCCAGACCTCGGAGTTCGGCCTTCGGGTTTGTCTTCCATTATTTCCGCGAACTTTCCGTCGCCCTCGCGCTGGGAACGCTGCTCCTTTTCCTGGCCGTGGCCGCGCCGGGTTTTTTTCAGGCGCAACCGTTGATTTCGCTCCTCACCCGCGAGGCGCCGACCTTGGTGGTGGCCTGCGGAATGGCGCTGGTCATCGTGAGCCGGCAGATCGATATCTCGGTCGGGTCGCAATTCGCGGTTTGCAGCGTCTGCGCCGGTTTGCTGACAGCCCTGAAATGGCCACTGGCGCTGGTCCTGCCCGCGTCGGCTGCGCTTGGCGCCTTGCTGGGCATGATCAACGGCGCGTTGGTGGCGGGCCTCGGTTTGCCCTCCATCGTGGTGACGCTGGCGACGATGGTGACGTGGCGGGAAGGCTTGCGTTGGCTGCGGCAGGGTGAGTTTGTCAATCTGCCCGACGGCGTCCAATGGTTCGGCCTCAGCCAATCCGCGGGTCAATGGACCCTCATCGTGACGGCGGTGATCGTGCTGGTCCTCATCGCGCAGGCGACGCAGCATCTGGCGGGGGGCCGATTTGTTTATGCCGTCGGCTCCGACGCCGAGGCGGCCCGTCTGGCCGGGATCCGTCCGCGGTGGGTCACATTCGGCACCTTTGCGCTGATGGGGATGCTGGTCGGTCTCGCCGCGATGATGAACGTCGTGCAGTCGCCGCAGGTGGACCCGAAGTCCGGCACCGGTCTGGAGCTCAAGGCGATCGCAGCCGCGGTGGTCGGGGGCGTGGCCATCTCCGGCGGCCGGGGGACTCTCTGGGGCGTCTTGGTCGGCCTGCTCCTCCTGGCCTGCATCAACCCAGCCCTGACGCATCTGCGCGTGGAGCCGTATTGGGAAAAGGCCATTCAAGGCGCCATCATCCTGCTCGCCGTGGTGGCGGACGGATGGCGAGCCAGAAAAGAAAAGCCGTCCTGAACGATGTCCTCACCCCTGTCCCACTTGAAATTCGCGGGCTGGAAAGGCCTTCTCCTCCGCCACGAAACCGCCCTCTTGCTCGTGCTCGTGCTCGAATGGTTCTGCTTCAACTCCGTCGGGCCCCGCTTCGGCACGTTGGACAACAGCTACGACATCGTGCGCCACTCCGTTGAAATCGGGCTGCTCGCCTTGGTCATGACGCCGATCATTCTCACCGGCGGCATTGATCTTTCGGTCGGCTCTCTGCTCGGCTTGTGCGCCATTCTTTTCGGCAAACTTTGGCGGGACGCCGGACTTTCACCGGCGCTGGCCGGGGTCTGCACAGTGGGCATCGGGGCGTTGGCGGGCGGACTCAATGCCACGCTCATCACCTGGCTCCGCCTGCCGCCCCTCATCGTCACCTTGGGCACGTATTCGCTCTTCCGAGGATGGGCCGAAGCCCTGACTCGCGGTGTTGATACCTTCACGAATTTTCCCTCTTCGTTTCTGTTTCTTGGACAAGAGCGCGTCCTGGGAATGCCAGCGCAAGCCCCCGTGTTCCTCGTCGTGGCCGGCGCGATCTGGCTGCTCGTGCATCGCACTACTTTCGGACGTTCTTTCCGCGCGATCGGCTTCGCCCCGGAAGGCGCGCGCTATGCCGGAGTGCCGGTCGAGCGGCGCATCGCCCTGGTCTATGTGCTGGCCGGCGTGGTGGTGGCACTGGCGGCGATCATCTATACGGCGAGACTGGGCCAAGCCAAGGCGGACGCGGGCACCGGTTACGAACTCTTGGCCATCACCGCGGTGGTGTTGGGCGGAACGAGCATCTTTGGCGGCATCGGCTCGGTCCACGGCACGTTGCTCGGGGTGGCGGCGATCGCGGTTCTGAGCAATGGCCTGGTGCATGCGCGGCAACCACGTGAAGTGGCCGGCATGTTGACCGGCTTGCTCCTGATCCTGGCCTTGTCCAGCTCCGTCCTCCCGAGAATCTTCGCCGCGGTGCGGGACCGAAAAACGGCCGGCCCGGAGAAATCAAAATGATTTATGGGTGGCGTCGGTGCGCCGGGGGCTTGTCTTGGAACCATGATCCCATCTCACGGTGGGGCGAGACTCCGTCGAACCCTGATATCGTTGCGGGAAAGGAAGTCAGGGTTCGACCGAGTCTCACCCCACCCGAAGTTCATAGAAATTCTCGCCTCGCCTCGGTCAGCCGTGTTTTAATTCCAACCAATGAACCAACAGACCATGATGCGCCACCTGATCCTTCTGATTGCCACTCTCGGGCTCGTGCTCGCGCCGGGATGCTCCAAATCCCCGGACTCTTCGTCGGCCAGCTCTGGCTCCCGGGGCGTCAGTCCGGCCGGGGGCAAGAAGTGGACCGTCGCTCTCATGCCCAAGAGCAAGGGCAACGCCTATTTCATCTCGTGCAAGAAGGGCGCGGACCAAGCGGCCCAGGAACTCGGCCTGGAGTTGATTTTTGACGGTCCCACCGATCCCGATCCGGCCAAGCAGAACGAGATTATTGAAAACTGGATCACCCTGGGCGTGGATGCCATCGCCGCCGCCTGCGATAACAAAGAGGGTATCTCGACCGCCTTGCGCAAGGCCAAGGCCAAAGGCATCAAAGTGCTGACCTACGATTCCGACGCCGCGCCGGACGCGCGCGAGTTCTTTGTGAACCAGGCCACGCCGGAGGGGATTGGCACAGTCCTCATGGACGAAGCAGCCCGGTTGTGCGGGAACGAAGGCGAATTCGCCATCATCACCGCCAGCCTGACGGCGTCGAACATGAACGAGTGGCAGAAGCACATTGAAGCCCGCCGCGCCACGAAGTTTCCCAAGATGAAAATGGCGGCGCTGCGCCCCTGCGACGATTTAAAGGACAAGGCCCAGGCGGAAGCGACCGCGCTCCTGGGCGCCTATCCCAACCTCAAGCTGATCATGGCGATCTGCTCGCCGGCGGTGCCGGGCGCGGCCGAGGCGGTCAAACAGGCGGGCAAAGCCGGCAAGGTCAAGGTCATTGGATTGGGGTTGCCCAGTGAGAACCGGCGTTACGTGAAAGAGGGCGTGACCGACAGCGTCATTCTCTGGAAAACCGAGGACCTCGGCTACTTGACGGTGCATGCGGCCGTCGCTCTCGCCAAGGGAGAACTCAAGTCCGGGGCGAAGACCTACCAAGCCGGCGCTCTCGGCGACTTCGAGATTCAGGGCGACAATATTCTCCTGGGCAAACCCTTCGTTTTTAACAAAGACAATATCGACCAATTCGACTTTTAGAGCCATCGCCCAGAAGCCGCCACAGCCAAAAGATGTCAACCACGGATGGACACAGATGGACCCAGATAAGAAGAGCAGAGTGAACGCGTGGTGTGTCCAGAAATCTGCGTGGCTGGCGCAGGCGCGATTCGGAAGGGCCGTCCAGATCGCGGCCGCGCGACTGCTGAATTCGCTGTGTGCTCTCGTTGCCGTCGTCTGTGCCGGCGCGGCCGAGGTAACTTCTGGAGGGTCGGCCGACGCGCGCCCGTCTGTGTTTGAGCGCTCGGTCGCGTCTCCTCTTTCCCAACGTTATCTCGCGCCGACACGATTGGTCTGGCAATCCGCTGCGGGAGTGCGCAACGCCGAGAATCTGCTCAAGGCCAAACACGGTCAGGCGGTCCTCGCGGAGAGCCTGCCGCCCTGTGTGCTGACCGGCCAAGCCAACGCCCCGGCGGGCCTGCTCCTCGATTTCGGGGTGGAGATCAACGGATCCGTCGAACTCTTCACCCCGCTCACTCCGAGCAAAGACCCGGTCCGGGTGCGGGTTCGCTTTGGTGAATCCGTGTCGGAAGCGATGGCGGAGCTCGGCGCCAAGAACGCGCAGAACGATCACGCCGTGCGAGATGAGATCGTCACGCTTCCGTGGTTGGGCAAAATCTCCGTCGGCCCGAGCGGATTTCGCTTTGTGCGGATCGATGCCGCGGACCCGGCCCGCCCGGTGTCGCTGACTCAAGTGCGGGCGGTGCTGACGATTCGTGATCTTCCTTACATCGGTTCGTTCCAATGCGATGATGAGCGGCTCAATCGCATCTGGCAGGTCGGCGCCTATACCGTTCACTTGAACATGCAGGATTACCTTTGGGACGGCATCAAGCGCGACCGGCTCGTCTGGCTGGGTGACATGCATCCCGAGGTCCGCACCATCCAGGCTGTGTTTGGCTTCAATGAGGTGGTACCGCGCAGCCTCGACCTCATCCGCGACGTGACGCCGCCGACGGAGTGGATGAATGGCATCAGCAGTTACTCGATGTGGTGGGTGCTCATCCACGAAGATCTCTGGCTGCACCAGGGCGATCGCGTTTACCTGGAAAAGCAGAAGCCGTATCTGCAACAACTCTTAACCAAGCTGGCCCGTTACGCCGACCCCCAAGGCCGGGAGAAACTGGATGGAAACCGTTTCCTCGACTGGCCCACTTCCGAGAATAAACCGGCCATTCATGCGGGCCTCCAAGCGTTGCTCGTCATGACCCTTGAAGCTGGCGACCGGCTGATGACCACTCTGCAAGACGCCGGGACGGCGACGCAGTGCCGCGACGCCGCGGCGACATTGCGCCAGCATGTTCCGCCGGACGGCGGGGCCAAACAGGCGGCGGCCTTGTTGTCCCTGGCCGGGTTGCGCGATCCAAAGGACGTTTCGGACAAGGTGCTCAAAGCGAACGGGCCGCGCGGTCTTTCGACCTTCTATGGGTATTACGTGCTCCGCGCGTTGGCCGCATCGGGCGATTACGACACAGCGTTGGAGTTCATCAGCCGGTACTGGGGCGCGATGCTCGATTTCGGAGCCACCACGTTTTGGGAGGACTTTGACCTCGCATGGACGGAGAACGCGGCGCGGATCGATGAATTGGTGCCCCCTGGGAAGAAAGACCTGCACGGCGATTGCGGAGCCTACTGCTACGAAGGTTTTCGCCATAGCTTCTGCCACGGTTGGGCGAGCGGTCCGACCGCCTGGCTCAGTGAATTCGTCCTTGGCATTCGACCCATTGAACCGGGCTGCAAAACTGTTCGGGTCGCGCCCGAGCTCGGTCGTCTGAAATGGGTCGAGGGAACTTATCCCACTCCGCAGGGTCCAATCCGCGTTCGGCACACGCGTCGTTCTGACGGCAGTGTGCAGTCGGAGATCCAAGCGCCCGAGGGCGTGAAGGTCCTTCGCGATCTAGGTCAGCCATGATTTCCAGGGGTGGGTCAAGTGAGTCACCGCCGGTCGGCGGGATCGGGGCGAGCCGCTCGAAACGGCTGAAAAAACCAACAGCGGAAGCGGGTTATTCCACTTTGCTTTCAAGTTGAGCCGGGCTCGCCACGCGCGGACGATCCGGTGCTGCCGTCTTTCTCACTCCACCGCCGGCTCGTCCGCGCCGCGTTCGGCGGCGCCAACAGGGACACGCGAGCCTAGTGTCCCTGCCAGCAACGGTTCATGGGTAGGGAACACCTCCAAAAATTGGACGTGAATCGGGGCCATGAACCAAACGGTGCCCGATGCGTCGCGCCAGCGTCTTGGAGTGCGCCGGCCCTCCGGCGCTTTTGGCGAGTGCCCCGAAAGCGGCAGAGGGCGGCCGCACTCCAAAACCTGGCGGTATTTTCCGGCCCTCCTCTCGAACATCGATGCGCCCGGTTGACAAACGGTTCATGGGTAGGGAACACCTCCAAAAATTGGACGTGAATCGGGGCCATGAACCAAACGGTGCCCGATGC
>CAYHFE010000265.1:0-6546 GCA_964355375.1 uncultured Verrucomicrobiota bacterium
GCGAACACGGCGGTCAGCGGGCCGGTGACGATCACGGTGACGGCGACGGACAATGGGGGCGCGGGAACCGGCGAGGTCAACACGTTCAGCCGGACGTTCACGGTGGCGGTGACGGCGGTGAATTCGCCGCCCACGATTTCTCAGATCGCGGACAGTGCCATTCCCGAGGACACCATCTCCTCGGCGAGTTTCACGATCGGAGATGGGGAAACCTCGACGGGCAACCTGGTCGTCTTGGCCACTTCGGCCAACCAGGCTCTGGTGCGGGATGCGAACATCGTGGTGGGTGGCTCCGGGGCCAGTCGCTCGTTGGTGATTGTTCCGGGAGCGAATCAATCGGGAACGGCGGTCATCACGGTCACGGTGCGAGACTCGGAGCAAGCGACGACCGAGAGGTCATTTATTCTGACGGTGAACGCGGTCAATGACGCGCCGGTGATTACGGTGCCACCCGCTCAGACGCTGTTTGAGGACACGACCCTGGTCTTATCACAAACCCAAGGCAACTCCATCTCGGTGATGGATGTGGATGCGGCGCCGAATCCGGTTCGGCTGACGCTGACGGTGGCTCATGGCAAATTGACGCTCGACCGGATTGCCGGGTTGAGCTTTGTCACGGGAGCGAACGGGAGCGCGAGTCTGACGGTGGAAGGCCCGCTCGATCTCTTGAACAACGATCTTGCCGCCGGTCTCAGCTATCAGCCGGCCGCCGACTTCAGCGAGCCAGACACACTGACGGTCACGGTGGATGATCGGGGCAACACCGGTTCGCCTGGCGCGAAGACGGCGACGAGCACGATCGCGCTCAACGTGACGGCGGTGAACGACGCACCCGTGATCACAGGGTCGGTGGCCGGACAGACGGTGAATGATAACGCGACCATCAAGCCTTTTGCCAGCGTGGCCATTACCGACGCGGACAGCCCCGCGCAAACATTGACGGTGACCGTGATTCTGGACCTGGCCGCCAAGGGAGTCTTGGTGACCACGGGCACCGGCTTTACCGGCGGACCGAGCGGGCAATACAGTTTTGCCGGGACCGCGGCGCAAGCCACGACGGCCCTTCGTAATCTGGTGTTCAATCCGACCGACAACCGCGTCGTTGTGGGATCATTGGATACGACCGTCTTTACGATTCAGGCCCATGATGGCGGCGCGCTGGCCACGGACCGTGGAACGAGCGTCATCGCCATTTCCGTGAATGATCCGCCCGTGGTCAATTCCGCGACCTTCCCGGTGGCGGAGAATTCCCGTCTCGACACGCTGGTGGGACGGGTGACGGGGAGCGATCCGGACACGTCATCGGCATTGAGCTTTGCCATCACCGGCGGCAACACGGGCGAGGCCTTCGCCATGGATCCTTTTGGCGGCCAGATCACGGTCAACGGCCCGCTCGATTTCGAGAGCGCCACTAAGACCTACAGCCTGACGGTCAGCGCGGTGGATGGCAGCGGTCTGTCCAGCACGGCGACGGTCACCGTCAGTGTGCTCGATGTGAATGAGCCGCCCATCCGGGGCGATGCCACCTTCCCCGTGCCGGAGAATAGCCCGAGTGGCACGGTGGTCGGAACCTTCTCCGCGACGGATGGGGATGCCGGGGCCAACGGGGTCCGGCGGTATGCCATCACTTCTGACAATGCGGAGGGAACATTCGCCATCAACCCGACCAGCGGAGTGATCACGACCAGCGGACCGCTGGATTTCGAGCGCCGCAATTCCTACGGCTTCCATGTGACGGTGATCGATGGTGGGACGCCCCCGTTGTCGGTCACGGCCCAGGTCACGATTAACGTGACCGACGTCAATGAACCGCCGGTGGTCTTGAATCAGACTTTCACGATGGACGAGAACTCGCCCATCGCAACTCCTGTGGGGGTGGTGCCGGCGTCGGATCCCGATAATAATGGGATCGGGCTCACCTACTCGATCACGGAGGGCAATGTGAACAACGCGTTCGCCATCGGCCAGGCGACCGGTCACCTGCGAGTGAACGGCGCGCTGGATTACGAGGGCGCCAACAAATCGTACAACCTCACGGTCACGGTCACGGACAACGGAACTCCGGCCGCAGCGGGCACGGCTCAGGTCACGGTTTTCGTGAACAACGTGAATGAGCCGCCGGTGGCGACGACCCCACCGGTGGTGGTGGTCGAGGAAAGCGCGGAAAAGAGCATTACCCTGTCCGGCCAGGACCCGGAAAACAGTCCGCTGACCTTCACCATCGTCACGCTCCCTCAGCATGGGCGCTTGGCCGTGACGACTCCGATCGGCGGAACACCTCCAGCGCTGCCGGGACTGACTCCGCCGCAGTTGACCTACATCCCGAACTCGCAGTACAACGGCGCGGATAGCTTCACCTTCAAGGTCAATGATGGTTCATTTGATTCGACCGCGGCGACGGTGAACATCACGGTCCATGCGGTCAACAATCCACCGACCCTCAACCCGTCGCCAGTGCGGTGGGCTCATCGGTGATTACCGTCACGGTCAACGACGGCGGCGCGCTGAACGCGACCGTGATTCAGACCTTCCGGGTCACGATCGGAGAGCGGATCGTCCGGGTGGTCAGTCAATCCGGGATGGCCGGGATGGAGGTTTCCGTGCCCATCGAGTTGGTGTCCCAGGGGAACGAAAACGGCGTCGGCTTTAGTCTCAGTTTCAACCCAACGCAGTTGCAGTTCATCAGGGCTGAGCTGGGCAGCGATGCCGGCACCGCCACACTCAATGTCAATGAGAATGGCAAGGCCCAGGGACGGGTCGGTTTGGGCTTGGCGCTGCCCACAACCTTAACCGACCAGACGACCTTTGCCGCGGGCAACCGACAGATCGCGGTCATCACCATGGCCATTCCGATTGAAGTTTCACAGAGCACAGTGGCCCAAGTTACGTTCACCCAGGTGCCGACGTTCACGGAGGTCGTGGATCGCCAGGCAATTCAATTGCCGACGGCTTTTGAAGGTGGAACGGTGACCATCACGCATGGCTATGAGGGCGATGTCGCTCCGAGGCCTTTCGGCAATAATAATGGAACGGTGAGCATCACCGATTGGGTGCAAGTCGGCCGATTCGCCGTCGGCCTGGATACCGTGGATAATGCCAGCGAATTCGAGCGCGCCGACAGCGCGCCGCGCGAAGTGGACGGACACCCAAGCTTGGGCAACGGAGTCATCAGCATAGCCGATTGGGTCCAGGCGGGCCGCTACGCGGTCGGATTAGACCCCGTGACCCCCGGTGGTGGTCCGTCCGGACCATCCTTGACCGCGCAGAGCACTCATAGCGACTCCGGCTCTGTCAGCCTGAAATCGGTGTTGCCCGGTCGTGAGCTGCGGAGGATCCGCGCCTTCAACCGAGTGGTGACGGAGGGGCGGCACTTCCTGGTCCTCATCGGGTTGGATGCCCAAGGCGATGAGAATGCGCTTGGGTTCAGCTTGAATTATGATGCCTCGGCCATGAGGTTCTCCGAAGCCCGTCTCGGCGGCGATGCGAGAAGCGCGACGATGCTGGCCAACCGCAACCGTTCGGACAGTGGCCGCATCGGATTGGCCTTGGCTCTGCCCCCCGGTGAAACCTTCACGCGCGGGCCGAACTTTGTGGTCGAGCTGGAATTCGTGGCCTTCAAGAAGGGCGAGGAGTCGAATTCAGCGATTGAGTTTGTGGATCAGCCGATCCGACGCGAGTTGGTGGATGTGAAAGCCAACAATGTTGACTCGGGCTATCTGGCGAGCACGGTCGAGATCCGAACGTCGAATGGTCAAGACACCGAGTATCCGCCCGCGGGGACGCTGAGTGTCAGTGAGCGGATGCCCGACGGCGGTCTGTTCCTCCGGCTGATCGGTGAACCCGGCCGGCAGTACGTCATTGAGGCTTCGGACAACCTGGCAACCTGGGAATCGCTGCAGACGGTGACCTTCGGCGATGGCGGGGGCAGGGAGTCCGAGTTGGCGGACACCAAGGCGAGGAGTCTGCCGCGTCGCTTCTATCGGGTGAAACTGGCGCCGTCGGAGTGAATCCGCCCTGCCACGACCTTGAAGATAGAATAGACGTCCATCGCGTTGGAGGGCGATCCTGGGATCGGTCCAGAGCCGGCGAACCGGAAGTGTTGAGCTCGACGTTCCAGGTTCGCCGGGCGCCCGGCGCAAACGCTCGGCGACGGAGACGAGCCGAAGGATCGGACTCGAGGCAGAACAGTGTGGTTTTCAGAAACAGCGTGGCGTTATTCGTTTCTCGGCGATGGTGCGGAGACCGACAAGATCAGCCGAGTGGCCGACAGGACTGACGAAATCTGGAGATTGAGTTTATGAAGATCAGAATGCTGGCGGACCTGCTGACCCTCGCGCCCTGGCTGACGGCATTGCTGTCAGTGCTTTTGTCAGGGACCTCGGCTGGGGCCGCGGGTGCCACGGCAGTACGTGTCGTGGATACCGTGATCAAACCCGGCCAGAGCGGGACGGTCATCGTAGAAGTTGACGCGAGTGGCAACGAAAGCGCCATCGGCTTCACCCTCCTTTTCGATCCGACGCACCTGACCTTTGGAAGTGTCGCGGCGGGGGCCGGGGCGAGCGGCGCCAGCCTCCTGGTGAACAGTGGCCAGGCCAGCAGTGGCAGAATTGGGATCGGGTTCGCCATGCCAAGCGGGACCCCCGCACAGGTGTTCCCGTCCGGAAGGTTGGAGTTGCTCCGAGTCACTTTCACCGCCGCCAATGTTCCCGGCGACACCACGCTGTCGTTTGGAGATGTTCCCGCCCTGCGGGAGGTTTCTGACAGCCAAGCCAGGGTGCTCGGCGCCACGTTTTCCGGGGGCACCGTCAAGGGAAACAGCCTTCCCGTGGCCCACTCACAAACCGTCATCACCGACGAAGACACAGCGAAGCTCATCGTTCTCACGGGCAGCGATCCCGACGGCGATCCTCTGACTTTTGCGATCGTGACAACTCCGGCCAAGGGGACTTTGACAGGAACCGCCCCGAATTTGACCTATACTCCCAGCCCCAACGTGAGTGGGGCCGACGGCTTCAGTTTCAAGGTCAGCGATGGCAGAGCCGAATCCGCAGGGACCACCGTGAGCCTGACGATCACCCCGGTTAACGACCCGCCGGTGGCTGTGGCGGACGCTTACACGGTCGATGAAGACAACGTGCTGGCAGTGCTGACCTCCGGCCTGCTGGCCAACGATTCCGACGTCGAGGGCAACGCGTTAACCGCTGTGGTGGTCACTCAGCCGAGAAATGGCAGTCTTTCCTCGAATCCGAACGGGACCTTTGGCTATGTTCCGAATTTGAACTTCAGCGGGACGGATAGTTTCACTTACAAAGCCAACGACGGCACATCCGACTCGGGCATTGTGACGGTGACGATTGTGGTCAATCCCGTGAATGACGCGCCGGTCTTGGCGTCGATCGTGGGTCAAGTGGTCAACGAAGGAAACACGCTCACTCTCACAGCAGGTGTGGCCGACGTGGACGGCGCAGCCAACTCGTTGACGTTTACCCTGGGCGCGGGCGCGCCCGCGGGAGCGACGATCCATCCAACCACGGGCGTCTTCACTTGGACGCCGACGGAAAACCAAGGTCCAGGCACGTATCCGGTTTTAGTGCGAGTGGTGGACGACGGGACGCCGCCCTTAAGCGCCGAGGTGAGTTTTTCAGTGACCGTGATTGAGGTCAACACGGCGCCGGTTTTGGCCGCAATCGCCAATCAGACCGTGACCGAGGGAAGCACACTGACCCTGACCTTAACGGCGACGGACGCCGACGCGCCGGCGAATACGCTCGCCTTCAGTCTCGATGCTGGAGCACCGTCGGGCGCGAGCATCAACCCGGCGACGGGCGTGTTGACATGGACACCGACCGAGGCGCAAGGCCCCGCCACTGTGACCATCCCGGTTCGCGTCACGGATAACGGCTCACCTCCGCTGTCCGGCGCCCAAACCTTCACCGTCACCGTGACCGAAGGCAACAACGCGCCGGTGTTAGCACCTCTTAACGATCGATCGGTTGACGAAGGAAGCCCTCTTGCTGTCACCGTTTCGGGCAGTGATTCCGACCTGCCGGCCAATAGTCTGACCTTCAGCTTCGTCAGTAGCGTGCCCTCCGGAATGAGCATTGGTTCCAGTTCCGGACTCATCACCTGGACGCCGACCGAGGCTCAGGGACCGGGCGCGTTCACGATTGGAGTCCGAGTGACAGACGACGGTGTGCCGTCGTTGAGCGACGCCAAGACGTTCACGGTGACCGTCAATGAAGTGAACTCGCCGCCGACGGTTCAGGCCGTCGCCAATCAGACCGTGGACGAGGGGCAAGCGCTCACCTTCACCGTCACCGGCACCGACGCGGATTTGCCGGCGCCGACGCTCACGTTCAGCCTCGATTCTGGCGCGCCGGCCGGAGCGAGCATTGGCGCGGCGACCGGAGTGTTTGCCTGGACGCCGACCGAGGCACAGGGACCGGGCACGTTCACGATTGGAGTGCGGGTAACCGACGGCGGCGTGCCAGCGTTGAGCGACGCCAAGACGTTCACGGTGACCGTCAATGAAGTGAACTCGCCGCC
>CAYHFE010000265.1:6646-10030 GCA_964355375.1 uncultured Verrucomicrobiota bacterium
TAACCGACGGCGGCGTGCCAGCGTTGAGCGACGCCAAGACGTTCACGGTGACCGTGAATGAAGTGAACTTGCCGCCCACCGTCCAAGCGATCCCAGATCAGACCGTGGAGGAAGGACAACTCCTGAGCTTCAACATTGCCGCCATCGACCCCGATCAACCCGTGCAGACGCTCACTTTCAGTCTGGGGCCAGGCGCCCCGGCCGGAGCGGTCGTCTCGAGTTCGGGAGGTTTCAGTTGGACACCGACCGAGGCGCAAGGGCCCGGCAGCTATGGCATCACGGTCCGCGTCACGGACAGCGCCGGCGGCAGTGCCACGCAAGGTTTTGGCGTTACGGTGACCGAAGTGAACACGCCTCCCACGCTGGCCCCGATGGCCAATCAAACGATTCAAAGCGGCCAGACCTTGACGGTGAGCTTCAGCGCCGCCGACTCCGATTTGCCCGCCCAGGCCTTGGCATTCACGATGCCATCCGGCGGTCCGGTTGGCGCAACGCTGAACTCGGAGACGCGGACCTTGACGTGGACTCCAGCGCTGGATTACCCGGCGGGCGTGGAAGCGGTGACGATCCAGGTGACCGACAGCGCCGGGGCGAGCGCCACGCAACGCTTCAACATCGTCGTCACGTCTTCCAATGTCGCGCCGATTCTGGCGGCGCTCTCCAACCAATCGGTCAACGAGGGCCAGCCGCTTTCCGTCACAGCTTCCGCCACGGACGCCAATGTCGGCCAACGGTTGACTTTCAGTCTGCAGCAGAGCGCACCCTCCGGAGTCGGCATAGGTCCGAGCACCGGCGTGATCACCTGGACACCGACTGAGGCGCAGGGGCCCGGCGCTTACACCATCGGAGTGCAAGTGACGGACGATGGTGTGCCGCCACTCGGTGACACAAAGTCGTTCACGGTGACCGTGAACGAAGTCAATACGCCGCCTACAGTCCAAGCCGTTTCAAACCAGTTTGTGGTCGAAGGCAATCTTCTCAGTTTCACTGTTAGCGCCACCGACCCCGACCAACCCGCGCAAACTCTCACGTTCAGTCTCGACCCGGGAACGCCGTCTGGAGCGAGCATCAACACGACGACGGGTGTCTTCACTTGGACGCCGACCGAAGCCCAGGGACCCGGCGAGAACACAATCACCGTGCGCGTGGCCGATTCCGGGGGCGGCAGTGCCACACGAAGCTTCATCGTGACCGTCTCCGAATCCAATTCGGCCCCGCAGATTTCGTCGATCGACAGTCAGACGATCGCAGAAGGCAGCACGCTCAGCTTCACGGTTTCGGCGATAGATCCGGACATCCCGGCGAACTCTATTACCTACAGCCTTGGTGCGGGTGCACCCGCGGGAATGTCCATCAGTCCAAGCACGGGGTTTATCTCGTGGACACCGACGGAAGCTCAGGGCCCGGGAAGTTACACGGTCACCGTCCAAGCGAGCGACAGCGGGTCTCCCTCTCTGACTTCGGTCCGAACTTTCTCTGTGACGGTTTCGGAAGTGAATACACCACCGTCCTTGTCACCCATGGCGAATCAGTCCGTGGATGAGGGAGCCACGGTCAGTCTGACGGTATCGGCGAGTGACCCGGATCTGCCCGCCGCTCTTTTGACTTTCAGTCTGGAGCCGGGAGCGCCCGCCGGGGCTTCGATCAACCCGAGCACCGGCGCGTTTGTCTGGACCACCACCGAGGCGCAAGGACCGGGTTCGTATCCCATCACGGTGGCTGTTTCCGACGGGAGTGTGAAGACGACTCAGACGTTTACGGTCTCCGTCAACGAACTGAACGACCCTCCACTCATGCCTGCAATGGGAAGTCAGACCGTGAATGAGGGGCAGCTTCTGATTGTGGTTGCGGCGGCGGCGGACCGGGATGAGCCGAAGAACAAGCTGACCTTTAGCCTGGCTGGAGCCCCGGCCGGTGCGAGCATCGATCCGAACTCCGGCGTGTTTACTTGGATCCCGACCGAGGATCAGGGGCCCAGCACCAGTCAGATTACCATTCAAGTCAGCGACGGCGGAACTCCGAACCTGACGGCTTCCCAGACGTTTACTGTCGTGGTCAATGAAGTTAATTCGCCTCCGTCGTTGTCGCCCATCTCGGGGGCGACGGTCAATGAAGGGAGCCCTCTGAACCTCACGGTGACCGCCACAGATCCAGATATTCCGGCTGGAATTCTGACCTACAGTCTGGGGTTCGACGCGCCCTCGGGCATGTCCATCAATGCGACCAGCGGTGTTATTTCGTGGACTCCAACCGAGGAGCAGGGACCCGGTTCCTCGACATTTACCGTGCAGGTTTCCGACAGTGGCACGCCCCAGTTGACGACCAGCCGCAGTGCGACGGTCGTCGTGAACGAAGTGAATCGTCCGCCGGTGCTCGCGCCGATAGGTGGACAGAATATCCGGGCGGGCCGCCTGGTGGCTGTGACGGCGCAAGCCACCGATCCCGATCTCCCCGCGAACACGTTAACCTACAGTCTTGGACCCGGAGCACCTGAAGGAGCGACCATCAACCCGATTTCGGGTGCGTTCACTTGGACTCCGACGGCGGCACAGGGAGGGCGGACCTTCAGCCTTTCCATCGTCGTTTCGGACAATGGCAATCCCAGGTTGAGCGCGAACCAGGCGTTTGACGTGGTGGTAACGCCATCCAACACAGCTCCGGTCTTCGCGCCGGTCGCGACTCAAAGTGTTGCTGAGGGAAGCCCGTTGTCTCTAACGCTGAGCGCCACCGACGTTGATGTGCCGCCGAACCAGCTCACCTACACACTCGGACCTGGTGTTCCGGCGGGCGCAACATTGAATCCGTCCTCCGGGCGGCTGACTTGGACGCCGACCGAGGCCGACGGACCCAAGACCGTGACCATTTCGGCCGTCGTCACGGACAATGGCATCCCTCCTCTTAGCGCGACGATCAGCGTGACGGTGAACGTCACGGAAGTAAACCAACCGCCGGTCTTGGCACCGATCGGCAATCAGACGGTGGTCACGGGATCGACGCTTTCTCTTTCCGCCTCGGCGACCGATGCCGATCTTCCGGCCAACGCCTTGACTTTCAGTCTTGGAGCCGGCGCACCCGCAGGGGCCAGTATCAATCCGTCCACTGGAGCTTTTTCATGGACACCATCACAAGGCCAGGGTCCGGCGACGATCCAGATCACCATTCAGGTGGCCGACAATGGCACTCCGTCGTTGACTGCGTCCCAGACTTTCACCGTGGTGGTGGCAGCGATCAACACCCCGCCGGTCTTGGCGCCGATCGGTCCACAGTCGGTTAACGAGGGAAGTCTTTTTGGTTTCACCGCGGCGGCGACCGATGCCGACCTGCCTCCCAACACGTTGACCTACAGCCTGGAAGCTGGGGCGCCGTCCGGCATGAGTATCAATC
>CAYHFE010000266.1:0-2397 GCA_964355375.1 uncultured Verrucomicrobiota bacterium
TCTGGATCCGCTGGACGTTTCCCCGGACCCAGTTCTACGGCTTGCTCAACCTCTCCTGGAAAATCCTGATCCCGATCTCGCTGTTCACTCTCATCCTGACCAGCGCAATGATGAAACTGTTTTGAGTATGATGGACACTCTCAAGGAAATCGTCAGCGGCTTCAACAGCCTGGTCACAGGCATGCGAATCACGCTCGGTCAATTCTTCAAACCGATCGTGACCGTGCAGTATCCGCGCGAAACACTGGAGATTCCCGAGCGCTTCCGCGGCCACATCGAACTGGTGCGCGACCCGGCCACCGGCAAAGCCCTCTGTTTCGCCTGCAAAGTCTGCGAGAAATCCTGTCCCAGTGATTGCATCACGGTGGATGGCGCCAAGCTCGAGGGTGAGAAGCGCAAGTCCGTCAGCGAATTCCAGCTCGATTTCACCAAGTGCAGCCTGTGCGGCTCGTGTGTGGAAGCTTGCAAGAGCGGAGCCATTCGCTTCTCCCGCGAGTACAACCTGGCCAGCACCCGGAAGGAAGACTTCATCATGAACCTGTTCCAGCGCCTCGAAAACGAGCGCGTGGAATCGGAACCATCGTCCACCGCTTTCCCATCTTCCACCACGCCGGCGTCCGGACCCGCGCCCGTCGAAGCTGTCCAGTCCGCGACCCGGACCGCGGAGCCACCCAAGGTCGAGGCGCCCAAGCCCGCCACCACTCCCGCCGCGCCCACGGCCGCCCCGCCGAACGCGGCGACGGTTCCGGCAACGCCCGCTCCGCAAAAAAGTCTGGAGGTTCCATGAACTCCTTTCCGGCCACCGATCTCATACTCAACGCGATCTTCCTCGTGGCGGCCGCCACCACGGCCATCGGCGCCCTCATCGCCGCGCTCGCCACGCGGGTCATCCGCAGCGTCTGCGGTCTGGCTCTCTGCTCTTTTGGCCTGGCCGGCCTTTATTATTTCCTGCGCAGCCCGTTCCTCAGTCTGATGGAAATCCTGATTTATGTCGGGGCGGTCTGCGTGACCATCGTTTTCGCCATCATGCTGTCGGACACGGAAGAAACCGATCCGAACGAAACGCGCCGGGTCACGCTCTGGTGGGGAGGATTCTCGCTGGTGGTGAGCCTGGGGATTTTCTGGGGACTCTGGCGCCTGGGCCTCCAGCAAGCCGGGCCGATCCCGGCGACGCGACTCAACGACGGATCGGTCAAGGCGATCGGCGTGTCGCTGCTCACGACTTACAGCATGGCCTTCGAATTGATCTCACTCGCGCTCCTGGTCGCGATCCTCGGAGCCCTGGCCATTGCTCGCACGGGTCGAACCAAAGCACCCACCGCTCCGGCCGAGAAGCCCCTGTGAAGCCATGAACTCGATCCCACCGACCCATTTTTCGCCATGAGCACCGCACGCCTCTTCGAGCAACCGGATCTCTACCTGGCGCTGGCGGCCTTTCTTCTGGCGGCGGGGATCTTCGGATTGATTCGTCACCGCACCTTGATTGGAATGCTCATTTCCGGCGAACTGATTTTCGCGGCCGCTTCCCTCAATTTCGCCACCTTCAATTATTTCCGAGCGCCCGATCCGACGGTCGGCCAGATCTTTGTCCTGTTCATCATGGGATTGGCCGCGGCCGAGGTGGCCATCGCGCTCAGCATCATCGTCGCGGTCTATCGGAATTACCGATCGGTCAACACCCGGGAATTGTCGGATTTGAACGGATAGGGCCATGGACACCACGACCGATATTCGATTGCTCTTCGCCATCCTGGCGCCGCTGCTCGGAGCGGGCCTGGTCATGGTCGCCGGCAAGCGGCCCAATCTCCGCGAGGCCTGCTCTTTTCTCGCCGCCGCCGCCCTCTTCGCCATCACGGCGTCGATGATTCCGGAGGTGCGCGCCGGGAAGAAGCTCTTCTACTCCGTGTTTCAATTGCTCCCGGGCTTGAGCATCGCCTTGCGGGCGGATGCGCTCTCGATGATCTTCGCCGTCTCCGCTTCGTTCCTCTGGATGCTGACGGTTTTTTACTCCGCCGGTTACATGCGCAGCCTCGAGGAACACGCCCAGACGCGCTTCAATGCCTGCTTTGCCTTGGCGCTGTTCGGCGCCATGGGCTGCGCGTTCTCGGACAATCTTCTGACGCTCTACCTGTTCTACGAAATTGTCAGCGTCTGCACCTATCCGCTGGTGGCCCACCACCAGGACAAGGAAGGCTACGAAGGCGGAAAGAAGTATCTCGTTTACCTCACGGCCACGGCCAAGGGATTGATTCTCCCGGCCATGGTTCTCATCTACGTCCTGACGGGCAGCCTCGATTTCTCCCACAACATCCGGAGCGGCATCCTGCCTCCGGAGGTGGGGCGCGGCCTCGTGACCACCCTTTACATCTGCTGCATTCTCGGCTTCGCCAAGAATGG
>CAYHFE010000266.1:2497-6636 GCA_964355375.1 uncultured Verrucomicrobiota bacterium
CTCGCCTACTCGACCGTCAGCCAGCTTTCTTACATCATCCTCGGCGTGGCCTTGCTCAAGCCCGCCGCCATCGAGGGCGGTCTGGTCCACATCGCCAACCACGCCTTCTCCAAGATCACCCTCTTCTTTTGCGCCGGCGCGATTTATGTGGCGACCCACAAGAAGAACATCTCGGAAATGAGCGGGCTGGGTCGGGCCATGCCCTTCACCTTCGGCGCGTTCGCCGTCGCTTCCCTCAGCATGATCGGCGCTCCACCCGTGGCCGGGTTTGTGAGCAAATGGTACCTGCTCCTGGGCGCGCTCGATGCGGGATCGACCGGCATCATCGTCGTTCTGCTGGCCAGCACCTTGCTCAATGCGGCTTACTTCGCGCCGGTGGTCTATTCCGCGTTCTTCGGCAAAACCTCCGCCGCCGATGCGCATCATCACTACAAGGAAGCCCATCCGGCCATGGTCGTGCCCTTGACCATCACGGCGGCCATCTCGGTCCTGATCGGCATTTATCCCGGATTCTTCATGCGCTTTGCCCAGGCCGTCCTGCCATGAACCTGATTAAACTCATTGAATTCCTGCGCGCCCGGCTCAAAGACGTCATTCGCATCTGCTTTGCGCTCCTGGCGCTGCTGGTCCTTCTCGATGCCATCCCGGCCATCGTGGACAAGGAACACGCTCACACCGCGGTGGAGAAGATTCCCGGATTTTGGGCGGTGTTTGGTTTTATCGGGTGCGTCATTCTGATCATCGCGTCCAAGTGGTTTGGACATGCCGGCATCATGACCCGAGAAGATTATTACGAAGACCGGACCCCGAGCGGACCGCAACGTCGCAGCAACGATGAATAATTTTTGGCTCCATCCTGCCCTGATCCTGCTTCTGGGAAGCCTCCTCATTCCCTGGATTCCCGCGCGCCTGAGAAAGGGTTATTTGCTCCTCATTCCCATCCTGGCCTTCGCGCGGATCGTGGAGATGAGCAAGGGGACCTTCGGCGAAGTGCAGTTTCTGGATTGGGTGCTGGTCTTTGGCCGCGTCGATGCGTTGAGCCATATTTTCGGCTACATCATGGGTCTGATGTGCATCGTCGGATCGCTCTACGGATTGCACGTCAAGGATTCTGGACAACATATTGCCTCGTGGATCTATGTGGCCGGATCGATCGGAGTGATCTACGCGGGCGACCTGCTGACGTTGTTCCTCTTTTGGGAAGTGATGGCCTTCTCGTCCGTTTTCCTGGTCTGGGCGCGGCGGCGGCCCGAATCGTTAACGGCCGGCTTCCGCTATCTGCTGGTGCATGTGGCCGGCGGATTGGCGCTTCTGGCCGGCATCGTTCTCAACTATAAGGCCGCCGGGAACTTCGCCTTCAATGCCTTCAACGTCCATGATCCGACGCTCGCGACCTATCTGATCATGATCGGTTTCATTCTGAACGCGGCCGTGCCGCCGCTGCACGCGTGGCTGCCCGACGCCTATGGTGAAGCCACCTTTAACGGTTCGGTCTTCATGTGCGCGTTCACGACCAAGACGGCGGTTTACGCGCTCTGCCGGGGATTTGCGGGCATGGAAATCCTCGTGCCGCTCGGCGTCATCATGGCGCTCTATGGCGTGGTCTATGCCGTGTTGGAAAACGACGCGCGCCGTCTTCTCGCTTACCACATCATCAGCCAGGTCGGCTACATGGTGGCCGGCGTCGGATTGGGAACGCAATTGGCCATCAATGGCGCCTGCGCCCACGCCTTCGCCCACATCCTTTACAAAGGCCTTCTTTTCATGGGTTGTGGCGCAGTCCTGCACATGACCGGCCAGAGCAAATTCACGGAATTGGGCGGGTTATGGAAGAAGATGCCCTGGACGTTCCTCTTTACCCTGATCGGGGGCCTCTCGATCTCCGCCTTCCCACTCTTCAGCGGATTTGTCAGCAAATCGATGATCGTCGCGGCCGGTTTCGAGGAGCACAAGCTCTGGGTCGGTTTCCTCCTCATGCTCGCCTCGGTCGGCACGTTTCTGCACACCGGGCTCAAGGTGCCGTATTTCATCTGGTTCGGGAAAAACAACTGCCAACCCGAAACCTGGAAGCGCGCGGCGGAACCGCCCTGGAATATGAACCTGGCCATGGGGGTGGCCGCGGTGCTCTGTATCTTCATCGGCTGTTACACGCCCTATCTCTACCGCCTGCTGCCCTACCCGGTGGAATACCATCCTTACACCGCCTATCACGTGACCGAAACCCTGCAGATTCTACTCTTCACGGCCGTGGGCTTCTTCTTCCTGATCAAGAAATTGGTGCCGGATCCGACCATCAGCCTCGATCTCGACTGGTTCTATCGCAAGGGGGGGCGGGCCTTCTCGTGGCTCGCTCGCCGGCCGGTGCAGTTCATCGATACCTGCATCGGTGAGATCTATCGGGTGGCCGGACTGATCCCTTTGATGCTCTCGGCCCGTCTGGCCGGGCGCTTTGACAATGGCGTCATCGACGGTTTGGTGGACGGATTGGCCCATGCCGTTCGCAACCTTGGCGGCCGTCTGCGCCACGCGCAACGCGGACAATTGCAGGAGAACCTGGGCTTCGCCTTCGCCTTCGCCGCCGTGGTCATTGTCGCATTCTGGCTGCTCTTTTAACCGCCGTCCCAGCTTAAACTCACCACCCGATCCGATGACCCCACCCAGCGCCACCGAGACCTTCCCGATGCTGAGCGTTCTGATCTTCGGCCCGCTGCTCGCCGCGGCGGTGGCGGCTTGTCTCCGCGGCGACCGTCTGCTGCGTTGGTGGACGTTGCTCTCGACCACGGCCATTGCCCTCTACTCCCTGCCGTTCTACGGGCGTTTCGACATCACCAAGGCGGACTTCCAGTTCGTCGAACTCCGCCCCTGGATTCCATCCCTGAAAATCAATTACTCGCTGGGGATTGATGGCATCAGTCTCTTGCTGGTCCTGTTGACCACCCTGATCATGCCGCTCTGCGTGCTCGCCTCGTGGCGTTACATCCAGACTCGCGTGAAAGAATTCATGATCTGCCTGTTGATCATGGAAGCCGCCATGGTCGGGGTCTTCTGCGCCCTGGACTTCATTCTCTTCTTCGTTTTCTGGGAATTCATGCTCATCCCGATGGCCCTGCTGATTGGCATTTGGGGCGGGCCGAGGAAGATCTATGCGTCGCTCAAATTCTTCATTTACACGATGGCGGGATCGGTCCTGTTGTTGGTCGCGATCATCGCGCTCTATCTGCAGGTGGGCAGCTTCAGCATTCCCGCGATGATGGGACGGCCCTACTCGAACGCCTTTCAGTGCTGGATCTTCCTCGCCTTCTTCATTTCCTTCGCCATCAAAGTGCCGATGTTTCCCTTTCACACGTGGTTGCCAGCGGCGCACGTCGAAGCGCCCACCGCCGGAAGCGTGCTCCTCGCCAGCATCCTGCTCAAGATGGGCACCTATGGCTTCCTGCGCTTTTCCCTGCCCATCACGCCCTACGGGACTCACGTCTTCATGCCCTACGTCTTGTGGCTTTCGATCGCGGCGATCCTTTATGGCGGGCTGACCGCGCTCGCGCAAAGTGATCTGAAAAAGCTGGTGGCCTATTCGAGCGTCGCTCACATGGGCTTCGCCACTCTCGGCATTTTCGTTCTGAACAAGGCGGGCATTGAAGGCGCCCTCCTGGTCATGATCAACCATGGCATCACCACGGGCGCGCTCTTCATCATCGTGGGCATCATCTACGAACGCCTCCACACGCGCGAACTGGACCAAGCGCTCGGCCTGGGAAGAGCCATGCCCATCTTCGCGACGTTTGCCGGAGTGTTCGCGCTTTCCTCGCTGGCGTTTCCAGGCACGAACAGTTTCATCGGCGAGTTTCTGGTTCTCGCCGGCGGCTTCGCCCACTCGAAAACCTTGATGATCTTTGCCGTGCCCGGAGTTATCCTCGCCGCCGCCTACATGATGCGCATGCTGCAGAAGGTGGCCTACGGCGGCGTGGACAACCCGAATCATTCCCGAATGAAGGATCTCGAGTTTCGCGAAATAGCCACGCTCACGCCCCTCCTGGTCTTTGTCTTTTGGATCGGATTGAACCCCGCGCCGTTCACCCGGGTCCTCCACGCTTCCGTCGAGCGTCTGCTCAAACAAGTGGACGTCGCCGCCGCCGCCTATG
>CAYHFE010000266.1:6736-9996 GCA_964355375.1 uncultured Verrucomicrobiota bacterium
ACGCTCTGACCCCATGACCCCTTTCACTCTCATCGCGTTTCTTCCCGAATTGGTCTTGCTGGCGGGCGCTCTGACCCTTTTTGTGATCTCGCTCGGGGAAATGCGTTTCCGGCAAGCCCAGAGGGCCGCGGTGGCCACCGCGGCGGCCACGATCCTGGCCTGCGTGGTGGCGCTGGGGCAGAACGCGCTGCTCTTCGATGGAGCCTATCGGGTCGATGCCTTCTCCCAAGTATTGAAACTCGTGTTCGCCATCGGGTTTCTGCTCATTCTGCTGGGCAGCGGGGATTTGTCCGACATTCGCGAGGACGTCAAGCCGGAGTATTTTCTCTTTCTCAGCATCAGCGTGGTGGGGCTGACGATGCTGGTGAGTTGCGTCGAGTTGATCACGCTCTTCGTCGCACTCGAAGTTTCCGCCTTCCCGCTCTATTTGCTGGTGCCGATGCGGCGCGAACGGGAAGGACAACGGAGTCAGATGGAATCGGCCATCAAATACATCATGTTTGGCGTGGCCGCCAACGGGGTGATGCTCTTCGGCATGAGCTATCTCTTCGGATTGACCGGAAGCACATCACTCCAAACCCTGGCGGTGAAATTGCCGCCGCTGATGAACTCGCCGATGGCCCTCGCGGGTCTGGCGCTGACTTGTTGCGGGCTTTTCTACAAGCTGGCCGTGTTTCCATTTCATTTCTGGACGCCGGATGTTTATCAAGGCTCGGCCAACGAAGCCGCCAGCTTCATCGCCACACTCCCCAAGATCGGCGCCGTGGCCATCTTGGTTCGTTTCGTCTCCCTCGCCTTGCCCGGGAGCGTCACCCTGGCCGCCCTCCTCGCCATTCTCGCCATCGGCTCGATGTTCTACGGCAACCTCATTGCCTTGATGCAAAAAGACCTCAAACGGCTCCTCGGCTTCTCCGGCATCGCCCACGCTGGCTATGCCCTGGTTGGGCTCGTCGCCCTCGACCGAGCCGGATTCTCCGCCGCCCTGTTCTACATCGTCGGCTACCTGTTCATGGTCCTCGCCTGCTTCGTGGTGATCTGCAAGGTTTCCCGCGATGGAGCGAACGTTCCGATGGAAGACCTGGCCGGACTGCACCGGCGCGCTCCCCTGCTTGCTCTCACCTTGGTGGTCGGCATGTTTGCCCTGGCCGGCATTCCGCCCTTTGTCGGATTCATGGGCAAGCTCGCTCTGCTCTCGGCCGCACTGGCCAAAGGCTATGTTCTCCTGGTGATCCTGGCGGTCGTGAACACCGCCATCGCCATCTACTATTACTTGTCGGTCGTGCGCGAGGTCTGCTTCCGCGATCCCGGCAACCTTCCGGCGATCCGTCTGGACTGGCCCACCCGCGCGCTTTGTGTTCTGCTCATGGCCGGCATTCTGGCCTTGGGGATCGCCCCCGCTCGATTGCTCAACCGCATCGATTCGTCGGTCGCGCAACTCAACTTCCCAGGGCGCGAATCGTCGCCGGCTCTGGCTGACGCCATCGCTCCGCCTTCTCCTGCGATCGAGCTCGGCCTCTTTTCCAGGCCTCAAGCTACGCCCGGCTTGCTTTCCCCGCACGGCGGTGGCATGAATACGCCCAGCACCACCCCTAAGCGATGAGCGACACCCAACCGCATCATGCCACCGACCCGAAATTCGCCTGGCGTCACCTGGCTCAACAAGGGCTCCCCAAACGCTCGGCCGTCGAGCGCGTGGCCGATTTCCTCGAGATTCATGGCCCCTACGACGAAGCCACCGCTCGAGAGCAAGCGAGCCGCTGCATTCAGTGCGCCGAGCCCACTTGTGTCTCGGGTTGCCCCCTGAGCAGTCCGATTCCCGAATGGATGGCGCTGACCGCCGAGGGTCGGTTCCTCGAAGCCGCCTCCCTCTTGCACACCGAGATGCCGATGCCGGAGATTTGCGCCCGGGTCTGTCCGAGCGAGGTCGGCTGCGAAGGCACCTGCATCCTCAGCGGGCAGGCGGAGCCGGTGTCGATCGGAGCGATCGAGCGGTTTCTCGGCGAGTATGCCTTCGCCCACCAAGCGGTGAATGATCAGCCCGCCGCGCTCAATGGCTGGCGGGTGGCCGTGGTGGGCTCGGGCCCCGCCGGATTAACCTGCGCCGACGAGCTCGCCCAACGGGGTTACACGGTCACGATTTTTGACGCCGAGTTGGTGCCGGGCGGATTGCTCATCAATGGCATACCCGCCTTCAAGCTGGAAAAATCCGTCGTCCAACGCCGCGTTCACCTCCTCCAAAAACGCGGAGTCGTGTTCCGCCTCGGCGTGGCCATCGGCGAGGATATCACCCTGGGCGAACTGCGCACGGGATACGATGCGGTATTTCGCGGGTTCGATGCCTGGAAGGCGCGTCTCCTGGACCTTCCCGGAAGCGACTTGGCGGGGGTGGTCCAAGCCCTCCCCTTCATCCTCCACAAAA
This sequence comes from uncultured Verrucomicrobiota bacterium, assembly GCA_964355375.1. GTDB lineage: Bacteria > Verrucomicrobiota > Verrucomicrobiia > Limisphaerales > SIBE01 > CAYHFE01. The sequence goes on from CAYHFE010000266.1 coordinate 9,156, forward strand.
CCACGTCATTGACGAACCACCTGCCCGCCATCGACGTCTCTGGCAAACGGGTCGTCGTCTTGGGCGGCGGCGACACGGCCATGGATTGCCTCCGCACCGCCATTCGATGCGGGGCGCATGAGACCGTCGCCGTTTATCGACGCGACGAGGCCAGCCTGCCTTGCGGTCGGCACGAGTATGAGAATGCGGTGGAAGAGGGCGTTCAATTCGTTTTTCAGGCGGCTCCGGTCGAATTTCTGGGCAACGACGAAGGGCGTGTCACCGGTTTGCGGTTGATTCGGACCCAGCTCGAAAACCCGGACTCGACTGGGCGGAAAGGCTTCATCCCACAACCCGGAACCGAGTTCGAAATGGCCGCCGACTGGGTGTTTTTGGCCTTGGGCTTCGATCCAGAACCGTTCCGGCATTGGGATGAGTTCAGCACCTTGGGCAGAAACCCGTCGGGAGGAATCGTCGTGGACGCCCATCAGATGACGCCCATTCCCGGAGTGTTCGCGGGTGGTGACATCGTCCGAGGAACGAGTCTGGTGGTGCATACGGTCCGCGACGCGCGACAGGCTGCGGTGGGAATTGATGACTACCTCAAGGCTCGTCCTCGCGGTTGAAGCGCTTCTGATTCCCCGGCGAAATTTCGCCATGGGGGCAGCGTTTCGGCCCCACCTTCAGCCAACCACTTCCTCGAACGTTGAACTTCGAACGTTCTGAACACAGCCAAGGCGGCTCTCCATGAACCTGCGGTGGGGTGAGACTCCGTCGAGCCCTGACTCTATTGCCGACCAAGATTCCAAAAGGTGTCAGTCAATGGTATTGACATATTTGTCATTCAAGGTGTCCCGTCGAT
>CAYHFE010000267.1:0-9968 GCA_964355375.1 uncultured Verrucomicrobiota bacterium
CGTGCTCCCCAGCTTCGCTTGAACGGTTACCGCGGAGCCGCCGCCGGTTTGGCGCCGAGAGACTCCGCCGTGATCAAGTCCACCGGCGTCTCGCGGTCGGCAGGGGTGCCTTTGGTCCGGATCATCTCCAGGGCGTATTCGATCCCAAAGACCGCCAACCGATCCGCGTGCTGATCCGCGGTGGCGAGGATTTTGTTTTCCTTGAGCAATTGATTGGCCGCCGAAATGTTGTCGTAACCCACGACTTGCACCTGCCCGGTTTTGCCCGCGGCGCGCAGAGCCGCCACCGCGCCTAATGCCATGCTGTCATTCGAGCAAAGAATGGCTTTGAGATCCGGGTGTTCGGTCAGGAGCGCGGCCACGACTTGATTCGCTTTATCGGTTTCCCAATAGCCGGACTGGGAGCTGATGATATTCGCGCCGATGCCTTTCATCGCGTCTTCGAACCCGAGCTTGCGCTGGACGGCGTTGAAGGCGTTGGGCGCGCCCTCAATGATGGCGACCTTGTCTCCCGATTTGAGGCGTCGGGCGAGGTGTTCGCCGACCTGTTTCGCGCCTTGACGATTGTCCGGACCGACGAAGGGCAGAGCGACCTTTTTGTCGGCCAGAACCGAGGCGTCGAATTTGTTGTCAATGTTGACCACGACGATGCCGCCGTCCTGGGCTTTCTTGCAGATGGCCACGAGAGCTTTGGAATCCGCCGGAGCAATCACGATGGCGTTGACCTGCTGCGCGATCATTTGATCGACCAGATCGATCTGACGGGCGACGTCCAGCTCATCTTTGATGCCGTTGGCGATCAGGTCGTAGTCGCCGGCGTGAGCTTTCTGATGGGCGCGCGCGCCATTTTCCATGGTGAGGAAGAACTCGTTGGCCAGGGATTTCATGACCAGGGCGACCTTGGGCTTGACCTCACTTTTCGGTTGGCATCCGGTCAATACGCCGGCCCAGGCCACGGCGGCGGCGAGGACGAAGAATTTCAGTTTCATGGGTCTATTTATAGACGATGGGCCGGGTTAGGCAGCACGAATCTGCCGTCGGCATGATCTGGGTCAAAGGCCGAGGGACAAGAGAGGTCCAGGAAATGCCAATCTCGGTGTTGCTTGCCGGGAGAAGGTCATCGTGAATAGCGAGGACACAAAGGTACTTCCGGCATCGAGCCGGCAACGCCGCTCGTTCAGAAAGTGAAAGGACTTATGATGACTCGTCTTGTTTCCCTCGTCGCGCTGACGGTGATTCTGGCTTGGCCAGTCCGCGCGGCTCAAACCCCTTCTCCTCAACCGCACCGCTTGTCGCGATCCGCGCTCGAAGACAAGATTCGCGGAGGTTGGGCCGGACAGATGATCGGCGTGTCCTACGGTGCACCGACCGAGTTCCGCGCCCAAGCCAAGATTCTGGAGGGCGAGCTGAAGTGGGCGCCGGACCGCGTCGCCAATGCGATCCACCAGGATGATCTCTACGTGGAGATGACCTTTGCCGCCGTCATGGACCAGGTCGGTTTGCACGCGACGAGCGAGCAATATGGTGAAGCGTTCAAGAACTCGAAGTACGGTCTCTGGCATGCGAACGCGGCCGGAAGGCGCATGTTGAACCTCGGCGTGAAGGCGCCGTGGTCCGGCCATCCCAAATACAACATGCACGCCAACGATATCGATTTTCAAATTGAGGCCGATTTCATCGGATTGATGACGCCCGGATTGCCGCGAACCTCCAACGAGTTTTGTGACCGCGTCGGTCACGTGATGAATTATGGCGACGGCGTCTATGGCGGGATGTTCGTCTGCGGAATGTACGCGGCGGCCTTTGTGGAGCAGGACGCGCGCAAGATCACCGAGGCCGGTTTGGCCTGCATTCCCGCGGAGAGCACCTACGCCAAGCTCATCCGCGATCTTCTGAATTGGTCCGCGCAGTATCCAGACGATTGGCGCAAGGTCTGGCAGATGATCGAGGAGAAATGGGACAAGGATGACCCGTGTCCGGACGGCGCGCTCAGCCCCTTCAATATCGATGCCAAACTGAACGGCGCCTACATCACGTTTGGACTTCTCTATGGCGGAGGTGACTTCCTGAAGACGATGGAGATTGCCACACGCTGTGGACAGGACTCGGACTGCAATCCCTCCAGCGCGGTCGGGGTCCTCGGCGTCATGCTCGGGTTCAGCCGGATTCCGGATCAATTCAAGTCCGGGATCGCCAAATTGGCCGACGAGAAGTTCGAGTTCACGGATTATTCATTCAACGAGATTTGCCGATCGACCTTGAAGCGCGCCCTGGCCTTGATCGAGAAGAACGGCGGCCAAGTCACAGCGTCGGAAGTGATCATTCCAGTCCAGCTTCCCCAGGCCCCGCCACTCGAGCAATGGGATCCGGGAATTCCGGACAAACGAATTCCGGTCAAGGACGCGGCCTGGACTTGGCAAGGCTCATGGTCGGACGACAAAGGTGCGATGCTCTCCACCGGGGCGGGGAACGAGGCCACACTCAAATTCGACGGAGTGGCCGTGGTCCTGATGGGACGGCTGAACCAGGAAGGCGGACGGGCCAACGTGTTCCTCGATGGAGAAAAAGTCGGCCTGGCCGACGCCTACATCGTCGAGCGGACCCACGACAACAGCCTCTGGCATGCCTATGGATTGAAACCGGGTCCGCACACACTGAGATTGGTGACCGTGGCGGACGCCGACCCGCGGTCCAAAGGGCGCCAGATCACCCTGGAGCGCGCCATCAGCTATCGCGCGAAGTGAACGACGCGCACCCGAGCGGGTGAGCAATATCAAGAACCCCTGAACCCCTCATCGGGTCGGGCGAGACGCCGTCGAGCCCTGGAATCTTGGTTGGCAAAGAAGTCAGGGCTCGACGGAGTCTCACTCCACCGCAGGTTCAGGGAGAGCTGCCCAGCCTTGCAGGCTCGCTTTGGGACGATGAAGCCGGCCAAACGCTCAACACTCAACGCTCAACGCTCATGCAAGTGATTGGCTGAATTGGCAAATTCTCTATTCAGCGCCGCGGCAGTTTGGTACGGTCCGTCTGTTCTTGAAATCGCATGACAACACCGAACGAAATGAAGGCCGGGTCGGGGAACACTCAAGCCGGTCAGGGGAATGATCCGAACGCCGCGGCCACGCCGGTGCCCTCGGACTTCATCCGCGACATCGTGGCCGACGATCTGCGTTCGGGCAAACACACCCGGATTCATACCCGGTTTCCGCCGGAGCCGAACGGCTACCTGCACATCGGGCACGCCAAGTCGATCTGCCTGAATTTTGGCATCGCCCGCGAATTCGGCGGCACCTGCAATCTGCGGATGGATGACACCAATCCCACGAAAGAAGACGTCGAATACGTTGATTCCATCACGGAAGACGTCCGATGGCTCATTCAGGGATGGGCCGATCATTGCCTTGGGCTGAAGCCGAAGGGAAAAACGGCCGAAGTGATGTCCTTCGAAGGCCGACCCGATGTCCACCTCGCGCCCGCCGCGCTCGAACCGCCATCGTCCCCGGTGCTGGAGCCATTCTACGCCTCGGATTACTTCGAGCCGCTTTACGAATATGCCGTGCAACTGCTCAGGAAAGGGCTTGCCTACGTCTGCGATCTGAGTCCGGAAGATACCGAAAAGTATCGCGGCGCTCCCGATCGGCCGGGTCAGGACAGCCCATTTCGGAATCGCAGTCGCGAGGAGAACCTCGATTTTTTCACCCGAATGAAACAGGGGGAATTTCCGGATGGCACCCGCACGCTCCGGGCGAAGATTGACATGGCTTCGCCCAATATCTGGTTGCGCGACCCGATTCTTTACCGGATTCGGCAGGCTGAACACCATCACACCGGCGGGCGTTGGTGCATCTATCCCATGTACGATTTCGCCCATTGCCTGAGCGACTACATTGAGGGCATCACCCACTCCATTTGCACCTTGGAATTTGAGGTGCACCGCCCGCTCTACGATTGGATTCTCGAGAACCTGGATCTGCCGCGCGCCCTCCCGCGCCAATTCGAGTTTGCCCGGCTCAGCCTTGGCTACACCGTCATGAGCAAACGCAAGCTCATGCAATTGGTCAACGAAAGCCTCGTCTCCGGCTGGGATGATCCGCGCCTGCCCACGATCAGCGGCCTCCGCCGGCGCGGCGTCACCGCCGAAGCCCTGCGCGCGTTTGCCTATCACATCGGAATTACCAAGTACCACGGCTTGACCGATGTCGCAGTGCTGGAACATGCCATTCGCGAAGACCTGAACAAGCGAGCTCTGCGACGCCTGGCGGTGTTGCGTCCGATCAAGGTGGTCATCACGAACTACCCGGAGGGCCAAAGCGAAGAGCTCGACGCCGTCAATAATCCCGAAGACCCGCAGTCCGGCAAACGCAAGATCCCGTTTGGCCGCACGCTCTATATTGAGCAGGATGACTTCATGGAGTCACCGCCGCCGAAATATTTTCGCCTGCGTCCGGGCGGCGAGGTGCGTCTGAAATACGCTTTCATCATCAAATGTGATGAGGTGGTGAAAACGGCGGAGGGACGGATCATCGAACTCCGATGCACGGCCGATCTCGAGAGCAAGACGGGCGGGCCGACCGCCGGTCGCAAAGTCAAAGGCACGATCCATTGGGTCAGCGCGGCCCACGCCATCGACGCCGAGGTGCGCCTCTACGACCGCCTCTTCACCGTTCCGGAACCGGATGCGGACGGAGATTTCAAGCGGCACTTGAATCCGCGCTCGCTCGAAAGCGTCACCGCGAAATGTGAACCCAGCCTGAAGGACGCGACCCTGGCGGGACATTACCAATTCGAGCGCCTCGCCTATTTCTCGTTGGATAAGGATTCCGAGCTTTCGGACGGCCCGCCCCGTCTGGTCTTCAATCGCACTATCACGCTCAAGGATGCGTGGGCGAAAGAAGCGCAGAAAGCCTGACGCATCACGTCGCGAGCTCACCCGTGGCCAAGGCGTGGCGGAATCGGGCCAAGGCGGCTTCAAGATTCCCTTGCGCCTCGGGCGTGAGACCTTCGGCAAACGAGTCGAGATCGGCCGGGCGAATTCCGAGCACCCAGCCTTTGGGGCGAGCGTCGAAACACTGGTCCGCCAAGTGCAGGACCGCCTGCGGTGAGAGGTGGTGGGAAAACGGATGATCCAGGGGATCCGACTGGATCGGGCGCAAGGAGAAGGGCGCGTTCGGTCCGACTTCGAGGTCGGCATCGACAAAGACGACGATGTCGTGGCGGGCCGCGCCATCGGAGTGCTCGATAGCGAGTTGGAATGTCGTCTCGACTGTCACGCCGGGCGGCAACTCCGCCGCGAGGCGCTCGGCGAAGGCCGGGCCCAGGCCGTCATCGCGGCGCCCGGGATTGCCGTAACCGATGACGAGGATGCGGGGAGGCTTGTTTGACATGGCCGGACAGTGCTCATCCCACGCCGGCGTGGTCTTGGTCAAGGAGTGTTTTTCCAAAAGCGTCGGGTCGCCATTCGCGTCGCTTCCTTGGCCGTAAGCAGGCAGTCCCAATTGGGGAGCATACGCGCCCTCGCGTGTGCCGACCGGCGCCCCGCCGGTCGGACCGAAGTCGCAGGAAAATCACCAAGAGGTGACTCATTCGCTGGCGCCAGTGTGGTCGGCGAGGGCGCCGACCACCGCACGCGAGGGCGCGTGCGCTCCCCAGGCCAACTGAATCGTCACGGCTGGGTCGCTGCTGAATCCTTGAGGTGATCGGGAACGATTCCACAACTTCAGGTTTCAGAGATTCATCCCGGTTTGTCACCGGTTCGTCTGCACAGTTCCTCTCGAGCCGCCTCGACTTCCGTGCGCGGAAGATTGCCGGCTTGGAGCGCGGCGTCGCTTTGGCGGAGCACTCGGTCATAGAACTCGATGGCCCAGCGGAGGAGCGCCGGGTTGTCGGACTCCGTTTCGATCACGACATGCAATTGATCCTCCGCTTTGGCGAATTCGCCGATTTGCTCATAGTGAGCCATCAGCGCCGCGCGCGTGCGGGCTGGGAGCGGACCATCGGCGAGCGTCCGCATCAATTCGTCAATCTTGGGAACAAACGCAGGAAGCTCGAACGTGGGTTGGGAATGAAACGTGGCCAGGAGGAGGCTCAACGCTTTGACGTGACACGCCCGACCCTCTGCCTCTCGACCATTTGCGGCATGAATATCGCCGGCTTCGCGCAGCAACGTGGCGACCCAGGCGCATTGGTCGGCGACGGTCTGAGTGGGTTGACCTTCCATCAGCCGCGCCAGGATTTCGCTTTCGGTCAAGCCGATGACACCCAGAGCGTCCAGCTTGAGTAGCTTCTGGAGTTCCTCGTCCACGGAGGACTCGGCAAGTTCGAATTGGCGGTTTTGGGTGAGGGTCTGGATGCGGGCCAGCGATCGAATGAACTCCTCGATCATGCGAAGGATGTAATCGCGCCGGATCATTCAGCCGCCTCGCAGAAGAATCAAACCCAACCGCAGCACCAACCAATACCCGAAAACCCAGAAGGCGGCTTCCGCCCAGGTGACGCGGCCCAGTTTGCTCAATCCGGTCGCGAGCACAGCCGCGGTCCAGAGATGGAACAGATTCATGGTTTCGAGCACCAGATGCCAGCGGTTGGTGGGATTGAAATCATCGAGCAACAGCGACAATGCCGGCTTGGCGGAAGGGTGTCCGGTGGCCAGAGTCAAGAGCGTGGTGACGATGGTTTCGAGAAAGAGGATCATTTGGGCCAGTCCGACGATTTCCAGCGTTTTGGTGAAAGAGAAGCGGGTTCTCAAAAAGAACGCTCCCAGACTCCAGAGCACGAACGCGGACCAAGCCGTTCCGACGAGACAGGCACTCGCGATGCCCAGACAGGTGGCGAATCGGGCCGCCGCGACCACGTCGCTGTCCTCCCCGAGGGCCTGTTTTGCCTCGTTGTCGGCTTGGTGGACGAGTTGGCGTAATTCTGGATTCGACCGGATGGGATCGAGAATCGTTGGCTCTTGGAGCAACAATTGAGCGGAGACCACGCCGGCCAGGCAGCACAAGAGGATCGGGAGGATCCAATTGCCCGGACTGAAGGGAGCGTGAACCACGTCCTGAAAGACCTCATCGGGAGTTGCGAAAACGTTCCGCAACCGCTGGAGAAGCGAGCCGGGCGGCGGATCCGAGGGCCGGGTCGCGGCGGGACTGAAGGATGGCTGGAGGTTCGACATGGCGGACCGATTCAGGAATCCCGCGCCACTTCGAATTGGCGGAAGAGACGCGCCATATTGATGATGAGGAGAACATCGACGATGCCTTGGATGACGACAAACACCGCCGCCGCCTCGATCGGGTTGGCCCGCCGGCCGTACAACCATTGCGCCATCCAACCGGCCGGAAAGAAGGAGGCGAATGAAAGCGCCACGATCGCCAGCGTTCCGGCGGCGCTGGCGGAGGGCGCCGGCGACGCGGACGAAATGTGCCGGGCGGACGACAGCAGGTAGTGGGTGTTCCAAATTGCGTTGATTCCGACCGCGACCGCTACATAAAAAAGCCCGATCACTCCGAGCATCGCCAGACTAAACCGGCCGTAAATGAACAAGGACGCAATGCCCAACGCCTGAAAGCTCAGATAGATCAGCGTCGGCACGGTGATCTCCGCCAGCACAATGGCCATCGGTGAGATCGGCATCGTTCGGAATCCAACCAGATGCCGGCCGTCCATGCGGAAGTCGAAAGGCAAGGAGCGCTGAAGGACCAAGGCCAGCGATCCGAGGAATATCGCGACGCCGGTGTGGAATCGCAGGACGTCCATGGGGTCGGCCCCGAGATTCTGTTGCGTCATTATCGCGTTGTATCTGAGGATCAAGGCGAGCGGCAGCGTAAAGACCAGGGTGGCGACGAACGCCAGCAGGAGTTGGCGCCGGCTGCGTCGCGCGCAAAGGAGATTCTTCCAGACGATCGCGCCGGCTCCGCGGAAGAAGTTCCACACCGGCAAGTCACCGGCGGAACGGATCGAGGTGCTCGCCAGCGTCGGAGCGTGTTCACCGCGCTCGGCGCGCCGGCGCCGTTCCATCGCCCGTCCGGTGGTGCGCAACGACGATTCGAAGACATTCGATTTGAGTTTCAGAACCAGCGCGAGACTTCCGAAGACCAGCCCGGCCAGAAGCGGAAGCCAGAGCAGAGGCGCCGCCTGCGACGACGAGGTGGTGATTACGGGGCCAGCCAGTTTCAGGATGGGATGGCGCAAGCTTTCCGATACTCCGAGATCCGCCAGCGGCACCGCGGGGTAAAAGAGAAGGTGCGTCCAGTCCGCGGCGAACCACGCCGGAATGACGTAAATATCGAGCGAAACCCGAAGGTAGGTGGCGATGAAAACAAAGCCCAAGGCGAGCAGCATCCACCGAATCCGGTCATGCAATCGGTCGGTCAGAGCACCGGCGCGAATCGCCGCGGCCGTGGCCAGGTGAAAGCAGACGATTTGAAAAAGCGCCAGGCCGAAGCTCGCCAGAAGAGGATGGTCCAGGTGCGGACTGAAGAGCAGCCCAAAAACCAGGGCTTGGAGAACGGCGTAGAGATAGCTGGGCAACAATCGGTAAAGGACGATCTGCTTCTGGGAAAACGGGCCCGTGAACAAGAAATCCACGTCCGCCGGCTCAAAGACCAGACCGCGCTCGAGGAATCCTTTGAAGATCGAGCCGGCCAGCATGATCAGTCCGCCGCCCACCAGTGCTTCGCGCCGGACGAGGCGTCCCAGGAATTCCTCCTCGCGATAATAGAACAAGAATCCGATCAAACCGACGGGGGCGAGGAATCCGATGAGTTTGGCGGGCCGCCTCAGGTCGAGGACCGCGCGAATCAGCCGTCTCCTCAGCAGGGCGAGCCAGAGATAAAGCAGAGCTTGGTTCATGACCGAGCGCGCTCGACGTTGATAGCTCCAGGGCGTTCGGTGATGGCGAAGAAGACCTCCTCGAGGCGGGCTCCATCGTGGAGCGTCGCGGTCGCCCGGACTTCCTCCAGGGTGCCGAACGCCCGTTTCCCTCCCTGATGGAGGATGAGAACGCGATCGGCCAGGGATTCGACCAATTCGAGCAAATGGGAAGAAAGGAGGAAGGCCACTCCCGCGGTCGCCCGGCGTCGGATCGATTCCTTGATATTGCGGATGCCGCGCGGGTCTAAACCGGTGAGCGGCTCGTCCAGGACGATGACTTTGGGCCGCCGCAGAAACGCGCAGGCCAGCGAGAGCTTTTGGAGCATGCCGCGGGAGAGAGTGGAGGCGAGCTCATTTCGTTTTGAGTGGAGGTCCAGTTCTTCGAGCAACGATTCATACTGCCCCGGGGCATTCTCGACGTGATAGGCCAGCGCCACAAAGTGGAGGTGCTCGGTCACGGTGAGAAGATCGTAGGCGTGAATGATGTCCGGGATGTAGGCCAGGTGGCGCTTGGCGAGAACCGGCTCGTTTTCGAGGGCATGGCCGGCCACTCGGATCGAGCCGCCAGTGGGACGAAGAATGCCGGCGATGGCCCGGAGGGTGGTGGTCTTGCCGGCTCCATTCGCGCCGACCAAACCGACGATCTCGCCAGGGCGAACCTCAAAAGAGAGATCATCGACCGCGGTCAAGCCCTCATAGGTCTTGGTCAAGCCGTGAACGTCGATGACCGGGCCGTCGTGGGTGGTCCTGTCCGGGGAAAGCAAAGGCATCATGGGTATCTCGACAACGTGACGAATCAGACAGGCGAGCTCTTCACCCGTCACGAAAACAGTCTCGGAACGGTCGGATACTCAGCCGCATCTATCCAGGGCGCGACGGGAGTTTCGCTCCACCAGAGGACGGATGCAAAAGCGCCAGGCTCGAAAAACCGTTCCGGGAAATTCGCTCCTGGCGGGAAAGGGTTGCGGGGAGGGAGGAGCGCGTGGCCGGCGGCATCGTTACGGCTTGGCCGTATGGCCGAGCCACCCATTTTAACTGCATTCTGACGGCTTAGAGCCTGTTTTAAAATTGAAAAGGGTCCTGCGGCGAGGGATTTTGGCTGC
>CAYHFE010000268.1:0-9967 GCA_964355375.1 uncultured Verrucomicrobiota bacterium
GAGGGCTACACCTTCGCTTGTAATCATCTTCAGGGGAATCCGGATCTCCTGCGTAAAGCCTTTGCCGTCCGGGTCGTTGAGAAACACCTGCTCCGCGCCCATCTGCTTCGGGTCACGCGCGCTCTGGAGAGGCGGCTCGAATTTGAGCGTGATCGATTCCTTCCCGTCCAAGTCGCGCGCGCAGGTCAGGTTGGGCTGAAGCTGCTGCGGTGTGCCGGGCGCCGTGAGCATCAGCATCCGCAGCACGCTGCCGGCGGGGCGTCTGTCGTCGTGACGGAAGCTGCCTATGACGCGCGCAAGCACGTAGAGGTTGTCCTGGTCGTAGATCGCATGAAGCCACGCGCTGTGGCGGTCACGCTGCTCCTCCACGTTGTCGCAGGCGAATATGCCGCCGGTGAGGTCCCAGTCGTCGAATCTGCCGTCGATTACGATCTTGCCGGGCGCCGGCAAGACGGGAATGCCGTAGTTCTCGGTTTGCGTGCCCGCAAATGCGGACCTCGCAAGCAGGCCGCAGACTGTAAGGAGGGTGAAAACGGTCTTCATAGAAGGTCTCTTTCGGTTATTCGGCGGTGAGTTTCCACTGGCCCCAGAGTTTGGGCGTCAGTTCGGCTTCGCTCGGGACATCGGCGGTGATGGCGGTGGCTTTGTTGGACCAGTAAACACGCTGCGTGGTCTGGCCATTGCTGCCGCGCAGCACGCCGATGTCGGCGCGGATGAGGTCGTTGGACTTGGGAGTCCAATGCAGCGCCGCGAGGGGGACGCTGATTTCGAAATTGCCGGCTTTGTCGGTGGTGAGGGTGACTTGCGCGGTGATGTCTTCGACGCTGTCGATGTGGATGCTGCGCCAAGGGCTGCTGAAGGCAACGGGCTGCGCGGTGCCAGGCACTTTCGCACGATAGAGCACGGCACGGGGCTGGCCTTTGACAAGAGTGATGAGCAGGCGCTGGTCGGTGTCCGTTTGCAGCATGAGGTCGAGGCAGCCGCCGGTTTTGAAGAGCGCGTTCGGGGTTTCGCCGCTGTTGTTGAGCAGGTCTTTTTCGGTGGTGCGCCATGCGGCGAAGAGGCGGTCGCCGGCGATGCAGAGCGAAGCGCTGACTTCATACGGCTTGGAGTCACTGTCGAAGTTGGCCCTGGTCCCGCGTCGGTCGATCATCGCCCAGTCGGCGGTGGCGGGCCAATCGTCCAGCTTGCCATCGACGGTCGGTGCGGCGGTGCGCAGCGGCACGGTGAGGATGCCGGTGCCGCGAGCTTTTTGCCGCGCGAGTTCGGCGCGGGCGAACCAGTCGCGCGCCTGGTCGAGATCGGTGGTGGTGACGGTGAGGGCTTGATCGGGCAGACGCTTCAAGGTTTCGAGTCCATCCACCCGCACGAGGCTGGTGCGGCCGCCATCAATGAGGAAGACCTTGCCATCGGGTGTTTGCGTCATGCTGGGCCAGAAGTTTTCGTCGTGCAGCGAGACGTCGGTGACGTCCATGTTGCGTGTGGCGACGGGTGCCGCCCAGTTGGGGCGCAGGCGGATGTCGTGGAACAGGGTGCCGACGAAGAGCCCGTCCGCGGTGAACAGATACATGTTCCCCATGTTCCCATTGATGCCGAACATCGGGCCTGTGGGACCATTGATGAAATCGCCGAGCAAACGGGTGTGGCCTACGACCGTGCCGGGCCGATCCGGCACGGCGGCTTCGTGACTGGCGTGAAGGCCGGGCCACAGGCTCGGATAGCTCCAGCGCGGTTCGCCTTTGAACATGCCGCCAAGGCCGTGCGGTGAGAATGGCGCGGTCGAGCTCGTGGAGATCGTCCACTCGTCGAGGTGCAGTGTTTGATCGCCGCCGCTTGAGGGTGGGTTTCCGCCCGCAGGGCCGAGGCGCGTGGGCTTGAAGTCGTAATGCGGCACGCCATTCGCATCGAAGCTCGTGGGGCTGAACATGGTGGTGTCTTTGCCGAGCCGCGAGACAATGAAATCGAGCTCGCGGGTGACGGTGATGCCGCGTGCCACCTCACCTTTTGTCATCTGGAGTTCGTCGAGTTGCGGTTTCCCGTCAGCGTTGAGGTCAATCCAGAGGAAGGTGGCGTGTTTGTCGGACTGCGGATTTTCTTCCTCGGGCCTTGTGCCCGCAGGCCACGCGGCGCGGAGTTCAGGGCGCTCGCGAAGCAATTTCCAGGCATGGGCATCGCCGAGCGCGGCAACGAGACGCGCTTCCTTGCCGGTGTCGATCCAGAGGAAGGCGGCGTTGTCACCGGCGACCGGATTATGCGTGTAGCAACTCGTGAAGTAGCGCCGGCCTTTTCCCTGCGAGGGGTAAAGCGGCCAGTCGGGCGAGTAATGACCGTAGTGTGCTTCGAGCAGCGGGTCCGGCCGCGCAAAAACGCGCTTGAGCGAATCGCTGCCGGTTTTCCAATCGAGCGCGAACTCGAGGCCTTTGTAGAAAAACACATTCGCATCGCGCGGATCGAGCGCGCCACCGCCGCCGTATTCCGTCGGACCGTAAAAGGCGCGTGCGAGCTTGTTCTCCGACCATACGGAGACGCGCCGCGGATAGTTGTCATTCTCGGCCACCCACACGCGGCCTTGCGAATCGAGCGCGAGGCCGTTGGGGTTGTTCAGGTGCAGGGGATTGTAATCGCCCACAGCCGGTGGGCCGGCTTCGCCAATCGTTTTCAGAAGCTTGCCGGATGGGGTGAAGATTTTGATCTGATGCGAGGCGCCACGGTCGCTGATGAAACAGTGTCCCGCCGTGCCGATGGCGATGTGTCTCGGATCTTCGAGACCCTTGGCGATGATCGTCTCGGCTTGGGTGGCCTTCACGGATGCAAAGGCGAGCAGCTGATTGCCGCTGAGGACCAGCATGCGGCCCTGGGCATCAAAAGTAACGCCGCGCGGGCTGTTCACCGGCAGGCGGCCTGTGATCGCGCCGGATTTGGCCTCGACGAACAGCAGTTCGTTTTGCCTCAGCATCGAACAGACGATGAGGCCATCGTGAACGGCAAGGCTGCTGAGCACGAACTGGCGATCACCGCCTTCGAAACCTTCGATGAGCGCCGGCCGTGGGTCCGTGGGCTTCTTCGGGCGTGAATCGTCGCCGAGGATGGTTTTGAAAATGGGCTGATCGCCGAGGGCTTTGGTCTTCGCAGTGAGGCGCAGTTCGCCTTCCCACACCGAACCGACGTAGCACAGATGATCCGCGATGGCATTCGCGCCACCATCGACGGCCAGAGTCGGCGCGCCTGTCCATGTGCCGCCGACCCAATGTTGCCCGCCGATCTTGGTGCCGTCTTCGCGCAGCCATTGCAGACCATGGCCGCCCTCTGCGACGAAGCAGCCCATGAAGATGAGCGGCTGTCCGTCCGCTGTGCGACTGCCGGGCACGAAGGCCATGCTCGTCGGCGGTGTGTGCGAGGTGAGCCAGCAACCGGTGTTATCGGCGGTCGTCCAGGCAGGCTTGCCGGCATTGTAGATGCTGAACTCGTAGCGCAGGCTCAGCGGCTTGCGCCACAGGCCGCGCACCGTGTAGTCGCCGGGCACGACGGGCCGCGTCGGGATGTGATAGACGCCGTGCTTTGCAGCTTCGGTATCGCGCAGCAAATCATCGCTGCCATCCCACCACGCGATGTTCTCGCCTGCAGGAAATGGAGTCTCGCTGACGAGATTCCGCACGCGCGTTCCGGCTTTGTCCTCGATCACGAGCGTCACGAGACCGGCCTCGGGCAGCGTGAACTTCACCGGGATCGGCGGCGGTTCCTCGCCCGGCTTTGGCAAAACAATGCTCGCCAGCGCGGCCTCGCGCATCGGCACCAGGGCCATCAGTTCGCCCAGCCACACACGGCGTCCGTCTTTGATTTTGTCCGCCAGATGGGGATGTTTCGCCTCGGCAGGTGCGGTCATGCGGACACGCAAGGCCCGCGTGCTCACCTCGCGATCCAAGGCAATCCAGTTGGGTCCGAGCTGGGAGGGATACCACGTTTCGAGTTTGCGACCGGTGCCGACGCGCGTCCATGATTCCGCCGGAGCCTCGCGCACATTCGCATCGTCGGCTCCGGTGAAGGCATCAATTTCGCACGCGTCGAAGCCCGGCCACAGCAGGCAAACGCCGCTGAGCGTCACCGATTTCGGCCATGTGAGTGTGACGATCTCGGGATGCTCGGCGGACACCGGCAACGGCGCGCCGTTCTCGGCGTTTTCCCAAGCACCCCAGCCTCGGTTGTGCGATTCATCGACGAGCCTCATCGACACATCATCGCGGGCGCGCGACTGCACCAACGCTTGCGGCGCGACATTGCCCAAGCGATCCGGCAGCAGCCAGACACCCGCGAGCTGGCCCGCCGTCTCGCGATCCCCGGCGGCTGGCGTGTGACTGAAACGCAACGCTCGTGTTGATGTGCCTGTTGGAAGCACCCAGAGGCCGTAGTGACCGCTGGCGACCTCCGCATTCGATTCGGTGCCATTCAGCAGACGCGACGCAGGCAGCCACTGCGAATCATCCGCCAGATCGCCGGGATACTTCGCACTCGGTTTCAAGACACTCAACGAGCCGCCACCGCCGACCAGCACACTGCCCACCGGAATGCTCTGCGTGAATCCGATGCGCAGATGCCGCGCACCCGCATCGAGTCCCGCGCCAAACTTCACGCCCTGCCAGTGCGGCTTCGCTTGCTTGCACCACACGACCGCCTTTGGCCCGAGCTTGGCGGTTTGCGCGTCACCCTGGACCAGGGATTCCGGCGCGCTGCCGATGCGCTCCGCAAAAGTCGCCGGATCAAGCAGCGTGGCATCGAGCGGTGGAAAAGACTCGGCGGCGAATGCAGCCGTCGAGGCGAGGATTAGCAGGGCGAGAATGGCCAGGATGGTTGGTCTCATGTTAATTGTTCGTGGTTCTTGGCTCGCCGAGGGTTCACGACAGCAGACTAGGGTTTGTGAGCGCGGCGCGGCGGAACGGCTGAGCTGGTGTCTGGGGTGCTGCCGAGCAGCTCGGGGTGGACTTGATAGCAGATGGCTTCATCCATGCCGCGGAGATAGAGCCTGCCGTTGGCGAGGGTTGGCTGCTGCGTGTGCCCCATGTTCATCCCGTGCTTCGTGCGGCCCAGCTCTTTGTAGGCGGCTTTGCTGGCTTCGATCAACACCAGCTCCTTTTGCACGGTCGTGGCGAAGATAAGCCCGTCGGCGATGATGAGCTGTTGCTTGTTATTCCAATCGTTGCGCTCCGCTTGTTCCCACAGCAGTTCGCCGGTCGCGAGATCGGTGCATTGCATGCTGAAGGTCCCGAAACCATACACCGCGCCATCGTGCACCGCGGGTGTGTTGAACCATCCGACCTGCAGCTTCGAACTTTGATAAGTCGTGAGCGGCTCCGTGTAGGCGCCGTCTCGTTGCCGCATCTGCAGGGCCATGGACCATTTGTTCTCTCCACAGCTCAACACCACGCGGTCCTCCACCACCGCGGCTGAGCACATCAACCCATGGCCCATAGTGCGGGGAATCGTCCACAGTATGGAACCGTCCTTGACGCTGACGCCTATGATCTCGTTGTTGCCCAGGCCGTAAATCAACTGCCCCTGACCGTCGAGTTCAAGATAGGTCGGCGACGCGCCGGCATACGGCGCACCGCCATGCCTGGGCTTCCGTTCCTTTCCGGTCCATAGGACCTTTCCAGAAAGCTTATCCAACGCCACCAAAATGTCTTTCTCGCTTTGCGGCAGAACAAAAAGGGTTCCGCCGACAACGAGCGGCGTCGAGAATCCGTTCACAAAGGGGATGTCTCCACCGCTGCGCCACAGTTCCTTGCCGTCGCTGACACGGAGACAGACCAGAGGGCAGATCTCATTATCGCCAACACCACCCTCCCTATTGACTCGTCGATAGGGGATGTAGTACACGCGGCCTTCATCAACGAGCGGCGAAGCCACGGTTCCCCACCAATGGCCCGGCAGCATGTATTCCGGTCCGAGTTCTGTCTTCCAGATTATTTTCCCGGTTTTCGTTTCCACGCAGTACGCCCACTGTTTGCCGTCGAGTTGCCCCGCTGCAAAGGTGCGGCCTTCCGCCTCGACGACCGCTGCGATAGAGGGGCCCGTCTGCACGCGCCAGAGTTCCTTCGCCCCATTTGCTGGCCACTTTCTCAGCAGTCCAGTTGCGCTATAGACGGTATTTCCGTCGAAAGGAATGAACCGATTCAGATCGGTATTGCGCGCCTCGATCTTTCTGCTGAAGGTTGCCTTTAAGGGCGGAAGGGCATCCCATGCCGCCTGGGCCGTCAGCGTGTCGGTCGGAATGGTTAGCTCTTGACCCTGCTCGCAGGATTTCGTCCCTTCTTTTCCGTCCAGGACATACGAAACGAACATGACTTTCCCCGCCCCGCTGCTTGGATCCCCTGCCAGCTTGTCCGAAGCCACAATCGTCATTTTGTTGTTGGCGATCGCTGCATTGCACGGTTCGATTACGTCCACCCATCCATCTCGTTTACCGTATATGGCGAACTTGACCCCCAGTCCCTTGGCCGGCAATGGCTTGCTCGCGCCCAGCACCGCAACCCCTGTCACCCAATCCGCGCCGGGGGTAGCAACCCCCAATTCATCACCGGCAATCGCCGACAGCTCGATGGTTTGTGGCTTGCCGTCCAGAACATATTCCACCACAATTTTGTCCATCCCGGCATCCACGCCCAAAAACGCGCTGGTCGCAACAATCACCAGCCGGTTGTCCTTGACCTTGGTCGCCAGCGTCTTGGTGACATCAGCTTTCCCGGCCAGAGCCTTGGTAATCGTCAAGCCCGCGGTCGGAATCGCGGCCCGCTCCTCCGGTGGTGTCCTTGTGTCGATGCACACGAGCGCCTTGTCGGTACGCACAAGCAGGCGTCCACCGGCCATGGCCGGACTGGCGTTGGCCGATTTGCCGACGGCTCGGGTGCCGATCTTCTCGAGCGCAGGCCCGGCTCTTACCGCCGTCATGGCGCCGTCGCGGTCGAGCAGCAGGAGCGCCCCATCGCACACGATCGGCGAAGCGTAGAACTCCCCTTCCAACTCCAGAGATCCGACCTCCTTGCCGTCGGCTGCCTGGTGGCAGATCAACTTGCCGGCGAACAGGCGGAAGAACAGGTCGCCACATCCCACCGGCGAGGGGACGTCCGTGACGGCGTCCTCGTCGCTCCAGGCGACATGCGTCTTCGTCACGTCTCCCTGGCCGTCCGGGGAGATTGCCATCGTGCCTGAGCCGGTCATGGTGGCGATGATCAGTCCCCCCGCAATGGTAGGCGTGGGGACGAGCTCCTGCGTTTCGCCGTGAACGGTCCAGATTTCACGGCCGTCTTCCGGGGCGTAGGCGGTGATGCCGTTATTGGCGCAGACAATGACTTGAGGACCGCGGCGCGTTCCGATAACGAGCGGCGTCGACCAGGACGGCCCCATGTTCCGCTTGATGCGCCAGGCCGTTTTCCCGGTCCGCGCATCGAGCGCCAGCAGCGCGGATCCGCCATCTGCCCCGTCCTTCTGTTGGTCATACTGTACCAGTAGGAGATTCTGGTAAAGCACGAGCGAGGAGGCGTAACCATAGGCAGATTTGTGCTCGCCCAGTTTCACCTGCCACGCCGGCGTGCCGTTCATGTCGAAGGCCACCACGTCGCCGCTCGCGAATATGGCATACACCCGGTTGCCGTCGGTGGCTGGGGTCGGGGCCGCGTATCCCGTTTCCTTGCTGGAGGACGCCGGGCCAGTGAGTAGGCACTCGCGCCGCCACAACGGCTTGCCCGTGCCTGTTTCGAAACAGTAGACGACCCCCTGAGTCTTGTCGGCACCCGTGAGAAAAACGTGATCACCCCACACGACGGGGGAGCTCCTCCCGCTGTGGGACAGATCGACCTTCCAGCGAACGTGGCCGATGTCGGCGGCGGTGGTCGGGGCCTTCCCGTCACCACCCGTCGCCAGCCCGCCGGGGCCACGGAATCCCGGCCAGTTCTTCGCCGCTCCGTCCGGCATGAGTCCTGTGGCTGAGCCGGCATTCCTCTGAGGCGGATTGCCGCCGCCCTTCACGCCAGGCCTTTCCGATCCCGCATCCGGCCGCTCCCCGTCTTTCAATAGATCATAACAGACGACTGTCGTGTCGCCGCGAACGTAGAGCCGGCCGTTGGCGATAGTCGGCTGTTGGGGGATGCCGAGCTTGATCCTGGTCGCCACGCGGCCCAGTTCCTTGTAGCCGGTCTGGTTGGCCTCGGTCAGCACCAGGTCGCCACGCTTGCCAAGCGCGAAGATCAACCCGTCGGCGACGATCAACGGCTGGTCCATGCCCCAGTCGTTCCCGGCCTGCTCCCACAGTAGCCGACCGTCCTCGAGGCTGGTGCACTGCAGCGACTTTGAGCCGAATCCATAGACCGCGCCGCTCAGCACCGCCACGGTGTGATACATGTTGACCTGGTTCTTCTCGCTGCGGTAGAGCTGCCGGGCGCGCACCTTGCCGTCGCGCACATACATCTGCAGACAGGCCGAGAACGCCGCCGAGCCTTGCCCGCCGCACAGGACCACCCGCGAGCCGGTCGCGACCGGCGACGAGATCAGCGAGTGGTGCATCGGCGTCGGGTGGCTCCAGTACAGCTCGCCGGTTTTCGCGCTGACCGCCCACGCCTCACGCGCGCCGCCGTACACCCCGCAGATGATCTGCGGAATGCCGTCAATGATCTGATAGGCCGGACTGGCGCTGCTGCCGTAGGTGTCGGGGCGTTTCTGCGGGTCGGCCACGCTCCAGCGCAGCTTGCCGGTCAGCTTGTCCACCGCCACCAGAATCTTCCCCTTGCCGCTCTTCCCCGCCGGGATGTAGAGCGTGTCGTCAACGATCAGCGGCGTTGCGCTGCCCTGGGAGGCGTATTCGTTGTCGTCCGACCGCCAGATCTCCGCGCCATCCTCGGCATTGAGGCAGTAGACGGGACTGATCGGGTCGTAGGGGCTGGCGTTCGCGCTCGCGATGAAGTAAACCCGGTTACCGTCCACCAGTGGGGTGACGATTGGCCCCTTGACGACGTCCGAGGCCGCCTTCGGGTAGATCTCGTGTTTCCAGATCGTCGCGCCGGTGGCGGGGTTGAGGCACAGCGCCCACTGCTTGCCGTCGAACTGCGCCGCGGTGAAGGCGCGGCCGCCGACTTCGGTCACCGCTGACTTGCCTTCCCCGACGTCCACCCGCCACAGCTCCTTCGGCCCGTCCTTCGGCCAGGCGCGCAGCAGCGCCTTGGCGTTGTAGACGTTGTTGTTGTCGAGCGGCATCAGACGCGGCAGGTCGGTGTTCTCGGCCTTGACGGTGACCACGGGCGTGGCCGTGGGGATGACGATGGGCTCCACGCGCAGCTTCAGCGCTTCGAGGGACGGCTGCATGAACACTTCCACTGCGCGCACCAGCCCGACCCGTTGCATCTCGGGTATCGTGGCCGAACCCTTCAGGTCGGCGATCCGTGCCGCGATGGCCTGCTCCAGCGGTGCGATGTCGGCGGCCGTGCCGACCTTCGCCAGCGCCCGCGTCGCCGAGATGGCAACGGTCAGATCGGGGTGGGCGGCCAGCTTCGTCACCTCCGGCACGAACCCGATCGCATGCTTCTCGTTGACCAGGTTGGCGAGGATCGCCACGTTTGGCGACTGCAGCGCGGCGTCGGTCGCGGCGTACGCGGACTCGCAAGCCGCCTGCGCCGCTTCCTTCGGCTGCGCGGTGTAGTTCAGCATGGCCAGGCAGTTCTCGCGCACCAGTACAGAGCGAACCTGCATGAGCGCTTTGACCAGCGCCGGCGTGAACTGGACGTTGCTGAGCCCGGCCCAGTAGACCAGGTCGGCCAGCCGGTCCGCCGGCAGCGTAGCGATAGACCGCTCGATCTGCGATGCGGTGGGATCGATTCCGAACAGCTCCGCCAGCGTCTTCGGCAGCGGCGCGGCCGCGGCTGCGTCGGTCGGCTGGGGCCGCAGCGACAGGATGCCGTACTGGTCGGTGAACGCGTGGGCCATC
>CAYHFE010000269.1:0-3065 GCA_964355375.1 uncultured Verrucomicrobiota bacterium
CCAAGCCCAATTGCGCCGATGCGGCCAAACGGTTGAGTCACGCGCTGCGGCTGGTGAGTTGCGCACGCCGCGCTCCGCAATACGAGAATTGCATCTGACGGGCGGGCGCATCGTTCGATCGAACTCCCTCGGAATTCGTGTCCATTCGAGTTTATTCGTGGTTAAGCCGCCGTTTTTGGGCGAATCACCCATTGTCAGAGTCCGCCCTTTGGCCTTAACTTTCCGGCATGACATTGACCGAACAAATGACGCGACTGGCGGCGCAAGCCAAGGCGGCGTCCTGGGAATTGGCCAAGCTGAGCACGGCGGACAAAAACGCCTGTCTGCTGGCAATGGCTGAAGCCTTGGAGGGAAATCGCGCCGCCATCCAACAAGCCAACGAGTTGGATTTGACCGCGGGAGCTCAGAGTGGTCTTTCGACGGCAATGCTTGATCGCCTCCGATTGGACGAAAAGCGCGTGGCCGGCATGGCGCGAGGCTTGCGCGAGGTGGCTGCGCTCCCGGACCCGGTGGGCAAGATCTTAGACGAACGTGCGCGACCCAATGGCCTACGCTTGCGCAAGGTGGCCACGCCGATCGGCGTGGTCGTGATCATTTACGAATCGCGTCCGAACGTAACCGCCGACGCCGCCAGCCTTTGTTTTAAGTCGGGGAACGCGACCATCTTGCGCGGCGGCAAAGAGGCGATCCATTCCAACCGGATCATCGCCGAAACCATGGTGGCGGCGGCGCGAGCGCGACTCGCGACTTTTCCCGAGCATGCCATCCAGGTCGTGCCAACCACCGATCGCGAGGCGATCAAGGAATTGCTTTCCCTGACTCAGTATGTCGATCTGTGCCTGCCCCGGGGCGGCGAAGGCCTCATTCGTGCCGTCGCCGATTGCTCCAAAGTCCCCGTGATCAAGCATTACAAAGGGGTCTGTCACGTGTTTGTCGATGGCGAAGCCGATTTGAAGATGGCCGAGGACATCGTCATGAACGCCAAGGTGCAGCGGCCAGCCGTCTGCAACGCGATGGAAACGCTGCTCGTGGACGAACCGATCGCCGCCTCGTTTCTGCCCGCCATCGCCCGGAAGCTTGCGGCCAGCAACGTCGAGCTTCGCGTGGACGAACCGAGTCGGAGTATTCTGGATACGCCAACGCTAATCCCGCACCCTCATCTCCGTCTCCGCCCCGCCACCGCGCTGGATTGGTCCACCGAATACAACGATTACATCCTGAATGTCCGGGTGGTGGAGGGCGTGGGGGCGGCGATTGAGCACATCAACCAATACGGCTCCTCCCATTCCGACAGCATCGTCACGCGGAATAGCGAACGAGCTCAACGGTTCTTGGCGGAAGTGGACTCGGCGGCAGTGTATTGGAATGCTTCGACCCGATTCACCGATGGCGGGGAGTTTGGAATGGGCGCCGAGATCGGGATCAGCACGGACAAGGTCGGCGCGCGGGGGCCGATGGGCTTGGATGAGCTCACCACCTATAAATGGCTCGGCTTCGGGACCGGGCAGATCCGAACCTGAGGCGGCTCTCCCTCGATCGGTGTGTTGAGCACATGGAGTAATTGAGTGACGATTCTTGCCAACACGCCGATGTGGCCGGCGAGGGCGCCGGCCACGGCACGCGAGGGCGCGTGCGCTCCCCGTTTCCACCGAATTGATACGGCATAGGATGAATACCGTTGCTTCAGAACGCGCGCGGTTTGTTCGCAGCCGGCTTCCGGCGGGCGGTTTGTTCGCCGGACAAACCTGGCGGACGGCACCCGGACCATTTCGTTTGGAGCCGGACCTGGCCGGGCAATTGGAGACGCTCGGACGGGTTCTCTTGCAGTTCAATCGAGCGGTCAATCTGCTCTATCGCCTGAGTGTGGCGGGAAAGCAGCCGGAGTGGATTGCCCATTGGCTGGACCTGGGCAAGCCTCCCGAGTTGATCGCGTGGCAACGTTCGCCGGAATTCAAGAATGATCTGCCGCGGGTGATTCGACCCGATTTGCTGCTGACGGATTCCGGTTTCAGCATTACGGAACTGGACAGCGTGCCCGGCGGGATCGGAGTCACGGCCTGGTTGAACCAGACCTATGCGGCTTTGCCAATCTCTGCTCCGATCAACGCCCCGCCTCAGGCTAGAACTCCGGCTCTCGACTCCGGCCAACCCGAGGTTGCAGAGGATAACGCGATCGAAATCATCGGCGCCGCCGATGGAATGTTCCGGGGTTTCGCCGGGATTTTCGGCGAGGCGCCCCATGTGCACGTGGTTGTCTCGGAGGAATCGGCCACGTATTTGCCGGAGATGCATTGGCTCTGCGGGCAATTGTCTCCGGGCCGATTCGCGGTCCGGGACGCGCGGTTCACGGGATGGGCCGACGGCGACGCGGTCTATCGCTTCTTTGAGTTGTTCGACCTGCCGAACGTGGAGAATGCCCGCCTCATCATCGAGAGGGCGCGGGAAAAGCGGATTCGGCTGACCCCGCCACCCAAGCCCGTGTTCGAGGAAAAGATGCTTTGGGCGTTGCTCTGGAATCGGCATCTGCGGGGGTTTTGGCGTCAGGAATTAGGCGAAGGCTTTTGGCAGCGGTTACTCGAGCACGTCCCTTACTCCTGGATCATGGATCCGGCGCCGTTGCCGCCGCACGCCGCGATCCCGGAGCTGAACCTGACGGATTGGCATCAGTTGAAGACGTTGTCGAATCGGGAGCGGGAACTGATTATTAAGGTGTCGGGGTTTTCCGAATCAGCCTGGGGTTCGCGGGGCGTCTATCTGGGCAGCGACCTTCCGGCGGATCAATGGAGTGAGGCGGTGGACCGGGCGTTGCGTCAGTTTTCAAGTTCTCCCCATGTCCTGCAACGCTACCATAAGCCGAGAGTGATCGAGACGGAGTGGTATGATTTCGAGCGCGACGAAGTGAAATCGATGCCGGGACGGGTTCGCCTTTGTCCGTATTACTTTGTGATGGGAGAAGGTGAGGCGGCGCGGGCTCATTTGGGAGGCGTGCTGGCCACGATTTGTCCGGCGGACAAGAAGATCATTCATGGCATGAGCGACGCCATCCTCGCGCCTTGTGCCGCGAT
>CAYHFE010000269.1:3165-9959 GCA_964355375.1 uncultured Verrucomicrobiota bacterium
AATTTGCGGTGCACCTCGCGCAATTGGCTCTTGGCGACGTGGGTATAGACTTCCGTGGTGCTGATGCTGACATGCCCGAGCAATTCCTGGATGACCCGCAAATCCGCGCCATGCTCGAGCAAGTGGGTTGCGAAACTATGACGCAACATGTGCGGCGTGACATTGCGTTCGATGCCAGAGCGCCGCACCCGGGCTTTGATGTGACGCCAGAGAGTGGTTCGGGCAAAGGAGGTCCCCCGGTGGGTCAGGAATACATTGCCCGGAGAACGGCGGGTCACCAAGTTGGGGCGTCCGGCCTCCAGGTAACGGTGCAGCGCGGCGATCGCCTGGCGCCCGACGGGCACGACTCGCTCCTTATTGCCTTTGCCAACGACGGTGATGAAGCGCGCTTCGAGGTGCAGTTGTTCGAGCCGCAATCCGCTGAGCTCCGAAATTCTCAGGCCGGAAGCGTAAGCCAATTCGAGGACGGCTTGATCGCAGAGCGTTCCTGGCGTGGCTTGGGGCGGAGCGGTCAGCAACTGATCGATTTCGGCATCGGTCAGGGATTTGGGCAGGCGGAGCCACCGACGCGGCAGCGAAAGGTGTTCGGCCACGTTGACGGGCAGCAACTTCTCGCTTTCGGCGAACCGGAAAAAGGCGCGGAGCGCCGCGATTTGCAGATAGAGGCTCGAGGCGCTGAGTTTGCGGAGCGATTCCTTGGGTTCGCTGGCCAGAGCCCGATGTTGCTCGTGCAGGAGGAAGGCCGTCAAGTGACCGAGGGTTACCGCCCGCCAGTCGGCCAGGTTTTCCCCGTGAGCCCAGGCGATGAACTTGTCCAGAAGCGCCTTGTAAGTGATTTGAGTCTGTTCGGAATGCCCCCGCTCGTTTCGCAAATACTGCAGAAAATCTTCCAGCAGAGCTTCCATGTCAAACCGCGCACGCGGTGTTCCTTCGCTCGGCCGATTGACCTCAGAGGGGATGGCCGGTCAGACGGTGGTAGGCGTCCAGGTATTTTTCCTGGGTTCGAGCCACCACCTCGGGAGGCAGAGCCGGGGCGGGTGGGGTCTTGTTCCAAGCAAGCGTCTCGAGGTAATCGCGGACAAACTGTTTGTCGAAGCTCGGCTGGCTCCGCCCGGGTTGATAGGCATCGGCCGGCCAAAACCGGGACGAGTCCGGAGTGAGCACTTCGTCAATCAGGATCAACCGGCCTTCGAAGAGCCCGAACTCAAATTTGGTGTCGGCGATGATGATGCCCCGCTGGCGGGCATAGGCGCAGGCGGTGGAATAAATCTTGAGGCTGGCGGCGCGAGCTTGCTCGGCGATCTCGAGCCCAACCATCGTCGCCGCCTCGGCAAAGCTGATATTAATGTCGTGTCCGCTCTCGGCTTTGGTGGCCGGGGTGAAGATCGGTTCGGGCAATTCGGACGATTCGACCAAACCGGGCGGCAACGGGATGCCGCAAACGGTTTGCCGCTCGCGATACTCCTTCCAGCCCGACCCGGCCAGGTAGCCGCGGACCACGCATTCGATCGTCAGCGGCTGCGCCTTTTTGACGATCATGCTCCGTCCGGCCAACTGCGAGGCGAACGGCTGGAGCGCGGCCGGCCACGGGTCGCGCGCGGCGGCCAGGCGATGATTGGGGACAATGGCCGACATCCGGTCGAACCAGAAATGGGAGAGCTGGGTCAAGACCTCGCCCTTCCGGGGAATGCCGTTGGGCATGACACAATCAAAGGCCGAAATGCGATCCGAGGCGACGAAAAGGAATGCGTCACCCAGGTCAAAAATCTCGCGGACTTTGCCGCTTTTCAATTTGCGGATTCCGGGCAGGTCGAGGTGGAGGAGAGTTATATCAGACATGGGCGAATCATAGAATTGTGATTTGAAATTTCAAATTTCAAATTTCGAGGCGCGCGATCGCGCGCGGTTTTGGGTCACACCACAGTCTGGCGATCGAGGCTGCTGACGAGCCGGCTCGCGAGGACGCTCGCCCCACCGCAAGGGCAGGTTGTCCAATACCGTTTTCGGACCCGCGTTGCCAAGCCCAGGCCGGTCTGGTAGCTTGCGGCCATGAATTTTTTGGTGACCGGCGGGGCCGGGTTTATTGGCTCACACGTTTGCGAAAGGCTCCTGGAGAGAGGCCACGCGGTTTGGGCGTTTGATGATCTGAATTCTTTTTATGATCCCGGCCTGAAACGGGCCAATCTCCAAGCTCTGGCCGCGCTGGGCCGGCCTTTCACGTTTGTCCACGGCGATTTGACGGAACGCCCGGCGGTGGAGCAATTGTTGGGTGGCGCGCGCTTTGACCAGATCATTCACCTCGCCGCTCGGGCCGGGGTGCGACCGAGCCTGGAGGAGCCGGCTCTTTACCAACGGGTCAATGTGGAAGGCACGGTCAACGTGCTCGAAGCGGCCCGGCGCCAGGGCGTGCAGAAGCTCATCATCGCTTCGTCATCCTCGGTTTACGGAGTGAATGCCAAGGTGCCGTTTTCCGAGAGCGATCCGATCTTTTCGGCGATTTCGCCCTACGCCGCCAGCAAGCTGGCCGGCGAAGCCCTGGGCCATGTCTATCATCATATCTATGGCCTGGATGTGGCCATGCTTCGGTTCTTCACGGTCTATGGACCGCGGCAACGCCCGGATCTGGCGATTCACAAATTCGCCCGGTTGATCGAGGCGGGCCGGCCGATCCCGGTGTTTGGCGACGGATCGACCGCGCGCGATTACACCTATGTCAGCGACACCGTGGACGGTGTCCTCGCCTGCACCGAAAAAGAAATCGGCTACGAGATTTTCAACTTGGGCGAATCGGAAACTGTGCGGTTGAGCCGGCTGATCGAATTGCTCGAGGCCGCCTTGGGCAAGAAAGCCATCCTCGACCGACAACCGCCCCAGCCCGGTGATGTGCCCATCACGTTCGCGGACATTTCCAAGGCCCAAGCGCGCCTCGGATATCGTCCCCGCGTCAAGATCGAGGAGGGCCTTGGCCGCTTCGTGGATTGGTTCCGCCGCACTCAACCCTAGGAGAACCACCGGATGACTCCGACCTGTCTGCTGCTTCGCGAATTGATCTCGATTCCGAGTGTGAACCCGGCTTTTCTCCCGCCCCGGGATCCGCACGCCGGGGAAAAAAATGTCGGCGATTTTTTGGCGGCGACCGCGGCCCAGGCCGGATTGGACATTGAGTTTCAAGAAGTGTTTCCCCATCGATCCAATTTGCTCGCCCGGCTCACCCCCCGCGAACGGCCGCGGCATCGCATCTTGCTCGCGCCGCATTTGGACACGGTCGGCGGATCTCCGCTCCACGATGCGCTCTTCCAACCGGTCCTCCGGGCGGGGCGATGGTACGGCCGGGGCGCCTGCGACACCAAAGGCAGCGTGGCCGCGATGATGTCCGCGCTGGTCCATCTGGCCAAAGCCGGGCGACGACCCGCTCAGACCGAGATCGTGTTTGTCGGCTTGGTGGACGAAGAGCAAGGGCAATGCGGGTCGCGAGCGTTGGCGGCGCGCGGGTTGGCGGCGGACTTGGCCATCGTGGGTGAGCCGACCCGGTTGCGCGTTGTCACGGCCCACAAAGGCGATGTCTGGCTGCGCCTGGAAACCCGCGGCAAATCCGCGCACGGCGCGCGGCCGGAGTTAGGTCGCAACGCCGTCCATGAGATGGCCCGGATCGTGGATCGATTGGAAACCGACTACGCCCAACAATTGCGGCGCCGGCGGCATCCGGTCTTGGGGCATGCGACGATCAACGTCGGCTCGATCGCGGGAGGTTCCCAGCCGAACATCGTTCCGGATCGGTGCTCGATCAGTGCGGATCGCCGCACTCTGCCGGGCGAGAATGTGCAGGGAGTTTTCCGCGAGATCCGGGCCTTTCTCCGCGGACATCAGCTCAAGGCCCGGCTCATTGATGCCAAGGCTGCGCTCTGTGTTCCGTTGGAGACGGATCCGGGCTTGCCCTTCGTGCGCCGCTTTCTGGAGTGTGCCGGACAATCCGAGGGTGTCGGAGTGGACTTCTTCTGCGACGCCGCCATCCTCGCGTCCGGGGGCATTCCGAGCGTGGTGTTTGGTCCCGGTGACATCGCGCAAGCCCACACGGCGGAGGAGTGGATTTCCGTGGGTTCGTTGGAGCGGGCGACCAATCTTCTCATTCGCTTTTTGGAATCGTTGCCGTGAGCCGGCGCTTCCTATGAGAATGGCCCTGATCACGCACGAGCCGTTCTGTCCCCCGAGCGGGGGAGGATCGGCGGAGGCCCTTTACCTGGTGCGGGAACTGAGCAGGCGAAATCACGCCGTCCATGTCTTCTGTCCCAAACTCGCCGAGCCCGACCGCGTGGCGAAGCAATTCGGCATTGCGTTGCATGAGTTCACCGCCTGGCCGATGGGGCGGTACACCTCGTTGCGGAACTTCAAGTACCTGCTCTATCCATTTTTTCTGCGCCGTCTCGTGGAAGCGCGAGCCCGCCGCGAACGGTTTGACCTGATCCTCTCGCAGCACGCCATCTCGGCCGTGGCGGCGGGCCAACTGAAACAACGCCTCCAAATCCCGGTGGTGATGAATTTCCTCGATTACCTCACCGGGTTCATGGAGACGTGGCCGCCGTATCTGGCGCCGCCCCCGCTCCTGAAGAAGCTGATGCGGTTCGAGCTCTCCATTCCCGGCCGCTACCAGGCGGATGGAGTCCTGACCGTGTCCGGGACGCTGGCGGATTATTTCGTGGGCGTGGGATTTCCCCGCGAGCGCATCCTGCCGATCAACTTTGGCTTCGACGCGGAGCTGTTTCCATTTTCGGAATCGGCGACTCCCGGCCGGACCGGCGAGACACCGACGATTGTCATGCACGGATCGCTCGATCACCATCACCTCGGAACGATTGCGTTGGAGTCGATGAAAACCGTCGTGAGCGTCAAGCCCGAGGTGATCTTCAAGTTTGTCGGCCATCGCACAGGGGCGGTGGAGAAGTTTCTCCGACGCGTGTCCGGGGTGATTCCGCAGGCCAGGATCGAGATCACGGGTTTCGTGCCGTATGCGGAAGTGGCGCGGCACCTGGCAAACGCGACCGTCGGGATGGTTCCGTATGAGGAGTCCAAGGGCACGCACTGCGCGTTTGTCGCCAAGATTGTGGAGTATCTCGCGGTCGGTCTGCCGGTCGTGAGCACGCCTCTGCAGAGCGCGCGCCGTTACTTTGGCGCTGAACCGATGGTCCGTTTTTCCGAATTCGACGGGGCCAGTTTCGGACGCTGTCTCCTCAGTTGGTTCGAAGAGTCAGCCGAGGCGCGGCGGGCCGAAGCCCGCGCGGCCAGCGACCGAGTCCGGGCAGGGTTGGACTGGCGGGTCATCAGCCAGAAAGCCATCGATTTTGTCGAGAAGATCCACCAAGCTCACGCCTGATCGATGTCCAGAACCGCTCCACCGACCGACCGCAGCCCGGCCCGCCTCGTTCGACCATGAATGCGGATGCCGGCAGAGCGACGTTTTTCCGCCAGAGCGGTTGGATGGTCATGGCCAACACCGCTTGCGGCGTCTTCATGGCGGCGGTCCATCCGATTGCCTCGGCCATGCCGGCGGAGGAGTACGGCGGATTCTACAGCCTGCTCCGCGTTTTCACCTTGCTCTCGATCCCGGCCGCCGGTCTGCAGACGATCTTTGTCCAACAAGCAGCCGCGGCGGTGACCGAAGTGCGGCGGCGCGAATTGGCGGGAACAACTCGGACTATTCTCTGGAGCATCGGGGTCTTTTGGCTGGTCTTGGCGGGGATCACGTTTCTTTTGCAGGACCGGTTGGTCGCGACGCTCCAATTGAAGAACGCGGCGGCGCTCTGGATCACGATGCTCGTTGCACTGGCGGCTTTGTGGCTTCCGATTTTGCAGGGTTTGCTCCAAGGCGCGCAGAAGTTTCTTTGGCTCGGCTGGTCAATGATCGGCAATGGCATCGGCCGATTCACCGCCATTCTGGTCATCGTCTGGTGGCTCCACGGATGGGCGGCCGGGGCCATGACCGGGGCGTTGCTGGGCTTCGTCAGCGCATTGGGCGTGAGCGCTTGGCAATGTCGAGAACTCCTGCGGACGCCCGGTTTGCCGTTTCAATGGCGGCCCTGGCTCCGCCGCGTCGTGCCTCTGAGCTTCGGCGTCGCCGCGAGCTTATTCGTCATGAACGCGGACATGGTCATCGTGCGGAGTTATTTTCCCACCGACGTGACGGCGTTTTACGCGGCCGGGGCGATGATCGGAGTGGCCTTGGTCACGTTCACCACGCCGCTCGCGGCCGTCATGTTCCCCAAGATCGTGCGCAGTGTGGCCCGGGCCGAGAAATCCAACGCCCTGCCTCTGGCCTTGGGAGCGACCGCGCTCCTGGGAAGCCTGGGAGCTTTGGTATGCACATTGTTTCCGGAATTGGTCTTGCGGATGTTGTTTCCTTGGAAACCCGAGTTTCTCCGGGCGGCGCCGCTGGTTCCGTGGTTCATGTGGTGCTTGGTTCCGGTCACGCTGGCCAATGTGCTGATCGGGAATCTGCTGGCCCGGGAACGGTTTGCCGTCGTGCCCTGGCTGACGGTGATTGCCCTCGGGTACGGAATCGCCCAACTGGCCTACGTTCGAAGCGCGCTCCAGGTGGAGCCGTTCCAGGCTTTCCGGACGGTGGTGCAGATCCTCGGGCTCTTCAGCCTGCTTCTCTTGGCGGCGGCCGCCTTCTTCACCTGGCGCACCGAGCCTCAGAAATCCTGATCCGTGACGGACGAAATGTGCCCACACGCCGGGGGCCTACCCATGAACCGTTTGTCAACCGGGCGCATCGATGTTCGAGAGGAGGGCCGAAAAAT
>CAYHFE010000270.1:0-9937 GCA_964355375.1 uncultured Verrucomicrobiota bacterium
TGGTCGGCGCCCCCGCCGACCACAATGGAGCGCCCGGACCAATCACCGCTTGGTGACTCGATCATGCTCCCGTGCCGACCGGCGAGGGCGCCGTTCGGAACACGCGGGGGCGCGTGTGTTCCCCCATTCCGGCAGCCAAGTTAAGGCTCAGAATTGCCTTCAGCTCGAAAACACCCTCCGCCTCTCTTCGGCGGCGAGCGGTTTCCATTCCCCGGCCGGCAATGACCCCAGCTCGAGATTTCCGATGCGCACGCGAATCAACCGCAGCGTCGGATGGCCAATGGCGGCGGTCATGCGCCGCACCTGGCGGTTCTTGCCCTCGACCAACTCCAAGGCCAGCCAGCACGTCTCCACGGATTTGCGGAAACGAATGGGCGGATGGCGCGGCGGCGCCGTCGGCTGGGGCGAGAGAATTCGGACGCGAATGGGAAGGGACTGGTGTCCCTGAATGACGACGCCACACCGCAGCGGTTCGAGCTCGGCTTCCGATGGAAGGCGCTCCACCTGCGCCCAGTACTCCCGGATATGACCGCGCTCCGGGGGGAGCAACTGCACGTTCAAATCGGCCTCATCGCTCAAAAGGAGCAAGCCCTCCGTGTCTGCATCGAGGCGTCCCATCGCATAGATTTTCGGCGGAAACCGGAATTCGGCCAGCGTCCGATTCGGCGACCCATCGGGCGTAAACTGCGAGAGCACTCCAAACGGTTTGTGAAAGGCGATGAGCATAATGAAGGAGTTCCGTGTGTGGGACGATTCACCTGACGGGTGACTCCCTCTCCGGATGGATTCCGTCCAATCCCTTTGATTAGCGTGGATGAGCGTGACCAAGAGGCGCCATCGTCCGGCGCTTGAGTTCGGACAAAACATTGAAATCCCCGCACCGGCGGCAGGTCACGAGGCTCAGGCTCGATTGGGCGGGCGAGACCATTCCGGACGTCAGAGTCTCCTCACTTGGGCGTGGCCTTACCCTCTTACGGGCTGGTGTTGGCTCACGTATTCCGGGTCGATATCCACACCCAAGCCCGGCCCGGTGGGAACTTTGATGGTTCCGTCAACCACTTTGAGAGGCGAGGTTTTGCAGTCGAAGGGCACGCTTGTTCTGAGACTTTTGAACTCGTGATGGGGCATGGCATTCGGAAGGGCGGAAACAAAGTGCATCATGTAAAGGAATCCCAGTCCGCCCCCTGACATGTGGGGAGTGCAACTCTTGCCGACGGCCGCGGCCATTCGCGCCACTTTCATCGCGCGAATCATTCCGCCGAAGTAGTAATTATCCGGCTGCACAACTTGCAGGGCATCGTTGGCGATGAGCCAGCGGAAGCCATGCAGGCTGTACTCCTGTTCGCCCCCGGCAATCGGCAAAGCCAGGGCATCGGCCACCTGCTTGGTCTCCTCATACCAGTCAAACATCACCGGCTCTTCAAAAAAGCCATAGCGGTACTCCTTGAGCAACTGGCCCACGCGGATGGCTTCATCGACCGAATAAAAACCATTCGCATCCGCATACAACGTCATGTGATCGCCAAAGGTTTTGCGGATGAGGGGAATCATCGTTTCGGTGCGCCCTTTTGGGCCGACAGCACGGATGTCGGTTGTCATGAACATGAGCCCGCCCACCTTGATCTTCAGGGCGTGGGCCTTATATTCGGCGACATCCCGTTTGATCAATTCCAGGGATTCCTCGACTGATTTCTCGCGGTATTCGGTCGCTTGGTAAACGGCGACCTCCGGGTGATGAATCTCGCCCAACAACTGGCCGATGGACTTCTGGGCGATGCGTCCCAGCATGTCGAGGATGGCAAACTCGATCGTGGCCAACGGCAGGCCAAGGGCAATGCCGTTGTACCTGAAATTGAAACCGTAGATGAAAACCTTTTCCAAGAGCAGGTCCAGATCCCGCGCGTCCTTGCCGATGAAGAACGGTTGCAGGTTATGGAGGAAGATCGGGTAGAGTGCATTCAGTCCGCTGTGCCCCACCGAAAGGCCTTCCGCACCGTCGCGCGACCGGACTCGGCACAAAAAGCTGTCCTTGTATCGGAGCAATTGAAGGGTCTCGATAATAACAGGGGAAGGGAACAACTCTCGTTTGAGCACCGGCTGCTTGAGGACCTCATCCAGTTTGGCGTAAGGCGGATTCTGGCTTCTCGGGCCGTCCGCGCCGAAAGTGGAAGGTGAGAGAGCGGAGGCCATGGTGCCGACCAGACTGGCCTGAACGAATTGCCGTCGATTTGGTTTCATGGAATGTTCATGGCGGATGGAAGGGGTTTCGATGGGCCGTTTTATTTGCGCAATTGAAAAAAGCCCGCGTTCGATCCGGGAAGGGAGGATTTATTGATCAGGACGACTCTTTGGGCGCCGACCAAGCGAGCGGTGCCGATGGCCGACCAGGGGCCGCTCAGCGAGGGAGCCCCTTTCAAGGCAAATCCCGTGTCCGGAAGGTTCCAACTGAGCAGATAAGCGAGGTCAGGCGTGGTGGGAAAGAGACCAGCAGGGTCCTGGGCGCGCAGGGTCCACTTGGCCGGATCGAGGTCGGCGGTTTGAAAGGTGTCGTCCACCACAACCTGCGAACCTTTCTTGATTTGAATCCTCGAGAGGGTGGCGGAGAGTCCGATCCGGGTGTCCGAATTGGGCTGCACGCCGAACAGAGCGCTCACGCCCTTGGTCGTCGGCTCGTAGAGCGGAGCGTCCGCGGTCGGTAGGGTGATGTCCACGGTCGTGTTGTCCGGGGCGGTCAGGGTGGCGCTCGTGCTATTCTTGAAGGTGACGCTCCAGGTGCCGAGCATGGAGGGAGCGCGCAGTTGGCCCAGAACGCCGACGGGCCCGGCCGCGGCATTGGCTTGGGTGCGGTAGAGCATGGCGTTCTGATTGGCCTCATTCACTTTGTGGAGGAATCGGGCCTGGGCCAGAACGCGATCGTCGGATGTGCCGTTGACGCCGTCGGCGCCGACATCGTTGACGTACTGGAACTCAATCATGACCACGTTGGGATCATTCCAGTCTGGCGTGATTCCGCCGGCCGAGTCCGTCGCGAGCATGATGTGACCTTGAAAACCGGCGTAGGTTTCGCGGCTGGGAAAGTCCGCCCAGGTCACGGAGTAGGTGATTGGTTGGGGCTGGTTGACCCACCAGAGGGTGTTAGCCAAATCCTCCGAAGGCGCGTAAACGATGTTCTGTCGCTGGTAGGCCTGGCCCGGGGCGCTGGCGTAAAGTCGAAGGCCTGACGAGGCGCTCCGGGTCAACGTGAGCTTGGGCGGCGTGGCGTTGCCGGCGGCCTTGGTGAATACGAAATTGTCGAGATAGTAAATGATCGGACCGCGGAAACCGCCGTTGCCATTCTGAATGACAATGCCGCTGAGCGTTCCTTCGGTCGGCGCAATTTTGAACGTGATCGTCGTCCAGTTGGTGCTGGTCAGATTCACCCCGCCCATGGCTGTTCCATCAGGGCGCTTGAGTTCAAAATATCCGTACTGACCGCCGGCAGTCCCCACGGAGCTGGGGTCCACCTTCACATCGACGGAGACAGACACGTAGTCCGATCCCACCACGGGCGTCTCAAAGGTTTTCGTGATGACCATTTGCTCCCATCCGTTGTCTTCCGGGGTGAAGTAGTCAGCCGCCACGCGCAAGGAACCGGAGGTGGTCGATTTGCCGGAATTCAACTGCTCGTACGTCAGCTCGGGGGTGGTGCCCCACGTGGCTGACCAACCGTCCACATTGCCGCTGTCGAAAGCGTCAATGACGAGAGACTGGGCGTGCAGGATCGGAGTCGCCAGCGCCGAAACAGCCAGTGCCAGCATCAGACGCGATGGAGGGGAGTTAATCTTCATGGTTCCTTGGGTTGAATGTCATGCTGTAACTGTCAAGGGGAACCAACGTCTTCCCTGCGTTGCGGTCTTGCTGCATCCGAACCTGGCAACGCCCGCCCCGTCGCGGGCGGGAAATCATAAAGGCTTCCCATCTTCAGCTCGTCTTGGACCGTAGCCGCCGTGGCGTTTAAGGGCAAGTCAGCAATTCTCGTTTTGGCCCGACGGCAGCGCTGTCCTAGAGATTACCGAAGGGACAGGGAACATGGCCTTCCGCCAGTGAGCGACAATCGCTGGGGCCGCGACCGCGGAAGGAAAGGATCCCGAGGCCGAGCGTCTCTTCCCGCCGCCCGCTAAACCACTTCCAGTTCCTCGCTCTCCAAGAAACCCTGAAGCTGGCGAATCCGGGTGGGATGACGCATCTTGCGCAGCGCTTTGGCTTCAATCTGGCGAATGCGTTCGCGGGTCACCTTAAACTGCTTGCCCACTTCCTCGAGGGTGCGGGAATAGCCATCTCCCAGACCGAAGCGCAATTCGAGGACCTTTCTCTCGCGCTCCGTCAAGCTCGTCAGCACGTCGCCCAGTTTGTCCTTCAAGAGGCTGTAGCTGGTCATGTCCGATGGGTTCTCGGCGGTCTTGTCCTCGATGAAATCGCCGAAATTGGTGTCTTCACTGTCGCCCACCGGCGACTGCAAGGAAATCGGCTGTTGCGCCATCTTGAGGACGGCGCGCACTCGTTCGACCGGCATCTGCATCTCGTCGGCAATCTCTTCCGGCGTGGACTCGCGGCCGAAATCCTGGACCAACTGCTTCTGCACCCGCATGAGCTTGTTGATCGTCTCGATCATGTGGACCGGGATGCGGATGGTCCGGGCCTGATCGGCGATGGAGCGGGTGATGGCCTGGCGAATCCACCAGGTGGCGTAGGTGGAGAATTTGTAGCCGCGTCGATACTCGAACTTCTCGACCGCTTTCATCAGGCCCATGTTGCCTTCCTGAATGAGATCGAGGAACGAAAGTCCCCGGTTGGTGTACTTTTTGGCGATCGAGATGACCAAACGCAGATTGGCCTCGACCATTTCGGTCTTGGCCTGAAGCGCCTTGCGGGTGAAGTGCTGCAATTGCTTGTAGGCGTTCAGGTACTCGGTGAAGGGCGTGCGGACAAATTCCTCGAGCGCCTTGATCTTCCTCTCCTCGGAGTTGATGATCGTCTGCTGTTGAGCGGTCTTGCGTTGAGCCTCACACTCCTGAATCGTGCGCAAGCTGAGCTGAATCTTATCCTGGATATTGTCCGCCACCAAGGCCATCTCCTCGATCACCTTCTGCTTGTAGTAAAACTTGGTGAACGACTTCTGGAGTTTCTCATCCAGCTTCTTAAACTCAGCCCCGAGCTTGTCGCGCTTCGCTTGGTTCGCGCCGCTCTGCCATTCCGCGTATTTGTCGTCCACCAGCAGATCGCCGGTGCGGACTTCCCTGACCAGTTTCCGCAAGGCTTTCAAATGGTTGTCGCGACCTTCGATCTTTTTATCAAGAATGACTCGGTCAAAACGCTCTTTCGGCGGCTCGGAAATCAGTTTTTCCGCGAGGGCGATATGCTCTTTGCCCGCGAAGCCAAAGCTGTAAATGATCTTCTTGATCTCATCCTCCGCATCCTCGATCCGTTTGGAGATTTCCACCTCTTGCTCCCGCGTCAGCAAGGGCACCTGCCCCATCTGCTTCAGGTACATCCGAACCGGATCATCGAGAATATCCAACCGGGACTTGTCCTCTTCTTCCTCAGGCTCGGGTTGTTTGACCCGATCCACTTCGGCCTGATCGACGATCTCGACTTCAAGATTGCGCAACTTGGTGTAAATCTCATCCAGGTCCTCCGGAGTCACTACGCTGTCCGGAAGCGCATCGTTGATATCGCCATAGGTCAGGTAGCCTTGCTCTTGGGCGAGCCGGACCAATTCCTTGATCTTCTCCGTCAGATCGATGCCCGCATGGCTTTTGATCGTTTCCGTCGTCGAGAGCTTCGCCGGAGGACGGTCCTTGGGGGCGCTCGCATTCCTTGGGCGGGATTTGCGCGTGAGCGCCTTGCTTTCGTTTTCCCTGCCTGAAAGCGGTGAAGTTCCCCCGGCTCCGGCGGCCTCTTGGCGCGGAGTTCGCTCTTTGCGTCGGCGGGTGATCTTGCGAACCGAGCGCTCGAGCTTCCTGGAGCCAGCGATCGAGGCTGACTTCTTCACCTTCAGTTTAACCATAATGATTGGAATGGCGTTCGGTTAAATCAAAATTGCCGGGGAATATTGTGGACGGGAAAAGGTTAGTCAAGCCGGGAAACGACGGAGTCATAGGCCATTGTCGATCCGTGGCCAAGCGGAGCGGAAACCGAATTCCCAGACCTCGGTTAAGCCCGCGCCAGGCCCATTTCACGAGGTCAGGAAACCCCTTTCCTCGCTCCTGTCGGAGCTTGTGAAAGAATTCACAAATTCACTTGATTGGCCGGAAAGGGCGTGATTAGGTTTCATCCGATTTGAGCAGTGACCGCGTCTCCGGGCGACTCATGCAAACCAATTCCGAAATCAGTTATGACTCCAAGATTGAGGGCGACGTCGTGGTGACACGGTTGGATGCGGCGTTGAATTGGTTTCGCAAGAATTCTCTTTGGCCGATGCCGATGGGCTTGGCCTGCTGCGCCATCGAGTTGATGGCGGCGGGCGCCAGCCGATTCGATATCTCCCGTTTTGGCTCGGAAGTGATGCGATTCTCGCCCCGTCAATCCGACGTCATGATTGTCGCGGGGACGGTGACCTACAAGATGGCCTTGGCGGTCAAACGCATTTACGATCAGATGGCGGAACCAAAGTGGGTCATCGCCATGGGCGCGTGCGCTTCCACGGGTGGGATGTATCGGAGCTACTCCGTTCTCCAAGGGGTGGACCAGATCGTTCCGGTCAACGTCTATGTGGCGGGTTGCCCCCCCCGGCCCGAGGCCTTACTGGATGCGCTGCTCAAGCTGCAAAAGCACGTCTCCCGGGAACCGGTCGTATCCACCTTGACTATCACCAACTTATACCAGGGCGCCTGAGCTTTTCCGCCTTCAAGGCCCCGGTGGAACTCGAAAGCTGAAACCCATGTCCGCCCTGGAACAGGCCCAAAAGCTCGCCGCCCACTTTGGCGATCGGGTCGCCGCACCGACGGAATTTCGCGGTGAAGTGACCCTCATTCTGCGCGACGCCGAACGGATTGCCGACCTGTGCGCCTTCGCCAAACAGTCGCTGGGATTCGATTATCTCGTGGACATCACCAGCGTCGATAATTACGGCTCGGATCCTCGGTGGACGATCGTGTACGAACTTTATGGGATCGCCCACCGCGCCCATCTTCGACTCAAGACCGAAGTGAGCGAAGAGAAGTCCGAACTGCCCACGGTCACGACCGTCTGGCGAACGGCCGACTGGCACGAGCGAGAAATCTACGACATGATGGGCATCCGCTTTCGCGGTCATTCGGATTTGCGCCGCATCCTGATGTGGGAAGGGTATCCCTATTTTCCGTTGCGCAAAGATTTTCCGCTGGCCGGGAAAGCCACCGAACTACCCGAAATCGCCTTCACCAAAACCGCTCCACTCGAGGGCGGCCCCTTTGTCACCATCCCGGGAGGCAAGGACACGATCGCCCGCGAACCGCGGGTGCGGACCCCGGACATTTGACTCAGGGGCGGACACCATGGCCAACTTTCACTCAATCGAGATTCGCGATTCAGCGACCGGTGCTGAAGAGGCGGCCGCGGCCCTCCGATCTGGCCCGTCTGCCGACGACGAACTTCAGGACGTGCAGGGCGAGAAAATGGTTCTCAACATGGGGCCATCCCATCCCTCGACCCATGGCGTTCTCCGGATCATCCTTGAGCTCGACGGCGAAATCATCACCAAAGCGGTGCCGGACGTCGGCTATCTGCACCGTGGGGATGAAAAGATCGCGGAGAACATGACCTACACTCAGTTTGTCCCCTACACGGACCGACTGGATTACCTGGCCCCCCTCGCCAATAACGTCGCCTACGCGTTGGCGGTGGAGAAATTGCTGGGCCTCGATGGTCAACTCCCTCTCCGCTGCCAGTACATTCGGGTGATCTGTTGCGAGCTCGCCCGGATTTCGTCTCACCTCCTTGGAGTGGGTTGTTTCGCCATGGACGTTGGCGCGATGACCGTCTTCTTGCTGACTTTTACTGAGCGAGAGAAGATTTACAACTTGTGCGAATCCTTGACCGGCGCGCGTTTCACCACCAGCTATACCCGGATCGGCGGCTTGGCCCGCGATCTCCCGCCGGGCTGGACCGACCAATGCCGGAAGTTCCTGCGCGAAGTCGTGGCGAACATCGACGAAGTCGAGACCCTGCTGACGCGCAATCGTATCTGGGTCGATCGCACGCAAGGGTTGGGGGTCATTTCCCGGGAGGTCGCCATCGATTATGGCTTGTCCGGCCCCAATCTGCGAGGGAGTGGAGTGGAGCATGACCTGCGCAAAGCCCATCCCTATTTGGTTTATGATCGGCTGAAGTTCGACGTGCCAGTCGGAACGACGGGGGATTGTTACGATCGCTACCTCGTGCGCATGGAAGAAATGCGCCAGAGCGTGCGTCTGGTTCATCAGTGCCTGGATCAACTGCCCGGCGGGCCGATCAACGTGGCCGACGGGAAGACGGTCTTGCCGCCAAAACAGAAGGTGCTGACGGGCATGGAAGAATTGATCCACCAGTTTCTCCTCGTCACCCAAGGCGTCAACGCGCCGCCGGGAGAGATCTATTTCGGAGCGGAGAATCCCAAAGGTGAGCTTGGGTTCTACATTCACAGCAAAGGCGGCGGAACACCGCACCGACTGAAGATCCGCGCGCCGTCCTTCGTCAATCTCAGTGTCCTGCCGGCCATCCTGCCGGGGCACATGATGAGTGACACGGTGGCCATTTTGGGGTCGTTCGATTTTGTGATGGGGGAGTGCGACCGGTGATGAGGAGCGTTTGATCCATGACGTTCACAGTTCCAGCGCAGCTCGAAGCGGAGATCGACGAATTGATCACGCATTACCCGCAAAAGCGGAGCGCGTCGCTCATGCTCCTGCACGCTCTCCAGGAACACTTTGGCTTTCTCTCTCCCGAGGCGATGGCGTGGACGGCGGCCAAGCTCGGATTGCAGCCGATCCACATTTATGAGCTGGTCACGTTCTATCCCATGTACCGGCAAAGCCCGGTCGGAAAATATCAACTCAAAGTCTGCCGCACCCTGAGTTGCGCCTTGGGGGGATCGGGCAAATTGCACGCGCACCTTTGTCAGAAGCTCGGCCTCGATAGCCACGGCCACGGACCGCAAACGACTTCGGACGGCCAGTTCACCGTGGAATTTGTCGAATGCTTGGCGAGCTGCGGAACTGCCCCCGTCATGATGTGTAACAACGACTTCTACGAAGGAGTCACCGATCAGAAGGCGGATGAAATCGTGAAGGCGTGCATCTAAATTGAGCGACGCGAATTGAGGACGAAATGCACCCCCGAATGGCCAGGAGACGAATCGCAAATGGAATTTGGCTGCCCGACATGGATTTGAACCATATTTATCAGGGTTTTCATCGTTGCTCATAGTTGCCTTTCTGTGCGGTATCTTGCCCGTTCTTATACCCTCTCCAACCAGTGTTTGCAAGCTCTTTGTTGCATCTAGTGGCACCGGTGAGCAGGAAAACTTGTGCGGGATTGTGCGGTTGCCTACTCGCTGTGCGGGCATTGTGCGGAACTGAATTCTGTGCGGGAACTGTGCGGCAAGACCAAACTTCGGTTGAACCATCAAAGCGCCTGTAATCGAATCCTGGACGCAACGGCGGGCATCCTGGCGGGCGATCCCCTCCGGCCAGTCTCAAGCCGACTGGATTCGCGAGACGCTGCTCCGGGCCGCATGTGCCGGGTGAGCGAGACTGAGAAGGCAACCGGCGAGCCAGCCCAGAGCAAGCCGGATGGCAGAGCCGAGCGCGGAGCCAGCCGCCACGCTGAAAGCGATCCGGACGACGGGCCGGGCTGGACGGCGGAGAAAATTCCCCGACGGCCTAACCAACCTTCTGACGGAAATTCGACCCGTCCCGGCACCGGGCCCCCGGCCGGCCCC
>CAYHFE010000271.1:0-9930 GCA_964355375.1 uncultured Verrucomicrobiota bacterium
CGAGACGCCGACCGGTGCAGCCGGGACGGCCGCGCTCCCCATTCAGACAACCACGTTCAGCGGCGCAAACAGGGACACGGGAGCCGCGTGTTCCTACCTTTCGACGCTTCATGGAGAGGGGTGGCGCGCTGCCTCCATTTGGCATCGCGCTTCCGCCGGATCACGGTCCAGCCGACTCCATCGGAACCACTCGCTTGATGGAAGCGCCCCGGGGGATGTGTCCCGAACGAATGACCTGGGCCAGGACTCCTTGCCGATTCGATTGCATCAAGGCCCGCAAGCCCTGGCAGATCGCGTCCATCTTGGCGCAGGGTTGTCGCGGTTGGTGGACCAACAGAATGGCCTCGCCGATTTCAATCTGTTGCCCGACGAGGGCCACGAGATCCACTCCGAACGTTTCGATGTTGGCCCGCACGGCTCCGGGAGCGATCTTCTCCAAGCCGAGGACGACGGCATGCTCGCCGATCTGTTCGCGCTCGATCAAAGTGACCTGCCGGGGGCTTGATTCGCCGGTCGAAGGATTCCTCCGGTCGAAATAGCGGTGGTTCCCGACGATGCCTTTGTCTTCGATGACCTGGATCATTCCCGCGCTCACCATCAGAGCGCCCGGCGCGGGAGGATGAAGGTGGAGCGATGCGACCGTGCCAAGAATGCCATTCGGTTCAGAATCAGCCATGCGGCTGTGGTTATCGCCAGGCCGCGACGGGAAAGCAAGCGAACGGTTCTTCGAGCCAGTTTGAAGACGGTGGCTCAGGGTCAGGGTCCGCTCGGGGCCAACACCACTCGAAAACCGAGGTCACTGCATTGATTGGACGGACTGTAATCATCGCGGTTGGCGGACCGGGAAAACTTGGCTTCATAAAGCCACGAGCCACCGCGCGCGACTCGGAGGGATCCGGCGGGAGGGGCGGGGGCGTTGGTACTCGTGCCGCCGGGCAAAGCTCCGCTCCAACCGTCCAGACACCATTCCAGAACATTTCCGTGCATGTCGTGAAGACCCCATGGATTCGGGAGTTTGGTCCCGACCGGGTGGGTGCCGGAACTGCTGTTGCCGTTGAACCATGCGTAATCTCCCACTCGGAGGTAAACGGGATCATCGCCGTAATAGAACCGGGTCTGGCTCCCCGCGCGGCAGGCGTATTCCCATTCCGCCTCTGTCGGCAATCGATACCAGTAACCGGCTGGAAGGCTCCCGGAGATCTGCGCGATTTGGTTGAGTCGGGCACAGTAACGGAGGGCGTCGTGCCAGCTCACTTTTTCCACCGGACGCCGGGGATCGCCCGTGTATTGGCTGGGATTGGATTCGAGGACCGACTCATATTCCGCCTGCGTGACCTCACATCTCGCCATCCAGAACCCTTGGGTGATCAGGACCTTGGTTTGGGGGCCTTCGTCCAGGTCGCGGTCGGACTCTTTACTGGGACTGCCCATCATAAATTCGCCCGGCGGGATCCAAACCAGGCCCGCGATCTGCAATCCCTCCGGGTGCGCCGGGCTGCGGTGGGCCGGATTCGTTTCCATCGAGCGTCGGGTCGTCCCTGTATTCAAGTTCGCCAGCGTGAAGCCAGCGCGGCCATAGAGAATTTGAATCCTCTCCTGATACACCCGCAGCTTCGGGCCCACGTCCAACTGAAACTCGAGATCTTCCAGATCCAGGGAACCGGTCAGCTTCGTCCCATCATTGGTGATGAGCTCCGCCGTGGGCGATTTCCCCGAGATGAACCGGAGTGATTCGAAGTCGGTGGCAGCGAACGAAACCGGGCCCGCCGGAGTGGTCAATTGAAGTCGATCGAGAAGCGTTCGGCCGGTGAAAACATCACCGTTCTTTAATTGCACAAATTGGTTTCGCGGAATTCCTGCGCGTTCGGTGGGATTCAACCGCAGGATGGCTTTGGCAATTTTCTCCCGCCGAATCTCGCTGGGTTGGCTCGAGGGCAGTTGGAAAGTCAGGGCGGGATCTTCCAGGAAACCGGTGAATCGATCGTTGTTGACGGTGATGACCAAATCGAGGGCATAGGCGCCCGCAGCCAGTTCGAGGCCCGCGATGACCCGGCGCGCAAAGCGAATCGTGCCGTGGGCCGTCCGGAGGTGGAACGCCTCGTTCGAGACGGTGCCCGTCAATTTGTCACCGCTTCGAAGCAGCAGCACGTCAGCGTCCGCGGCTCGCTCGATTCCGAGAACGGAGCTCAGCGTTTCCGGGAGGTCGTGGCTCTCGACTGAGATGGGAGCCGGGGCCGCAGACAAGCCGAGTCCGGCGATCCAGAGCCCGAGAGTCAGGAACAGACGGACCCAGACGCTGACGGTTGGCCGATGCGCGCGGGGCCGGACTTCCGATTCCGTGGTCGAAGTCGCGCGCTCTGGCGAACAAGCCCGAGGGGGAATTCCCCGATCCAAGCTCAGGCGTTGTGCCCCTGCGCCCATCGTCGCGAGGACGGTGCTTCGGTTCATGGGAAAGGATAACCTCCAACGACTGGACGCGAATCGGTGCCATGAACCCATCCAACGGTGGGGCGAGACTCCGTCGAGCCCTGGAATCATGGCCGGAAAGAAAGTCAGGGTTCGACGGAGTCTCACTCCACCCAAGTTCATGGAAAGCCTCGCGCCGCTTCGCGCACGCCTTGGGACCATGAACTCGTTTCCAGGGTGGGGCGAGACTCTGTCGAGCCCTGGAATCATGGCCGGAAAGAAAGTCAGGGCTCGACGGAGTCTCGCCCCACCCAGGTTCATCGGCAGGGTGAAGGACGGTCCGGCTGGAGAAAGGGTGGGCATGGCCAAGGCGCGCTATTTCACGGGGTCGCGCGACACGAAATATCCGAGGGCCAGCGCGCCGAATGTCACCGCCAAGCCAAAAAGCCAAGCCAGACTGGTCAGTTCATCCGTCATGCTGGCCACGCCGCCGAGGACTTTGTCCATGGTGCGGACCATCTCCAGATATGAAAGATCAGGAAGCCCGGCAAAATCGAAGAGCAGATTCGACACGTGCCACAACGCCACCACGCTGAGGATGGCCACGAGCGCGTTGCGAAAGACGGCGGAGGTGAGGAGCGTCAGCGTGACGAGCATCAAGGCGCAGCCGATGACCTTTCCCACCGCGACCAGCATCCAGCGCGCCGTCACGGAAGCCGTGCGGGTCGCGATGTCGTCCACGCCGTGCCCGGTAAGGGTATTGACCAGCGCGGTCACTTGGTTGGACTTCTCCGCCGGCGGGGGCAGAACGAGGCGAACGTCGGCATTCAAACCGAGCAGGCCGAGGGTGCCGTCGCCTTTGAAACGAACGATCGCGAAATTGCTGCTGCGGCCCCAGCGATCTTCCTGGGTGGTCGCGCCGAGGCGATCGATGGTGCCGGTGAATTCGGTTTTGCCGACGATGACGTAGGCTTTGAGCCCGGTCTTGAGACGTTTGAACTCGTCGAACTTGTAGATGGGAACGCGCACCTGATACTCGTCGAGCGGCGCGATCGTAAAGAGGTGCGTGCCGAGACTGATGTGTTGCGCCGCTTGGACGGGGCGTTCGGTGACATAGCCGGAGATGGGGGCGGTGACGGTGGCGTAGCCCAGGCGTTTGCGGGCGTCGCGGACCCGGGCCTGGGCGTTTTCGACCCCGCGCTGGGCCGTGCCGATGGCCTCTTCCGCAATCCTCATTTGGCTCTCCGCGTTCT
Organism: uncultured Verrucomicrobiota bacterium; assembly: GCA_964355375.1. Classification (GTDB taxonomy): domain Bacteria; phylum Verrucomicrobiota; class Verrucomicrobiia; order Limisphaerales; family SIBE01; genus CAYHFE01. The sequence goes on from CAYHFE010000271.1 coordinate 3,660, forward strand.
TCAGATCGCGTTTGCGGGTGCGGATTTCGGTTTCGCGATCCGCCTGATCCATCTTGCTCAGAAGATCCTTGGCGATGAGGGCGCGTTCGGCTCGACCGAGGGCATCCTCGGCCTGGGCCACCGCGCGTTTGCTGTCTTCGAATCGTCGCTGGGCGGTGGCGACTTCATTGCGTGTGTTCTCCTCGCCGCGCCGCTCGTTCTCCAATTGATCGAAGAGCATGCGATCGTCCAGTTGAGCCACGAGATCGCCCGCGTGGACGGCATCGCCGATCTCCAGCTTCATCTCGGTAATCCGGCCATCGGCTCCGGCAAAGACTTTTTTCGGATCCCAGGCCTCGATCTTGGTGTTGCGGGCATTGGACGCCACATGGCCGGCTTCGGTCCGGACGAGCTTGTCCTGGCGGATGGCCCAGAAGCTCGACGGAATGATGATCCCGCCGATCATCGCGAAAATGGCCAGACAACGGGCCACGAGTTTGCCCGCCATGTATTCGCCGCGGGTCACGCCCCGGCTGAGAATGGCGTCGTTCAGACAATCCTGTTCCCGCGAGAGCGCGCCGCCCGCGATGAAGATGACGCCGTGCATCCAGACGAGCAGGTAGGTGACATAGACCGCTTCCAGCATCTGGCTCGCGACCTTCTGCTCGGCCTGCATGCCCTTCAACTCGAGCACGGTCAAAATCGCGCTGACCAGAAGAAATCCGCGGCAGAGCCAGGAGCGCCAGATCGAGTCAAAGTCGGTCATTGCCAGAATGCGGATGGATTGCCACCGGCTGGGCAGTTTGCGGGCCGACAATGACGCCAAAACACCGCCCGGAGCGGATGAAGTCCGCGGCTCCGAGGGCGCGGGCTCGTCCAAATCAGTTTTTTGTGGCGCCGAGGAATCCACGGAATTCATCTTCGGTAATCAGTTTCAGGTAGGCGTCCTCGAGTTGGCGACCGGTCGAATTGATGCCTTCAATCGTCGTCTCGGTCGATTTCGCCAACGTCAGGAGCGTGGCCATCACATCGGCCATCACGTCGTCCGGCCCCAGTTCGATCCGCAATCGTCCGTGATCGACGGTGTCATCGACCCGCCCGACCCGCTCGCGCACGGCCTTCCGGAACCGTTCGATCGCGCCGGACACGCGCAGTTCGAGAACGTTTTTCGGCAGGACGCTTTCCAGTTCATCGCGGGTGCCGACGAAGAGCACCTGGCCTTGATTGAGGACGACGAGGTAATCGCAGACGCGGTCGATGTCCCCCAGGATATGCGAGCTCAAGACGACGGTTTTTTTGCGGCGAAATTGTTCGAGCAGATCCAGGGTTTGACGGCGGCTGATGGGGTCCAGGCCAGCCGTGGGTTCATCCCAGATCAAGAGCTCGGGATCATTCATCAAGGAGGCCGCGATGCCTAAGCGCGTCTTCATGCCGGTGGAGAAAGTCGTGATCCGCCGGCCGGCATCCTCGAGCAACCCGACCGCGCGCAGCAAGGTCCCCATCCGGGCGTTCCGCTCGAGCCGTCCCAAGCCGAAACAACGCGCCACGAAGCGCAGATAACTGATCGCCGTGAAGTCCAGCGGAAAGGAAGGGTCGTCGGACAAATAGCCAATCCGCTGGCGGAGAGACTTGGCGCCGGGATGCATGCGTTCACCCAGGACCTCGATCCCGCCCGCGCTCGGACTGATCAGGCCCAGGGCGATGCGGAGGAGGGTCGATTTCCCGGAGCCGTTCGCCCCGAGGAGTCCGACCGTCGATCCGGCCGGGAGACGCAGCGTGACGTCCGCCAGCGCAATTTGGCGGCTTTGATAGACCTTGGTCACGCGGTCAAATTTGATGGCGTCAGCGCTCACGATGGATCCTGGGTCGTCGCTTATCAACGGAAGTCAGACGACGCTAATGCCCAAGACATTCTAACATTCTCAGTTTCTCAATCTCGACAAGCGATGGCGGCGATGGCACGTTCGGACCGTGTCTGACGAAAAACTGGAACAATTGCAGGCCTTGCTCCGCTCCTTCGGCTCATGCCTGGTGGCCTATTCCGGCGGGGTGGACTCCGTCTTCTTGGCCTACGTCGCGCGCCAGGAACTGCAGGACCGGGCTTTGGCGGCGATCGCGGATTCGCCCAGCTTGCCCCGGCGCGAACTCGACGAAGCCCTGGCCATCGCGGAACGGTTTGAGATTCCAGTCCGGGTGGTGAGGACCCGGGAGTTTGACAATCCCAACTACCTGGCCAACCCGTCCGATCGTTGTTACTTCTGCAAACACGAACTCTTCACGGAGCTTTATCCCCTCGCGCAAAAGGAAGGGTTTGCGGTTCTGGCCTACGGCGAGAACGCGAGTGATCTCGGCGATTTTCGACCCGGAGCCAAGGCGGCCGCTGAGTTTCAAGTGCGAGCGCCGCTCAAGGAGGCGGGCTTGACCAAGATGGATATTCGCGAGCTGTCCGCGCGCTTCGGTCTGCCCACCGCCGACAAACCGCAAATGGCCTGTCTCAGCTCGCGCATTCCCTACGGCGAATCGGTCACACCGGAGAAGTTGCTCATGATTGAGCGCGCCGAAAATATCCTCCGCGACCGCGGCTTTTACGAGGTGCGCGTTCGGCACCACGAATTGAAACTGGGCCAACTGGCGCGGATCGAAGTGGGCACCGAGGAGATCGCGAAGCTCTTTGGCAACGGCACGTATGCCGAGATCGCGAGCGCCCTCAAGACCATCGGCTACACCCATGTCACCGTCGATTTGGAGGGCTACCGGCGGGGCAGCTTCAACGTGCTGCTGAAAAAGGTCTGAGCGACCCGCATCCCGCCGTCACGATTCAAGCATCGACGCACCGGCGAGTGTGGCTTCTTCAGCCAGGTCAATCGCACGCCGCAAGAGTTAAGAGGAATTCAGAACTCCCGTCCTGGTGTTCCCGGAGGGATTCGTATCAGCACTGGCCAGCCAGGGCGAATTCACCATTAGCCGGGACCGACCCGTTTGCGACCCGTTTCGGGTCTCCGTCTAACGGTGGCGGTTGGCCGCGAGGGCCAGCGGCGCCAGCGCGAGACGTGCGAAGGGCAGGAAGAGCGCGATCGTGGCCAATCCCCACCCACCCCTCTGGCTCCAGGTGGGAAGCGTCCACACCAGCAAGCTGACACCAGCCAGCCAGCCACCCGTCAAACCGGCCGCGTAGCGCCAGGTGATGTGACCGGCACGCCAAGCCCAAGCGAGTGAGCTCACTCCAAGAGCGAGCTTGAGGGTCAACAGCACCAACACAGGAATCCACGGCAAATCCCCTCCGGCGGAAGGATTGCAGAAACTCGCCAGACACCCGGTTCCAGCCCACGCGACCATCGCGGCCAGAAGTAGGTTGGGAAACCCTTCCAGTCGGCCCCACAAATAGAAGGGCAGAGCACCGATCAACGCATGGGCGCTGATGGCCATGAGACGTCCCGCCGCCGCGTGAATCTCCGGGATGTCCAGGCTCGCCCACTCCGGGTTGAGGCGAGTGTGAATTGCCAGCAAGACCAACCAAGGAACCCAGACCAACAACCAAAGACTCGCCGCGGCGGCAAGTCGCTGGGCCGACAATGTCCCGGCACTCACCGGACAAGTTCCGCGGAAGGGAGAAAGGAGCGTGCGAAATCCGGTCCCCGGTTCGCTGGCGAGGAACAGACCACCCACCGCAAGCCACAACACGCCCAGCGGCGGCGTCAGCACAATGATCACCTGCAAAACCAGGGCGAGGGTGAGTGGTTGAGAATTGGATCGGGAGACAAAGGCGAACACTTGAATCGTCAGAATCATCAGGAAGAATCCGGCCCACGTCATGAGAAAAGTTCGAACAACTGGAAACACATCGGACCAGAACAGCGCGCCGGCGGGGGTCTTCACTGCGGGAAGCGTCGGCTGACCTCGGAGCAGCCAGGACATGAGACGGCCCAGCGGGACTTCGCCCGCCCAAACCCCACAGCGGTTCAGCCGCGCCGAAGTGTAAGCGGCCAAACCGAGCAGCGGAATGGCCAGCGGCACCAAGGTCCGCAACATCCGACGCTGTGGCTCCCAGCTTGCGCCATCCAGCGGAAGCATGGTGACGATCATCAGGACCGGAAACCACAACGCCAGCACCGGCCAGAACTGGCTTGGCTTCCTGGGCAAGACCCAGGCCAAGGTCTGCATCACCGCCACGCCCAGCAGCAAACTCAGCAGCACATGCACGAAGTCTAACTCGGGGTAAAGGCGGTGGAATAGGATCATCCAAATGCCGAGAAAAAGTCCCACCACCGCGCAGGCCGCAACGTAGGGAATGATGACCAATAAGCCAGTCCGCACCGGCAGCGAAAACCAGCGCGTGACCATCGAATTCATTCGCCAGCCCTGATGGCTCTCCATCAGAGTGAACGGGGCGAAACTCAGCAGGATCGACGCGAAGAACCCAATCAGAAGCGTCCGCTGCGCGATCCGAAGCCACCACACGGTCGGGTCGGCTCCCACCAGGAGGTTGGTCAGCCAGGCTCCCAGGACCAGCAGGAGTGTGAGCAGCGGGAAGACCACGCGATTCTTCCATACCTGTTCCCACACGAGGGCTTGATACGCATTTTTCATGACGAGAATTCGTGAAGGGTTGAGCGGTCACTGCTCGATGTCGAAGGGAGACCCACTGGGCTATTCCGGGCGTGGAAAATCTCCTCGAAGGTCGCCGCGGAGTCCTCCAGCACATTCGCCTGCGCCTGCCGGAGGGAAGTGCGCAACGCCGCCGCGCCGCCATTGCAGATCAGGGTCCACTCGAACGGCCCGCCCGCCCTTGACAAGACTCCGGGGAGCGCTCCGGGATCGGAGCCTTCCGCCGGGAACCGCACGACCAGGCGACGGTGAGATTCCAGGATTTCATGCAGGGGACCTTCCAAGACGAGCCGGCCCTGCGCAATCATCGCCACGCGGTCGGAGACACGGGAGATCTCATCCAGCAGGTGCGAGGAAAAAAGCACGGTGCGCCCTTCCTCGGCCACCGAGCGCACCACGGCTTCGAGCATCGCCCGTCGCACAATCGGGTCGAGCCCGGAGCTGGGTTCATCCAGAACCAGGAGCTCCGGGCGGTGCGCGAGCGCGACCAACAGACCGGCCTTGGCCAGCTCCCCCTTGGAGAGATGACGGATCCGGGCCGTCTCCACGAGTTGGAATCGACGACGGAGTCCCTCGGCATAGCCGGCGTCCCAACGGGGATAAAACGCCCGGCTGTAGCGAAGCAGCTCGCCCACCGTCATCCAGGGTGGCAGGTCCCGATCCTCGGAGAGGTAGCCCAGTCGCCCCAAAACCTGCACCGCCGACTTGACCGGATCGAGGCCAAACACCCGGACGGAACCGTGGCGGGCTCGCAGGAGTCCCAGGAGGTGTTTGATCAGGGTGGTTTTGCCAGCGCCGTTGGCCCCGACCAACCCAAGCACGACTCCGCGAGGGATTTCCAGGGACACATTCTGCAGGGCGGCTTTCGATCCGAAAGTGCAGGATAACTCACAGACTCGGACCACGGGATCGGAGGAGGGATTTGTATTCATAACGTTTTGCTGTTTTTGAGGATTTGGTGGCGTTGGCGCACCAGTTCGAGAATCTCGGGGAGATCCACCTTGAGATGATCTGCGTCCGTCAGCAGAGAATCGACTTTAGGTCGCAGGAGTTTGGTGGCCTGGGCGGGCGACCGGGGCGGAGCGGTTTCGCTTACGTAGGTTCCCGAGCCATGGCGACTCACCACGATGCCTTCCCCGGCCAGCTCGGCGTAGGCATGAATGACCGTGTTGGGGTTGATCACCAGGCGTTCGGCCAGCGTGCGGATCGCCGGCAACTCCTGACCGGGCGCCAGCCGACCCGAAGCAATCAGGTATTTGACCTGGTTCACGATCTGCCGGTAAACCGGGACTCCATCGCCGAGTGACAAGCGGATTTCCATCGCGAGTGTTATAGTGCTCTAGAACACTTGGATTGAGCTCCAGCAGGAGTGTCACGCGAAAAATCGCCCAAGATCGCCGCCGGCCCCTTCAGAGAGAACATCCCTCCGCCGCGCGCCATCCCTCGGCCCGGCTGCGCGACCCAAGAAAGTCCAAGAGGAGAGTTCTGTAACGGTCTGCTCAGCCGTAACGATGCAGTCGGAATTGGGGAGCACACGCGCCCTCGCGTGTGCCGACCGGCGCCCCGCCGGTCGGAACTGGGGCACGATTCAGTGCTCAACGGTGACTTTTTCGAACGCGCCAGTGTGGTCGGCGAGGGCGCCTGCCTGTTCGGCAGACAGGCCGACCGCGGCACGCGAGAGAGCGCG
>CAYHFE010000272.1:0-9892 GCA_964355375.1 uncultured Verrucomicrobiota bacterium
CCGGTGGCTCTTTTGCTCGATAAAATGGAGCACTAAGCGAAAGGTGTCCCGGTAAGGGAGCATACCCGCCAGCGGTCTGTGACCGAGGAGCAACGAAGCCCAGCGGCCTTTTCCGCGAAAACCCTCCGGGCGGCGGGTCTTTTGCCTGCGGCCAGCGTTGGCTCGACCGTCACAGCCCGCTGCGGGGATGCTCCGGTCTCGCCGCCTTGGCCGCAGCCAAAATCCCTCGCCGCAGGACCCTTTTCAATTTTAAAACAGGCTCTTAGACAAGCCCACGGGGGCCGACGCCGGGCGGCGCTCCGCGCTCGCTCCGGCGTCTGGCCCGACCTGGCAGCTTTTCCGATAGATGACCTTTCCGGCGTAATCCGACGAATCGAGCTGGCTGGCTTGGAACCGAATTGCCGGATCTCGGAGTTGATACACCCGCTTGATTGACTCAGCCTTTGACCCACTGACTTCTGTTTCGAGACTTTTCATCGGGCCGCATTCTCCACCCTCTGAATGGGACACGAAGCCGCGGCCCGACACGAGCGCACTCAGGAGCACTTCGGATTACTTCAGCACGGAAGAAAACTCCTTGCCGCGTTTTGAGGAGACTATTCCGGGTTTAGAGACGCGTAACGCGTATCCGCCTTTTCGGGACAACCTCGGCGCGGTCCAGCACACGCCAGAGCATCTGCGATGGCGCAGGTTCACGATGGGCTTTCGATTCGCCGGTCGAATCACGTCAACGCCAACGTATGCTTGAGCGCAGCGTCCAGCCCTGCAATGTCCGTCAGACAGCCGAGAACCGAATCGATCTCCGAATCGAGGACCGTGGCAAGATTGTCGGTCATGATCACCGAATCCAGGCGCAAACCGGCCGCGCGCCCTTCCGCAGAACTGGCTGCGACAACGATTCTGCTCGGGTGACCGATCCAGGCCGGACTGCAAATCATGGCCACGATTGTCTGCGCCAAACCGCTGTCAAGACCGTCGCGCTGCAAAACCAAAGCCGGTCGGCGTTTGGCTGTGCGAAGGTCCGAGTTGGGGAACAGGACCAAGACAACCTCCCCGCGCCGGGTCTTCATCGTAGATCGCGTCTTCCACACGGTCCCAATCTTCAGCAAAGGTTCTTAAGCGTGCGCGTAGATCCCCCGCCTGGGCTTCGTCAATGCCGCGCGCTCGTAGGTCGATTACTCCCGGCTCAAGGAATGTAACGAGAACCTTGGCTTCTTTGATTTGCATGGGCTTCTCGGTCAGTTCGACCTTGCCGTCCCTGTAATTGCCTCCACCGTCAACATGGCAGTTTCTCCTTCATTTGGCTTTCAATCACTCCGGTGGAATGGAGAAAAAGTAAACGCCGAGACTGCGGATGGCGTTGATCTTCGCCGCAATTTGCGACGCATATGGGCTGATCTCCGGCCAATTGCCCCGGCCCAAAACAAATATGGCCAGCTTCCGGCCGCGGAAACTCTGCTGGTGTTGAAGGTTTTGATCCGTTGTGACGAACACGTCGAAACCGGCCGCTTCTGCCAGTGCGAGCAGTTCGCCGTTTCTCTTTTTTGCCCATCCGAGTTGATACACGCTGCACCTCGTGAGCAGCGAGATGCTTCCTCAACGGTTTCGCTACTCCCTGGTCGAAAAGGATTTTCAAGGCTGCGAGGCGGGCGCGGCACGGACTTCGGCAGCCGCTTCCAATTGCTCGCGGGTCACGCCGTCATACCACTCCAGAAATTGTTCCAACGTGCCACCGTGATCCAGGTGATCGAAGAAAGTCTGTGCGGGGATGCGCGTGCCCTTAAAGACCAACGCACCGCTCATCACTTCCGGGTCCTGTGAGAAAACCTCAAGCAAACCGAGACCGGTGTTCATGTTTCAACATTGGCCCGTCGGTAATCTGTCGTCAATGCCCGATCCTTCCACGGAGTGTGGACGGTTGCATCTTTCGACGAGAGGAACCTGAGAACGCCCTATGAACTGCCCCCTTCCGCGCGAGTTCCGAAATCGATTTTTCTATACTGATTTTCTATACTACTGCGCCACTTGCACGATCAACATTCGACCAAAATGGCGAAGCGGGTTTCGTTCAGTTCCCTGCCTCGCCAAAGCCATGTCATGTCGCTGGCGGCCGACGAAGGTTTGGCGATCTTCTCCGATCTCAGTGTCACTCCGAAGAAAAGTTTCTTCAGCGAATACTCGCGCCCGATTTCCCCTCGTCAGACCCAGCGACTCCCGGTCGCTGGCCCGCGCGCTCTCCCCGGAGATCCTTTGTTTGGACGAATTCAGCATCGCGATTGATCCCGTCAACACCATGCGGATTGAAGAGGTGCGCAAGGAACTCCGCCAAACCATGACCCTTGTCCAGGTCACGAATTTCGTCCAACAAGCCCGCTGACTCGCGGACCAGACCCTCTTCCTCTCCCACCGGGAGGCCTTGGTCCCCGCGCTGGGATGTTTCCTGAATCGTGAGCCCATCGGCGACGTCAAATGCATTCCTGCGTCTCCTTCGGGGAGAGGCGGATTGAGGGCCTGGAAAGGCCACGCCAGACTGAAGACAAAATGCAAAGACCATGAAACGATCACCCTCTCTCCTCGCCTGGGCGCTCTTGACCTCCCTGGCCATAATCTCGACCGCGGCCGCGGCCAAAATCCCTGCCATCTTGGACACGGATATCGGCGATGACATTGACGACACGTGGGCGCTGACGCTGGCGCTGCAATCGCCCGAGCTCGACCTGAAGCTCGTGGTGGGTGACTACGGCAAACCCCTTTACCGGGCGCGGCTTCTGGCCAAGCTGCTGGAGAATGCCCAACGGACTGACATCGCGGTGGGCTTGGGCATCGAATTCGAAGCGGATCAAAAGATGAGGCAAGCCCAATGGATCGAGGGCTATAACCTGGATCGCTACCCCGGACAGGTCCACCGCGATGGCATCCAAGCCATCATTGACGTCATCATGAAATCGCCCGAGCCGGTCGCGCTCATTTGCATCGGCCCGGTTCCCAATATCGCCGAAGCCCTCCAACGAGAGCCGCGCATCGCCGAGAAAGCCCGGTTCATCGGCATGCACGGCAGCGTGCGGGTCGGCTACGGAGGTTCCAAAACGCCGTCCGCGGAATGGAACGTCAAGGCCGCCGCCCCGGCCTGCCAGAAAGCGCTGTCCGCCCCCTGGAACATCACCATCACGCCCCTCGACACCTGTGGCCTGGTGCGACTGACCGGCGCGAAATACGCGGCGGTGCGGGAAAGCACCACTCCGCGCGCTCGAGGATTGATGGAGAATTACCGCGCCTGGTGTGACTGGAACAACGCCCATAACGAACGTGGGCACGACGCGGCGGTGGCCAGCAGCACTCTCTTTGATTGCGTCGCCATCTATCTCGCTTTCACCAGCGATCTCTGCGTGATGGAGCGCCTCAAGATCCGGGTTACCGGGGACGGCTTCACTCGGGAATCAGCCGAGGGCATTCCGATGAATGTCGCGACCTCCTGGAAGAGCCTCTCTGGCTTCGAAGACTGGCTGGTCCGAAGACTGACGGACAAAAGCGCCAACGAATCCCAGCCTTGATGGGCTCGCCCCACGGAGGATTTCGCTCTTCATCCGGCTGGGGAAGCCATCCACAATGTAGCTGACAAGAGGCACGGTGCGGAACTATAAGATGTCTCGCGCGTGAAGGGCCTCCCTCGCGAAGGCGAGCGTTGTCACGAAGTCAGAGTCATAAGAACTGCCGCGGAGCCGCCAAAGCACGAGCGGGCCAGAGAGCAGTCTGTTGCTTCTGCCAAGGCCGACCTGTCTCGCTGGGGTGCCTATGTCTGTGAGCCAACTGAGATTCATGAATCAACCAAACCGGAACCCGCTTCGGACCTTACGCCCGGTCAGGCACCGTCCCTTTCGAGCAGAATTGATCCTCGCTTCCATCGTCTTCCTGTCCACGATCGGGTGTGTGTCGTCGTCCACCTCGACCGCGTCGTTCGAAGTGGACCAACCGCGCATCAGTCAGGGGCTCTTGACCGAAGAAGCGCGGGACCAGGGCCTGGCGCAACTCGCCCGACAGCTCGATCACTCCAGCCCCCCGCTGGCCGCGGCGGCACCCGTTGCCGGAAGCAAACCGGCTCCGGCAGAACCTGAGACCAAGGTTGCGCCCGCTCCTGAACCGGCCCCGACGAAAGCCGCGGTCCAGGCGGAAGGGCCCGGGGCGGAGACCAGCGCCAAGGCAACGCCTTCGCCCATGGAGTCAGCCAAATTAACGGCTTTGCCCAAGTTGAGCTCGACCGAAATCGAGGAATTGCTCTCCGGTCTGCAGTTGAAGCTCCAAGTGGAGAAAGGCTACCGCCGGGCGACGGCGGATGAGCTCAAGTCGTTGCCCGCGCTCCCCGAGGGCCTGATCGATGGGTTCGCCCTGGCCAAAGCCGCGCCGGACGGAGTCGCGCTCCTGCGCCTCGCGCATCGACGTTTTCTCTCGCAACCGACCCAGCTCTGGACCCAGGGCGTGATCGTGACGGCGAACGCCACCGTTCCAGGATGGCAGAAGAACGGGGACATGGACGAAATCGCGCCCCTGGTCGAGGCCCTCCTCGCCTCGCTGGCGGAGGGCAAGAAGGCTTTGGGGCGCGACGACGTGACGCGCCGGCTCATCCGCCTCAGTTACACCGATGTGACCGGAGCCTTGGCCGCCCTGAAGGGTTTCGGAGTGACCACCCTCGAGGACGTGTCCCAAATGTCCACCCCGATCGAATTCGAGAAACTGCCCGTGGTGGCCGCGATGCCCTCGGTCAACACCAACCGCATGTCGCTGGTGGGAGCGGAAGGCAAAACGGAACGAGGGGCGTTCGATCTGTCGCTGACTCCGTCGGTGGCCACTCCGCTGCCGGGGGAGGTGAACACCGCGCCGACCTCTCAACTGATTGTGATCTTTCACCCGGCGCACCCGGAGCAGTTCGGCCGAGTCCGGCGACTGCTCGATGAGTTGATCGACCGGCCGGATCGGCAGATTTTCGTGGAGGGCATGGTGCTGGAGATTAACGAAGAGGGTTTGAAGGAGTTGGGCATCCAATGGCAGTTTCAGGGGGGCAACTTCGAATGGCTGGCCGGTTCGCTGGCCACCCCCGGGGCCGCCGCCGCCACCATGCAGTTCAACGTCGATACGGCGAAAGACCTGAGCCGGGACTGGGTGGCCCGCTTGAAAGCCTTGGTCCAGGACAAGAAAGCGGAAGTCCTGTCCCGACCGAGCGTGCTCACGGTCAACAACCGGCAGGCCACCATCCGCGTCGGGACGGATATCCCGATTGCCACCAGCCAGCAAGAGCCCGGGGCCTTTGCCGCGCCCGGCACGGTCGCTTTCAATTTCAAGTATTTGGCCACCGGCATCTCCCTCAACGTCATGCCCCGTTGCAATGAGCATGGCGACCAGGTGAGTCTGCTCATTGACACCATCGTTTCCTCGCGCGTGCCGGGGGCCGACCTGGAATTGAAGTCCTCCAGCGGGGCGCTCCTGGCGGCCGCCCCGACCATGGCGACTCGGCGCATCCAGACTTACGCCCGCATCGACAACAACACGCCGTTCATCATTGGCGGCTTGGTCAGCAAGGAATCCACCACCGCCCGGGACAAGATTCCCTTGCTGGGCGATATCCCCTATCTTGGAGTGTTCTTTCGTTCCCAGCGGAGTTTCAACAAAAAGACCGAGGTCATCATCGTCTTGACCCCCCATATTCTCGAGCCCGAGCGAGGAGGCACCATGGGCCAGTACTTGCCCAAGGATGAGGACCGCTTTGACGAATTCGGGAACAAGCTCTTCCGGGACACCTATCGGATTCGGTCCGAGGATATTTTCGATTTGAAATTCATCACGGCCAACCCGCGGCTGGAGCATTATCGGGCCGCCGCGCGCCGCGCGCTCACGGAGAACTTCCGCCTGGCCTATGTGGAGCCCTACAATCAGTTTACTGAAGATCGCATTCCCGGCGAAAGCATCCTGGTCCGGCGGATGGTCTGGGAAGTGGTGCGCCGGCTCTCGACGGAGAAAGGTCAGCCCAACCAGAAGTGGCTCGAGACGCATGTCACCCGGGACCGTCTCATCGTCTTCCAAAGCCAGCAGGCCGCCGGCGGGTTCAATGTGCAGTTTCTGGAACGTGTCCTGGCGGGAGTGGCTGGAACCAAGGATTTTAATTCGTTCCTGACCAACCACACCGGCCACGCGCTCGCCATCACGTTTCACGCCGCCTCGTCCCAAGGGGCGTGGCAGCGGCCTCTCACCGTGCCCATCCCGGAGATCCGCCGAGTCGAGTGCCGAGACCAGAAAGCCTGGAACCAACAACTTTGGGATCTGAACCAACCGGATGAACAGGGGCGGGCGCGATTCACCATCGTGCTCCGCGATCAGTCGGACCTGGTGCGGCTCCAGCGCGCCATCCTGGTGAAGAAGATTGTCGCTTTGAACGGCGGCGAGAGCCAGATGTCCCTCTCCAATTTCAGCCTGGGCAAGGTCCTGCTGATGCCCGAACCCAAGCCGCATCAGTTCCATCCGGTCGATGCGGAAGTGGCGCAGTATTTCTTTCAGATCGAAAAATATTATGAAGTGACGCTTCAACTCATCGAAAAAGCTCTCCAGGAAATGGAAGTCGCTTTACCAAAACCGAAGTCCGAATCCGCCCGCTGATCTTGCCCGCACCCCGATGAGCCCGATCCCTGCCCCGAATCGCCCGACCCTCCTGACCGAGCTGGGACACGTCCTACAGAAGCTGAGCTGGCCGACGATCACGCTCTGCATCATTCTGGTGCCGGGTTGGAGCTGGCTTTTTGAACGGAAGGCCAAGGCTTTGGATGTGACCCAGCGCATCCTTTTCTATGTCATCGGCATCGCCTTGGGCTTGAGCATTGCCTGGCTGGTCGTGCGCTTGATCGAGGTCTTCGTCTGGCGATTGCTGGAACTGCGGATGCGGGCCAAGATTCCCCGGCTGCTCAAGGACATCGTCGCCGCCACCGTCTTCATCGTCGCTGGATTCTCCATCCTGGCCTTGGTCTTCAACCAGTCAGTCACCGGCCTCTGGGCCACCTCCGGCATCGTCAGCCTGGTCGTGGGATTTGCCCTGAAGAATATGATCGCGGATGTCTTCTGCGGCATCGCCCTGAACGTGGATCAACCCTTCAAGATTGGGCAATGGATCAAGATCCACCCTCGAGCCATGCAGGCGTTCGAAGGCGCCGTCATCGAGGTGAGCTGGCGGTCCACTCGCCTCCGCACCATGAACAACAATTACCTGGTGATTCCGAACAGCGAGATCAGCGCCATGCTCATCACCAATTACAGCGAGCCCGAAGACAAATGCCGTTTCGACATCCCCTTCAGCCTCGATTTCGATGTGCCGCCCGAACGCGCCCTGCGAGTGCTTCAAGCCGGCGCGAAAGCCGCCTGGGGCGTGCTCGAGGTTCCCAGCCCCACGGTCAACGCCTGCAAAGTCAGCGGCCGGGGCGTCGAGTACCAGGTCCGCTTCTGGTCCAAGCCGGCCGAACGAAATCCCGAGGTGGTTTACCACTCCGTCATTACGACCATCCTCAAACACCTTCACCAGGCCGGCATCTCGCTGGCCTACGACAAGCAAGATATCTACTACGCCGAGATGCCGCCCCGCCAATTGGATCGGGTCAGCGACCGCTCCGCTCTGGTCAAGCGGATCGAGATTTTCTCGACCTTGGAGCAGGAGGACATCAATCGGCTGGCGGGGCGGATGACCGAGCGGATGTTTCGCACCAGTACCGCCATCGTCACCCAGGGCGCGCCGGGCGATTCCATGTTCGTCCTCGTGGAAGGTTTGCTCGAGGTGCGGTCGGATGTGGAAGGCGGGAAGAAACAAATCAAGGTCAAGACGATCGAGCCAGGGGAATTCTTCGGGGAGATGTCCCTCCTGACCGGCGAGCCCCGCTCCGCCACGGTCGTCGCCGTGACCGACGCGGTGGTTTATGAGATTGGCAAGGAAGACTTGGAATTGGTCTTGACCCACAAACCGGAGATTGCCGTGAACATCTCACAGATCGTGGCGCAACGCCGCCAGGGTCTGGCGGCCCTGGACAAACTCTCGGCGGAGGAAAAAATCGTGGCCCAGCAGGGTTTCGCGGAACAGATCCTGAACAAGATGAAGAGCGTCTTCGGAAGCCTCCGGGACAGCCTGGGCCTGCGCCACCGGCCTACTCCCAACTCAAAGTGACGCTCCTCTCGAGATGCTTGGCCCGGCTTTGTCCTCGATCCTGACGGGGGCACCGCCGCCCCGTGGCTTGAACCTGGTTTGAACGGCTCGGTCTTTTGCAGATCTGAGATGGAATAGAACTAGCTTGCCAGCCCGCGGCAGCGTTAATACAATCACGTCTGCTTAAAGCAAACATTAACAACTCAGAACATTAACCATTCAAACCCAAACCGCATGAACTACCTAAAAGCTGCGACTTTGTCGCTTCTCTCCACCGTGCTGCTGGTCGCAGCAGCCGATCCCGCGAAACCCGCACCCGCAGCCGCACCCAAAGGCCCCTCGCCGGAAGCCATTCAAAAAGTCACCCAGGCGAAGCAACGCCTCGACGGTGCGATGAAGAATCTGGAAGAAACCGGAAAGCGCGCGGCCGACGCGAAAGGCAAGCTGGATCAGACCAAGAAGGAATTGGACACCGTTCCGGCTGGCGCACCGCCGGACTCCCGGAACCGCGCTGACGCCGAGATGCGCATCAAGGAAGTGACGGGCAAGCTGGCTGCCGTCGAAGGGAAAAACAAAGAGTTGGCCGCGAAGATCGACGCCGGGAAAAGGGGTCTGGACGCGATGAAGAAGGGCATCGACGAGATGAAGCAAAAGAAGGCGCCCGCCGCCGTTGTCGAGAAAGCCGTCAAAGACTTGGGCCTGTTTGAAGCCGGATTGAAACGAGATCAAGCCGAGGCTGAACAGATCGCCAAGGATTTGCCTGGATTGAAGAAAAGGGCTCAGGATGCTGAGGCCGATCTCAAAAGGATTGCTTCCGAACCCGTCAAGCCCAACCCCGCCAAGGCCAAAGCGGAGGCCGCTCACGCGGGAGCGATGACGATTTTTCAGGAAACCGACAAAAACCGCCAAAAAGCGTCCGAGGAAGTGATGAAAGCCAAGGCCGACTTTGCCGCGGCCGAAGCGGCATTAAAGAAGCCCTAGTCTGGCGACCCTTTCCGACTGGCGCAGCCACCTCCGGGCGGCTGCGCCTTTTTTATCAGCCGGACCTTGTCCATGTCAGCCTTGGGGCTGGCCGGATCGAGCGGCCCGGTCGCACTCACCTTCGGTTTGTTGGTTCGCTCCCACTCGCGCGACATGTGCAGGCGCTGCTCCAAGTCGGGCACGCTCATAACGTATTCGCAGGATTGTTCCAACTGATTCCACGTTGCTTTCAAGTTGAGCGGAATGAGCCCTCACCCGTCCTTACGACACCCTCTCCCATCCGAGGGGAGAGGGACGGGGTGAGGGAGCATTTAGTCTCATCTTGATCGCAAATTGGAATGAGAAAGCCCGTCACGCTCCGGCTGCACGCCATTGAATCCTTGCCACCGACTCAGGACTTGCTGAGCTTCCAAAGATGGCCGTCACTTCGAAAGAAAATTGCGCCCGAGCCCATCGAAGGTGTTCCGATGATCGCTTCGCCCAGATCGAGTTCCCCGATGACCTCGCCCTCTCCCTTGGTTGGGTCCACCACCTGGGCCAAGCCTTTCTCATTGACGAAATAGAGGTGTTGGCCGGCCGCCAGCGGCGTGGCGCTGAAGGGGCCTTTGAGCCGGATTTGCCAAAGACGCTGACCGGTGGCGGTGTCGCCACAGGTTAATACACCTGCGTCATTCAGAGTATAAATCCGCTGGTAAACATTCGGTAATTCCGCTTGATCGAAAGATTTTGAGTCTTTTTGCGGGA
>CAYHFE010000273.1:0-8625 GCA_964355375.1 uncultured Verrucomicrobiota bacterium
GTGTCCTGAGTCAAAATGAGAACTGCTGCGCCGACCATGTGTTTTGCTTTGGGGTCATCGACGGAATGTCGTTCCTTCCTCGTCATGAGCGATGAACGGATCCGCGAAACCTTGACTCGTGACGGACACTTTGAGCAGGCTGGCTTTGCCGCCCTGCGCCAATGAACCGATGGTATCTGTCGTTCCGGCCGCGTCAGAATCGATTGCCGACTCACGATTCTCTCCAGACTGCCCGCTTCCAGGCCCACGTGAATGGACCAGAGCGGGAAACGGTCCAAATTCCTGTCGGTTTCATCCTTTGAGCGGCGGCTTTAGGTTGAACAGAAACCATGGAAGATCGTGAGCTCTTGCGGGAATACGTCGAGAACCGAAACGACGCGGCCTTCGCGGATTTGGTTCAGCGGCACCTGGACTTGGTTCATTCAACCGCGTTGCGGCGGGTCGGTGAGTCCCAGATGGCCAAGGACGTGGCCCAAGCCGTGTTCATTCAGTTGGCGCGCAAAGCCCCTTCCATCCGCCAGGGCAACGCGCTGCCGGGCTGGCTTTATCGCGCGACCTGTTACGAGGCCGCCAGCGCGATCCGGGCCGAACAACGCCGCCGCCAACGCGAAACCCAGGCCATGAACTGGCTCGAATCCCGTGACGAATCGTCTTCCGTGTGGGTGGCGATCGCCCCGTTGCTCGATGACGCCATGACCAAGCTCGGCCGCGCCGACCAGGATGCGGTGGTGCTCCGATTCTTTCGCGAACGGAGTTGGCGCGAGGTGGGAACGGCCTTGGGCATCAGCGAAGACGCGGCGCAGAAGCGCGTCGCCCGGGCGCTCGAGACGTTGCGCAATCACTTCGCGCGGCGGGGCGTCAAGGTGGCTTCAAGCTCGCTCGGCGCCGTTCTGGCCGCGCACGCCGTGCAAGCGGCTCCGGTTGGCATCGGCTCCTCTCTCGCGAGTGCCGCGCTGGCCGCCGCCGCGGCCGGTTCCCCGGGTTTCATCACGGTCCTCACCCACGCCCTCCTTATGAGCAAGTCCACCGCTTCCCTGCTGGCCGTTCTTGGCGTCGGGGTTGTCCTTCTGCCTTTCGTCATGATGCGGCACTCCGCGCCGGATCCGAATCCGCCCGTTGCCTCCACGCCCGTGGAAGCACCCGCCGGCTCGACGGAATCGATCTCGCCGCCATCCCCACCCACACCGCTGCAGCCTCCGTCTCCGGCGGCCGCGCAGCCCGCACGCCTGCTCTTTCGGGCCGCGATGTTGCCCCCGTTTACGCCGGTTCAGATCGAATCCTACCTCGATCAAAACAAGCGCAATGCGGAAAGTTTGCTGGCCGCCCACCGAATTGGAACGAACCTGGCCTATCTCAACGAAGCGGCGTCGCGCTTTCCCACCGATCCGGACGTTCAATACGCGGTCATCTCGTCCCCGGACTTCGCGGCCGTGCGCCGCCCATGGATCGACGCCTATAAGGCCTCGTCGCCGGACAATGCGCTGGCTTGGTATTTCTCGGCGCTCGACCACTTCAACTCCGGGCAATCGGCCCAGGCGATGACGGAGCTGGCGGAAGCCACGCGCAAGCCCGTCTTCCGCGCCGAGCTGGCGCCGACCCTGCAGGCCGTCGAAGAATTGCATACCAGCGCGGGACGCCAGGCCGACGAAGCAAAGGTCGCGACCTTTCAAGCCTGCTCCCAGGTTCCCCATCTTGAACCCATGCAGAAGCTGGCCCAAGCCATGCAGGACACCACCCAGCAGCTCCGCCAAACGGGCGACACCGCCGCGGCCGATGCGCTGGCCGGAATGGGACTCGTGTTGGGCGGTCATCTCAGCGCGGGGGGCGGCAGCCAGACACTCATGAGTCAGCTCGTCGGGAACAAGGTTGAGTGGTCGTTTCTTCGACAACTTGATCTTGAAAAAGGACAGGATCCGTTTGGACGGCCCCTGGCAGAGGTATCCGCGGACGTCGAGCAACAGAGAGCCACGTTCAGAAGCCTTGCCAAGTCGCTGTTGCCGCTGCTCCGCGGTCTCAGCGACGCCGAGCTGCCTAACTACCTCGAGCGCGTGAAACTCTACGGTGAAGGTGCCGCCGCCACATGGCTGAAGGCCAAACATGAATCACCTTGAATTCAAACCAAAATGAAACCCATCGACAAAATCTTAGGAATTATCGCGCTCGCGGTCGGTTTGACAGCCGGCTGCGGCGAAAAGAACCCGGCGCATTCCGGACCCGACCGAAATCAATCATCTCCGGCGACCGCTTCCGCGACGCCGTTGGAGGAAGCGTTGTCCCAGTGGCAAACCGGAAATCACGCTGGAGCCGTTCAACGCTTCATCGAGATCGACTGGAAGAGCGCACCGGCTATTCGCGCCGGTTCCACGCTAAGCCGCAAGGAAAGCGATCTGCCCGGCATGCCCGCTCCGGAGAGGGAGAAACTCGTCGCCGACGTTATTGCCCAACTCAATGTTTTGAGGGAATTGGCCGGGGCCGTCCGAGATCACGGCGTGGCGACTGCAGCCACCGACCAAGAGCTTTCCCGGCGTTGCTGGTCCAAGCTCGACGAATGCGGCGCGGCCTTGGATCGGCCCGAAGGATTGAAGATTCTGCAGTTGACGGCCCAAGCCATTCGTAAGATGGCCGCCAAGGAAGGCGCCAAACGATAGGCTCTCCGCTCCGCTCGCGCCAACCGACCGCACCATCCCTCATGGGCTCAAGGCCCGGAACGAACGGGTCATGTCCAGTTTGGGTGGGGCGAGGCTGCTGACGAGCCGTCTCGCGAGGACGCTCGCCCACCGGATGTGGAAAACATGCCCCGACCGAGGAACGGTTACGTCACTTCCATGAACCGGCGGGACACCCGGCCTTCCGCCGCCTGACAGGCGAAGAAGCCTTTCTGTTTGCTGCCATCGTGATTATTTGCGCTGAAGGAGCAACAGCGGTTTGTCGTCACGACCGCTTGCCGAACCTGACGTTCACTCTGCCCGTGCCAATGACCGCAAAACACCGCCTGGAGGTTGTAGTCGAGGAATTTCTCCAAAACGCCATCGGCATTGGTGGGGCGATTCGCCACCCCCGGACCCAGTGGAAAATGAGATATCACGATCGTCGGGCGCTGCTTGTCGAGCTTGGGCAGCGTCTCGTCCACCCAATGCAGAGTCGCGTCCGACACGTTCGTCCGGCTCGCCCGTAGGCCGGCGGTGGTGTCGAGGCCGACGACTTGCCAATCGCGGTGCTCGATGTGGTAGTTGATCCGATCTGGAAAAATCTCTTCATAGGCCTTGCGGTCGGTTTGGGTCGCGTAGTCGTGATTCCCCACAACACCATAAACAGGAATTCCCAATCCCTTGAAGAAATCCCGGGTGGCGCTCAGTTCTTCCTTCGTGCCGTGCTCGGAGTAATCGCCCGCCATCAAACAGAGTTCGGGTCTCGGATCGCCCGACTTCATCAACTCACCCGCCCGAGTCAGGAATGGCATCGCCTGATCATCGACGTAATGAAGGTCATTGACCGCGATGAAGGAAAAGCGCCCGCCCGAGCCGGCGTCGGCCGCGCGAAGGACTCCGGGCCACAAACCCAGAGACCAGAGCGTTCCGGCGCCCAGGCGCAGGGCTTTTCGTCGAGATAGTCCTGATTTCGAGATGCTCATAGAGAGAGGATTCGCTCGAAGGTTAAGGACGAATACAAAACGCGCAACTTCAGAACTGCGACAGGAATTCAACCGGGGCGACCGCGATCCATGGTCAATCCCTGATGGCGGATGAACCTCGCGCCGCCGCCCTACGTTTGGTCCTGGCCAAACGTTCTTCAATCAAGGGGCTCTCTTGGATTGGCACCGTCTCCGCACCATTGCAGCACCTTCCGGAGGCAGCCTTCGACTTCCACCGACATCCGCTAACCCCTGACCTGGGTCTTCGGTGAAAGCAAATCGGTCGTCCGCCGCTACCGCGTCGCGGGCCGGGCCACGCCTGAGAAAACGGCGTTGAGTTTCCCGCCGGAACGGCTAGGTTCAGTCCATGCTCAAGCGCGGACTGTTTCTTTGGTTGATTGCCTGGAGTTGCGGCGGCGGGGTGGCGGCGGACGCGAGAATCATCAAAGTCCTTCCGCACTATCTGGACCGGGAAGGGCGGCACGCGCTCTCACCCAGTCTCTACGAACGCGACGCCTACCAGCATTACCTGCGAAAAAGACCGAACGAGCGGTCGGCTCTCCGCTTCGATGTTCAGTGGAAAGCCCGGGGCAATCGCTCGGCCGACTTGGTCTTGCGTCTGGAATTGCGCACGAGCCAATCCGGCGCGGACAAACCGATCGTCCTCGATCAACCAGTCAACCGGGCCCGCTGGTTCGGCAACTGGTCCGCGCTCAGCTTGCGGGGCGAGGCCTATCGGAACATGGGTGACTTGATCGCGTGGCGCGCCACGCTGAGGGACGGGGAACGGCAGATTGCCGAGCTGACCTCGTTTCTCTGGTAGCTCAGGTTTCGTCCAGGCCCGTGATGGCGGCAGTCAGTTGATCCCGGCTGAATTGCTGCTCCTCCCTCGAGCGTATCTTCTTGTCTTCCCGCGTGACGTAGAAGCTGTCGAGGGCGGCGCCTTTCTCGGTGAAGATTTTGGCCAGGGCGATATCCAGGCGCAAATCGGTCAAGGATTGGGAAATCGTGTAAAGGAGGCCCAGGCGATCTTCCGTCTCAATCTCGATCACGGTGTAATAATCCGACGTCTCGTTGTCGAAATGAATGACCGTGGGGATTCGCTCGCCGACCCAGGCGTTCAGAGGGGCGCTGGGCGTCTTGTGACGCGCAATCAGCGCGGCCAGATCGACGGGATTGGTCAGGGTCTCGTGGAGAAACCGCTCAAATTTGTCCCGCTCCTCGCGCTTGGCCAGCGCGCCGGTCTTGGCGTCGATCACGAAAAAAGTGTCCAGAATCATCCCGTCGGTCCGGGTGAAGATCTGGGCGTTTAAGATGTTCAGGCCGGCGGCGGTGAGACAGCCCGTGATCTTGCTGAAGAGGCCGGCCCGGTCCCAGGTGCAGACTTGCAGGGCGGTGAAGCCGCGATCCGGCTCGTTGTGCCAGGAGATGACCGGCTCCAGGCCTTTGTCGCCTTCGGCCACCTGCAGGTGCATAAACCGGTGGGCCAGGGCGAGATCGGCCGCAATCTGGCGGGCGGTATGGATCTGGAAATAGCGCGCCGGCAAGTGGTCGAAATGGGCGGCCAATTCCTCGTCGTGAAAGGTCGGTGGGACCAGTCCCCGCACTTCTTCGGCGAGCAGCTCGCGCTGTTTTTGCTCTGCAACCACAAAATCCGTCGCGCCCGTCAGCACCAGCTTGGTCTTGCGGTAGAGGGTCAGAAGGAGCGAATCCTTGAACCCGTTCCACAACTGGCTGCTGGTCCCTTGCGAATCGGCGAAGGTGTGGAGCGTGAGCAGATCCAGATTTTCCAGTGATTGAATTTGTTGGGCGAAGGCGCGAATGACGGACGGATCATCCAGGTCCCGGCGCTGCGAGATCTGAATCATGGAGAGGTGATTCTCAATGACCAGGCGAAGCGTGTGAGCGGTGGCCCCGTCGAGTCCCAACCGTCTGGCCACTTTCATCGCCAACTTACCCCCGGTTTCGGCATGGGAATCTCCGGGCAAGGCTTTGCCGGCGTCATGGAGGAGCAGCGCCAAATAAAGGATGAAAGGGCGCTCGAGACGTTGAAGAATTTCGGTGTAGTTCTGGAAGGGAGGATCCTTGGCTTCCCAGATCTGGTCGAGCTTCTCCAGGCAGACGAGGGTATGTTCGTCGGCCGTGTATTGGTGATAAAACTCGTGCTGGACCAGGCACGTCAGCTTGCCGAATTCGGGGACGTACTTGCCCAGGAACCCCACTTCGTGCATCGCGCGCAGAATCGGGGCCACGTTGCCCCGCTGATTCAGAATTTCCAGAAAAGTGTCCCGAACGTGCTGGTCTTTGAGAAACGCGCGGTCCACCAGCGACAGGTGGTTACGGATCAATTGCACCAAGTCCGAGCGGAGCCGGTAGCCCCGCTGTTGGACGTGCAGAAAGACCCGCATCAGACGGCGGGGCTGGTCACGGAACAGGCGACTGGAAATCGGATGAATCTCGCCATCGAGAAAGCGGAACCCATCGACCAGTTGCTCCAAAACCCGCTGTCGTCCGCGGCGGATCAATTGCCGCAAGGAGATCAGCCGCTTGGGCTGGGGCAGGAGCGCCAGCCTCTGTTCCACCGTCCGCGTGATCAGGTAAATGTTGCGCTGGTGAGTGTAGAGGTCCCGCATGAACTTTTCCAGGCGCTTGCTCGGCGAGCGATCGGTGTAGCCCAGGCCGTGGGCGACGGCGGGCTGGACGCTCTTGGATAAGACATCGACGGGGCGATTCGCGTGGTAATGGAGTTCGTTGCGGGTTCGCAGCAGGAAGTCATAGGCGGTTTCGAGCTGCCGTTGCTCGGATGTGCCGATCAGGTCGCGCTCCCGCAGCTCCGTCAGCGTGCGCACGCGATACTTGAAGAAGGCCATCCAAAGGAGATTCTGGAAGTCGCGCAATCCGCCACAGCCATTCTTGAGATGGGGCTCCTGCATGCACGCGGAATCGCCGTGCTTGGACCGCCGCGCCTCCTGATCATTGATCCGGGCCGCGATGTAATTGTCTTCGGACCCGCGCACGCATTTGGCGAGCACGACCATTTCCATCCGATGAAACAGCGCCTGGTCCCCCGTGACGAGGCGCGCTTCGATCAAGGCGGTTTTGGATTGCATGTCGCGATTGGCCTGTTGGACGCAATCTTCGATGCTGCGGACGACATGCCCGACCTTGATCCCAATATCCCAGAGCGTGTAGAGCAGGCCGTCGGTCAGGGCGGTCATGGAGGCGTTGGCTTTGCCGTTCACGACCATGGGGCCCGCGTGGAGAAACAGGATGTCGATGTCGCTGTGGGGATTGAGTTCACCCCGTCCATAGCCGCCCGTCGCCACCAGGGACAGGGCGGGCGGGCTTCCCTTGATCGGCGGCAGTCCGTTTTTGACGGCCTCGAGGAGATGACGGAGCAGCGCGTCAAACACCAGCGCTTGCGCCCGGCACACCTCGCGGCCGGAAGCCCCGTTGCGATGCAACATTTTCAGACGGTGTTTCTCGACCTTGAGGAAAGTCTTGTAGCGGGCCAGTTCCTTGCTCGGCTGGCGGTCGGGCGGAAGAGGAAGACGTTTGGCCGCATCCTCTTCGATCTTTTCCAGGACGGTCCGCATCGGGGGGGACGATAGGTCACAATTCCGGACGAACGCAAGCGAAGGCTGAAATTCTCTCCAACTTCCGCCAAACTCGGTGTTAGATAAGATCATTGATGACGTCCGTTCAGCCGGATCCTGACGCCGAGCTCATGCTTCGAGTGAAGCAGGGGGATATGTCGGCTTTTGAAACCTTGGTGGACCAATACAAACAGCCCGTCATCAACCTGATTTTTCGAACCTTGCGGGATGCGACCGAGGCCGAGGACCTGGCCCAGCACGTGTTCCTCCAGGTCTTCAAGTCGGCTCATCGGTATCGGATCGAAGCCAAGTTCTCGACCTGGCTGTTCACCATCGCGCGGAATCTTTGCCTGAACGAAATCCGCCGGCGCTCCCGCCATCCCGCCGAATCGCTGGATGCAACGCACCCGGAAAACGAAGACCAGCCGCTGCGGCAATTCGAGGATCTCCGGAATTTCTCCCCTCCGGATCTCCTCCTCCAGGATGAGTTGGCCGTCAAGGTCGAGCAAGCCGTGGCCGCGCTCCCGGAGAATCAACGGACCGCCATCCTCATGTTCCGCGAAGATGAGATGTCCTACGAAGAGATCGCCCGAGTGCTGGGCTGCTCGCTCTCGGCGACCAAATCGCTCATCCACCGCGGGCGCGAAACGTTAAAACAGAGGCTGAAACCCTATTTACGGACCGGTTTCTGGCGCGAAGCGGGAAGCTGAGCAACTTTGCCCCAATCCTGGTTTTAGAAAGAAAGGAAACATGATACGCCCCGATGACCCCGAACTCCTGAAAGCGGGACTGAGTCGCAAACTGACCGCCGCGGAAGAGGCGCAGTTGGCGCAGTACTTCGCAGAGCACCCGGAAATGCAGGCGGCCTTTGAGGACGACGTTGGACTCAACCACGCCTTGCGCCAGTTGCCCAATGCGCCCATCTCGTCGAATTTCACCGCCCAAGTCCTGCGCCGGGTCGAGCGGGAGTGTCCGCCGACCTCCCGGGTCAGGCCAGCCCGAGGGTGGTTCCCGTTCCTCCCTCTCACCTGGGCGCGCCGGCTGGCGCTGACCGCCGCTCTGTTCGCGGTCGGGTTGATTTCCTATCAGCAGCATGTGAATTCCCATCGCGAAGAGGTGGCCCGCGCCGCCGCGACTCTCTCCAGCTTCGCCGTGCTGCCCACCTTGGAGATTCTCGAGAACTTTGAAGCGATTCAACGTCTCGAACAGGTGCCGCTCCGGGTGGATATCGAATTGGTGGCGGCGCTGCAATGAGAGTTCGCTAGGTCATCCCATGCGTGGCTTGCTTTTGTCAATCTGGGGAGCGGCGGGAATAGGGTGGGCCACAAACCTGCCGGCGGCCGAAGATTCCCGGTCGGCTCAGCCCATTGCGCCAGCGACGCTCGCGTCCGCCTCCGC
>CAYHFE010000273.1:8725-9871 GCA_964355375.1 uncultured Verrucomicrobiota bacterium
AAGATTCCCGGTCGGCTCAGCCCATTGCGCCAGCGACGCTCGCGTCCGCCTCCGCCCGGCGTGCTTCGCCGGTCGATTATTTTCGCCAACTGCTCGCCTTGACCCCAATGGAACGAGATCAAGCCCTGAGCCTTGAGGCGGAGCCCAAGAGGGGAGTCCTCCAGGCCAAAGTCCAGGAGTACGAGAAACTGCCACCGACCGAGCGCGAACTGCGCCTCCAATTGGTCGAACTTCATTTCTATCTGCGCCCTTTGATGGACCTGCCATCGGCAAAACGCTCCGAGAAGCTCGCCATCATCCCGGAGAAAGACCGGGGCTTGATCGAAGAGCGGCTCAGACAATGGGATTCTCTACCCCAGAACGTGCAAAAGGACGTCCTGGACAATGAAATGACTCTCCATTACTTCGTCCGGCTCGAATCCAGCAGTCCGGCGCAGCGCGAACAGATTCTGAAGGGCTTTCCCCAGAGTTACCGCCGGTCACTGGAAGAACAAATGGAGAAATGGCGCGCGCTTCCCGCCGGGCGCCGCCAGAAAATGTACGAACAGTTCAATCAATTCTTCGACCTTCCCGCCAAGGAGAAGGAGAGGACTTTGGACGCCCTCCCGGATGACGAACGGCAGAAGATGGAGCAGTCGCTCCGCACCTTCGAGAAACTACCTCCAGCGCAGCGCCAGATGTGCCTGGAATCGTTCCGGAAATTTGCCGATCTGACCAAAGAGGAGCGGACCCAATTTCTGAAAAACGTCGAGCGCTGGCAGGAAATGTCGCCGCGCGAACGGGAAACCTGGCGTAATCTCGTCACCCTCTTGCCCACCCAACGAGTGCCGCCGATGCCACCCCCCGTCGGCCAAAGAATTCACCCGCCCAGTTCGGTCTCATTGCCGGGAGCGCAATCACAATCCAATCCTCCGCCCGCGCCGCTGCGCGGTCTTCCTGACTCGAAATGATGCGTGGTCGAGTCGGCTCGCCCGCGACGCGCTGAGCGGCGCAAACAGGGACACGCGAGCCGCGCGTCCCTGTTACCACCAACGGTTTACGGAAAGCCCCCTTTACGCTTGGCGCATGCCTTGAGACCATGAACCTGAAGCAGCGATGGGGAGCGCGGGCGTCTCGCCTGCCGGGTTCGGCGTCCCGCCGAACCCT
>CAYHFE010000274.1:0-9863 GCA_964355375.1 uncultured Verrucomicrobiota bacterium
GACAGAACAATCAGGGTTCGACGGAGTCTCACCCCACCCAAGTTCATGGAAAGCCCCAACGCCCGTTCCGCAGCAGTTCTCATTTTGACGAGTATGTAGTCCCGGCTTCAGCCGGTCGCCACGTGAAAACCGGCTGAAGCCGGGACTACATGCGTGGAACGGACAGTGTCCTGAGTCAAAATGAGAACTGCTGACCATTTCACAATAATCATTTCACGCAACAACTGAAAGCGGCCAGGTCAATTGGTCTTATTCCAGTTCGCGATCAAGATGAGACTAACTGCTCCCTCACCCCGTCCCTCTCCCATCCGATGGGAGAGGGTGTCCGAAGGACGGGTGAGGGCTAATTGCGCTCAACTTGAAAGCAAAGTGGAATTAGAACGTCCGAGCTCCGACGGTGGTCGAGGAGGCAGGTCGAAGCCAAAGCACCCCACAGAGCAGCAGCGTCAGAACTGAAACACCTGCTCCCCATTTCAATTTGTCATCTTTGTAAGCCAACCTGACCCAATGGCGGCCGGCGGGAACGGAGAGGGCTTGAAACGCGTGATTGGCCCGCCAAACAGGGGTAGCGTTGCCGTCCACATAGGCGCGCCATGGCGCATAGTGCGACTGGGCGATGACGAGCAGGCTCGGCTGGTCCGCCTCGACCTCCAGTTCGATCCGTTGCGCCGCGATGGATTGGGGGGCGATCTTGACGACGGTTTGACGTGTGACGCCGATGAGTGGCTTCGCCTCGAGTGGAAGATAAACGACTTCGCGCGGATTGAAGCTGGCGTTGGTCAGGGCACTCAGGGTCTCCGCGGAGTCGGCGAAGATCGGCCTCTGTCCACCGGTGATCCAAGGCAGCGCGGTCGGGCGGGCCGTCCATTCGATGACTTGGCCGGGCGTCGTGGCCAAGGTGACGTTGAGAAAGTCGGCCAATCGCGGCAGATCGCGGTTGGTCGAGGCGTAGAGCAAGGCTTGCACCTGGGCCTGGGCCTTGATCTGCAGGGTCGATGAGCCATTGACCTTGGGGATTCCTTCGAGCAGATGCAGATTAGACCAGAGGGCCAGCCGCTTGCCCAGGAGATCGTCATTCAAGCTGGGCACACCGCTCAGGAGCAGGCGCTGCTCGGCGAACGGGCTGATCAGCACGCGACCGGCCCCGAGTTTGGGCGGCGCGGTCTGGTTGCTTAATTCCCACATGCCGGGCGCCAGCGCGGTCGGGGGCAGCGTCGGATTCTGCGAGGGCACATGAGTCAAGACATCGAGCGCGATCAATCCGAGCACCGCGACTCTCGCCATCCGGCGCGGAAGGGGCGACGGCAGATGACGGTGAACGACGAGAAGTCCCAGGAGGCCCGTGAGAAACGCGGCCCGCCCGGCGCCGCTCCGGAGAATGGCCGGCCCATCATCGTAGGGCAGCGGATAGATCCTTGCCAGGAGGAGAACAAGACCGATCGCGAACAGCGTGCCGAGCCAGAGCTTGAAGGTTCCCGCGACTTGTGATTTGGCATGGGAGTTTTGATCGTCGGTTGAGTCACGCACCGCTCGGGCGGCGAGCAAAGGAAAG
This sequence comes from uncultured Verrucomicrobiota bacterium, assembly GCA_964355375.1. Lineage (GTDB taxonomy): Bacteria > Verrucomicrobiota > Verrucomicrobiia > Limisphaerales > SIBE01 > CAYHFE01. Next base: position 1,553 of record CAYHFE010000274.1, read on the forward strand.
ATGAACGCGGCCAGGACCATGAATTTCACCGGGTAACGCGCCAGGCCCACAATCGGCACAAAACGCCGCAGCCACCCATAAAGCCACCCGCTTTCGCCCAGGGCCATGATCAAGCCGAACAAGGCCACGCCGCCCAGCAGCCAGGTCCGGCGATGACGAGTCATGGGCACGGCGAAACATCCGAGCGCCAGCACGCCAATTCCGAGGTAGGTCGAAGACATGAATTCCTGGCCGATCTGGAAAAAGACGCCCTGCGGCGTGAGAAAGCAGCGAAAAAGTGGCACGAGGAGATTGGCCCAACCCCAGGCTGGCAGCGACCACTTGGAGCCGGCGAACCCCGGTTCGCGTTGCGACTGCGCGAGCAAGTCGAAGAACGGCAGCAACTGCGCCGCCATCAATCCGGCAGCCAGGCCGATGATCAGACCGACCCGCCCGATGAGAAGGCGTCGCGGCACGCTCGCCCTGGCGAATGCCTCCACCCCGAGCGCGGCGATCAGGAGCCAGGTGAGCAGGGCGATCTCGGGAACGCCGGAGAGCATCTGCATCGTCGCCATCAGTGCGGCCATCACTACCGTTCGCATTCCCTCGCGCCAGGCCTTCTCTGTCCACAGCACCACCCAGGGCATCCAGCCGAGGGCCACGAGATAATTCGGCCAGATCATACAGGAGAACATGACGCCGCTGAAGACGAAGGCAAAACCCGCCAGGCTCGCGGCGAAGCGATCCTCGGTCCAACGCCCGGCCAGGAAGTACATCCCGAGACCGGCCCAGAAGAGATGGGCGAGAGAAAAGAAATTCAGCGACCACGGCAGCGGCAGCACCAGGTAGAACAGTGAAAACGGATACAGCGCCATTGTTCCCCATTGGGCCAGAAAAGGAGCCCCGCAGTTGCTCAGTGGATTCCAGAGCGGCCATTCCCCGCGCCAAAAACTTTCGTGATGGTAGTAAACCGTCGGGTAGGCGAGCACCCCGAAGTCGCGATAGAAAAACGTCCGCAAGCCCAGGAGAACTTGCGGGAAAGCTCCGGCGATGGCCAGGGCCAGCAACCCGGCGAATCGCGCGGGCGTGAACCAGTTTTGTTCAGCTTTCATGCGACGCGGGAGGCACGAGGCGCTCGCGATTCCGGGGCCAACACCACAATGCCAGACAGAAAATCACACTCGAAAAGGAAAGGACGGCGCCGGCCTGAAAGACGCGGTCTTCATAAACGAGGCGAACAGTGTGCCGGCCCGCCGGGACGGCGATCGCTTGAAAGGCGTGGTTCGCCGGCCAGATCCGCACCGGGTTTCCACCCAGATAGGCCCGCCAGGGATGATAATGGGCTTGCGCGAGCACCACCCAGGTCGGCGCTTCCGCTTGGACGGCGAGCTCAAGTTCGTGCGTCCGAATTCGGCGGACCGAAACGTCGGCCTTGACCGCGTTGGTCGCCGTGGTCGTGCCCCGAGCTTCGAGCGGCAGATAGACGATCTTCGAGGGATTGAAACTCGAGTCGGCCAGAGCTCGGAGCGTCGCGGGGCCATCGGCAAATTCAGGCTTCTGGCCGGCGGTCGCGAGCGGCAGAGGATCAGACTGCACCGACCACTCGATCGTTTTGCCCGGAGCCGTGGCTTGGGAGACGCCCAGAAAACGGGCCAACCCGGGCAGGGACGTGTTGGTCGAAGCGTAGAGGAGCGACCGGACGCGGCTCTCTTCCCGAAGATAGAGCGAGAAGAAGCCGTCGATTTTGGGGAGGGCCTCCAGCAAATTGCAGTTCGCGAAGAGTGACAATCGGCTCGAAAGATGATCCTCGGCGGCGTTGGTCAAAGCCAGGTGATTGAGCCGGAGATCCGCCCACGGGCTGACCAAGGCCCGCGTCGTTCCCAAGCCTGGTTCTGGATTGAGTTTCAGCTCCGCTTTCGCCAGGCCGGGGTGATACACCCAGCGTTCCACCGTCGGATTGAGGCGCGGCGCCTGGCTCACGAGATCGAGCCAGGTAACCAGCAAGAGCCCGTAGCCCAGAGCGGTGGTCCAAGTCCGGGCCGCGGGATGGCGGAGCAGAGCGATCAGGCACAAAGTCAGGCCGAGAAACCCGGTTCGGCTCAAGGCGCTCGCCGCCGTCGCCGACCACAAATCCGTGGCCAGGGGATAGGTTCGGGCGATCCAAAGAACAACGCCGATCAATCCGAAAAAGACAGATCCTAAAATGAGCAAGGGGCGATGTCTGCGACGCGGGTCGGCCACGGCAAACGCGGCCAACAACGGCAGGACGAAAGCCGTCACGGTCACAAATTTTATGGGAAATCGGACCACTTGAATGGCTGGGACAATCGATTTGAGCGCAGCGTAGAGATAGCCATCAGGACCCAGAGCCAGAACCAAGCTGGTGAGCGCGAGAATCCCGAGCCCTCGGACTCTCGAATTGCGAAACTGCCCCAAAGCGCACCCGGCCAGGACCAGCGTGCCGATGCCAGCGTAGTAGGACGAGACCCAGTACTGGCCGAACTGCGCGAAGACGCCATGGTACGAGGGAAAACAACGGAAGAGGGGCACCAAGAAATTGGCCCATCCCCACAACGGCATAGACCACGAGGCGTCGGCGAAAGCGGCGTCGCGTTGCGAGTCTTGGAGCAGGTCGAGAAAGGGCAGCATCTGCGCCGCCGTCAAACCGGCCACCAGCAGGCAGAGGAGCACGAATCGGGCGGCGATCCGGCCGCGCCCGGGTTCGACCGAGGTGAGGACGTTCCAAAAGAAAAACTCGCGCAGTGAACTCCTGAACCCATCCCTCGGCGGGGCGAGACTCTGTCGAGCCCTGGAATTTTGGCCGGCAGAGAAGTCAGGGTTCGACGGAGTCTCACCCCACCGGAGATTCGTGGAGAGAGCGGCGTGGTGGGCCTGGTCGGGCGCCGGGAAATTGGGCGGGGCCGCTGCGCGCTGTTCCGCCGACTTCCGGATCCATTCGGCGGCCCAGAAGGCCAAGGTCAGGAGCCAGGTGAAGAGGATGATCTCCGGACCGCCCGCGAGCATCTGCATGGCGCCAGCCAGAGCCGCGAGCACGAGATGACGCCCACCGTGGCGCCAGCCGCGTCCCGCCAGCCAGACCACCCACGGCATCCAGGCCAGCGCCGCGATATTGTTGGGCCATTTGAGGCAGCTCAGGGTCAGGCCATTGAAGGCGAAGGCCAAACCGGCCACGCAGGCCGCCAGGCGGTGGCCCGTCCATTCCCGGGCCAGGAAATGCATGCCCAATCCCGCCCCAAAAAGGTGCAGCAGACAAAACACTCCCAGGGACCAGGAGAGCGGAAAGATCAGATAAAACAACGCGCCGGGATAGAGAACCATCGTGTTCCATTGCGCGAGAAAAGGCAGGCCGCAAGCGTTCAGAGGATTCCACAGCGGGACTTCACCGTTCCAAAAGCTCTCGCGGTGATAATGAGCCAAAGGATATCCAAAAATGCCGAAGTCACGGTAAAAAAAAGTCCGCGCTCCGAAAACCACATCGGGAAACGCCGCCACAAGCAGAAGGCCCAAAAGGATGGCAAATCGTCCCGGCCCAAACCAGGCGTCGGCTCGGGGGGGGGCGAGATCGGCCTCGGCGGGCGGCGACTGCAACATATCCGGCAATCTGACAAAATCGGCGGCGGGTCCAAAGGAAAAAGTGGCCGTTTCAAATGGGGACGAATCATTCTCGCACCCAGGATGTCGCGCCGGCGTCTTGGAGCGCTCCAGCTCTCTGGCGCTGTCGAGTGGAGTGTCGATTTCTGTCTGCGAGTGAGGATCCGTTCCAAATCCCTCGCTCGCGCGTGTGCCCGCGCCACGCTTTGGCTGAACGCTCGGAAAGCGGCAGAGGGCTGCCCCACTCAAAAACCTGGCGATGCATAGGTGCCCTGCTCGGCCGTGGCGATCCACGGATCTGAGCGGCGCGTGGGCCTGCTCACAAAGTCTCGGCCGGTGTTGAAGTTCGGGAGCAACCATCCTAATCTGCGGCCCGTATGAACTCACCCGCAGGTTTCTCGCGTCGGCGTCGCGGTCCGATTTTCTTCATGTTGAGGCGCCTGGCACGGTCCGCTTATGGGATGATGTTGTTGGTCCAACTGCATTCCTCTTGGTCCGCGACGCTGACGTTTGAAACTCTCCAGCTCCCAGAACTGCGCGTCCAAGGACAGGCGGCGAAGGCGCACACCCAAGGGTTGGAGGTGGTGGACGGCGACTTTTATGTGACCGCCCGTCGGGACGATATCACTCCGAAGCGGGCGTTGCTCTTGCGCACATCTCCAGGCCGGGCGGATTGGGATGTCTGGGACATCACGCCGGTCGATGAGCGCGGGGCGGTGACGTCTCTGGATCATCCCGGGGGCATGCAGTCGGATGGCCAGCGCCTCTGGATTCCCTTGTCCGAGAGCAAACGGAATGGGCGCAGTCTGGTTCGGGTCTTTCCGATCGCCCACCTCGTGGCCGGTCAGGCGGTTCGAGCGTCCTTCGAGTTTCCGGTGAACGATCACATCGGCGCGGTCGCGATTGCGGCGGAACGTCGGCAGGTCTTGGGCGCGAGCTGGGACACTGAATCCGTTTATGTTTGGGATTTCGCTGGACGCTTGCAGCGGAACCTGCGAGCGGACGAACTCGCGCCCCGCGGACTGGGTGTGATCAGTGGCGCTCAGGGCCGCGCCGGACTCGCGGTCCAGGATTGGAAGATCCGTGGCGACCGTTTGTGGGCGTCGGGTCTTTTCCGGGGACCTGGGCCGGCCGCAGCGGGACCGCAGAGCCGGTTGATGTCGTTCACCGGTTTTCTCGAATCGGCAATCCGTCGGTCATCCGTTTCGTTGCCAATGCAGGACGGAATCGAGCTGGGACGCGAAGCGATGGCGATCGTGGGAGACCGGGTGTTTTTCTTGCCTGAGGATTTGGGAAGATCGAACCGAGTTTTCCGGGCGGCGATTTCGGAACTGGTCAACTGAGCGAACGCCCGGATCGACTTTCCCGCCCGGGCGCTAAGCCGTAACCATTCAGTTGAGCTGGGGAGCGCACGCCCTCGGTTGCCGTGGACGGCGCCCTCGCCGACCACCGTGGCATGATTGAAGCCGGCGCGAGCCCTGTAGATCAACCCCATTTCATCGGCCTCACTTTCCTGTTTGCGGCTGTGGGGCAGAGCTCGCCCCAATTGAGAACCGAGTCCATAGACGGTGGTGGCGGCCGCTTGCGTCTTGGCGTCGTATTTAGAAATGGCGCTGCCGACGATTTGCCCGCCCGTGTTGATCACTAATTCTTCGCTCATGCGCTCGGCCCCGTGGTGGGCGGCGGCGTGGGCCACTTCGTGTCCGATCACCGTGGCCAATCCGGCCTCGTCTTTAGTGATCGGCAGAATTCCGGAATAAACACCCACCTTTCCGCCCGGCCGGCAGAAGGCCTTGAAATCCCAGATTAAAAAAATGCCGTTAGTCCGTTTTTAGGAGGAAGTCAGAACGCCTGTGTTCACCGAGTCGCCACCAGTAAACATTGATATCAAAAACCGCGTTGCCAGCGACTTCGGTGCAACACATTGTTCGCTCTTCATCGATACGCCTCCCGCCGGTGACGTACTCGATCAATCGAAACAATCTTCTGCTCGTCATCAACCGTGTAAACGACTCGGTAGTCTCCAACGCGAACGCGGTAGGCGTGCTCCGAACCCGCCAGCTTTCTCGTTCCCGGTGGCCGGGACTCCTCCGCGAGTCCCCGAATCACCTCCATGATCCGAGGCACCATCTGCGGATCAATGCGGTGCAACTCTCGCTCTGCGGACCCACGAAACTCAACCCGGTAGAAGGCCATCTGCTTTCAGGCGTCGATCGACTTCCTCCAGGGAAACCCGTGGCTCATCGCGTCGCTCGGCAATGAAGGCGAGATCATTCAGATCCTCCAACAACTCCTCGTACTCGACGATGGGAATCACCGCTGCGATTTTCTCGCCGCTGGCGTCGGTCAAGAACTGGGTTTCCGTGCGCATGCCATGAATCTAGTCATCAACCGAGGAATGTCGAGATTTGAGCGAACGTTCGGCATCAGCGGCGGCGCGAAGCGCTGTCCGCTGCATGCCGTTGTTGGGTGTTAGGCAGATCAGTACCCGAAGAGACAAAGTCCACGAACATTCGTGTAGTTCCCGCGTTCAAAGAACTGCCCGAGACGCCGTTTAACGCTTGCGAGCTCCTTCTTCGGAGCCATGCTGTGGTTGTGCTGTAGCGCGATGGGAACGAGCAGAAAGAGGTACGCCGCGACGCCGCAGATGTGGCACTTCCAGAAGTCGAGCAGGTCCATGTTGTTTGTCGTCGTCTTGCCGCGCTCGACCTCGAGAAGAATGCCGGTCTCACCCAGGCGGAGGAAGTAGTCTGGGCGGAGGCCTGCAATTGAGGTCGAAAAGAGGCCCTTGCGTTCTGTTTGAGATCCGAGCGCCTCCGCCGGACCGCGGAATGTGGCCTGAACCTCGGCACTCGAAACGCCCGGCCGATTTGCACTCGCCAGCAGCTCTATTGACGCGGGGAGGCTAAGGTCAACCAGAAGGCGTCGTGCGATCGCGTCGACCGCACGCCACTCGTCGGTATCTCGGTAGATGTCCTGGATGAAAGTGGCAAGTTCGACCATGGCGTTCCGCGGGGAATGCCGCACGCGTGGCTCAACCGCGCGCGATTTCGTGGAGGACGGTGCCGTCGGCGCCCACCAGGCTGATCTGCAGCGCCATTCGACCCGAGGCGTGGGTCGAGCAACTTAAACACGGATCAAACGCCCGAATGCCGGCTTCGACCCGATTCAGCATCGCTTCCGGAATCTCCGGGCCCCGGATGAAATGTTTCGCGATCTGGGCGACGGTGCGATTCATCGCCAAATTGTTCTGGCCGGTGGCGATGAGCAGATTGACCCTTTTGATCAAACCGTGGTCGTCCACTTCGTAATGGTGGAAGAGCGTGCCCCGCGGCGCTTCGCTGACCCCCACCCCTTCGAGTTTGTTGATGCCGGCGTCCGCGCGCAGATGATTGCCCAGGAGGCTGGGGTCGTCCATCATCGCTTCGATCAATTCAATCCCGGCGAGAATTTCGATCAAGCGGGCGTAGTGATACATGAAGGATGATGTGACGGCTCCGTGGCCGCGGCTGCGAAACTCTGCCAACTCCTGGTCCGCGAGCGGCGTGCCCATTTTCGAACATATATTCAAGCGCGCCAGCGGTCCGACCCGATACATCCCGCGCGGATAGCCCATCGGCCGATAGTAGGGCGACTTCAGGTAAGACGATTTCTCGGTCGCTTCGGCGATGTACTCCCGATACTTCGCCGGATCGATATGATCGGCGATAACATTGCCATCGCTGTCCACGAAACGCAGGTTGCCTCCGTAATGCTCCCACGAGCCATCGGACGCGACCAAGCCCAGAAACAGACTGGGAAAATTGCCGAAGATGTGCGCTTCGTGTTCGAACTTGACCAAAATCTTCTTGAAGAGAACCAGCGCGTTGAGGGTCGTCTGCTTGGCTTCGGGCAGGCGCTCACGAATGTGTTTGTGGCCGGCCTCGGGCAAGGCCGAGCGCACGCCGCCGGGCACCGCCCAAGCCGGATGGATCTTCTTGCCGCCCAGGAACTCGATGATTTCCTGTCCGAATTGGCGCAGGCGAATCCCGCTCCGGGCCAGGTCGGGGTCGGCCGCAATCAAGCCAAAGACGTTGCGCGTCGCGGGCGGCGCCTCGAAGCCCAAGAGAAAGTCTGGAGCGCTTAAATGGAAAAAGCTCAACGCGTGTGACTGGATGATCTGCCCGAGATTCATCAAGCGCCGCAATTTGTCCGCGGTCGGCGGAATGCGGACGGCCAGGATCTGGTCCGCGGCTTTGGCCGAGGCCAGGAGATGGCTGACCGGGCAGATGCCGCAGATGCGCGCCGTCAGACTGGTCATTTCGAAGACGGGCCGGCCCTCGCAAAACTTCTCGAAACCGCGGAACTCCGTCACGTGAAAGCGTGCGTCCGAGACATTTCCGTCGTCGTCCAGGTAAATGGAAATCTTGGCGTGGCCTTCGATGCGTGAGACAGGATCGATGACGATGGTCTTAGACATGAGAGGAATCTCCGGGAATGTTCGGCGGGTTCATGGCGTTCACCCAAACTGGATATCGTTTCCGGCCAGGACCGGGGTCTGACCGGCGAGGACTTGCTCGAGCAAGGCGCGGATGCGGGCGGCCGAAGGCGGGCAGCCGGGCAGATACAATTCCACCGGGACGACCTCATGCACGGGCAGGACGCGATCGAGCAAAGGCGGGACGATGCCCGGCTCGAAGGGAAGCTGGGCGTGAATGTCGGCGCCCTCCAGATAGGCGCG
>CAYHFE010000275.1:0-9857 GCA_964355375.1 uncultured Verrucomicrobiota bacterium
GAGCCAGGGCTGTCGGCGGCTACTTCCGCAACTGCGGTGGTGCCGGCCAAAACAACTTCCAGCTCAGTCCCTGCGCGGTCGCGTTGCCGCCATAGACGGCAATATGGAAGTACTTGGAGACTTGGTCGAAGGGCGGAAGCAGAGCGGGATCGAGCCATTCCTTGATATCCTGAGCCGCGCCCGCCGGGCCGACTTTCTCGCGGGCGGCAGTCAGCGAGAAGATTTTGTTCAAGGCGGCGGCGTCATTTTTGAGAGTCTCGAGAACGACGCGGAAGCCCTCGCCATGATTTTCGTAGGCGAAGAAACCGGTGCCCATTCCGCCCACCTTCTGCGCCGCCTCGTTCAAGCCCGAGGTTTCGTGCAGAGCCTTGCCGGTGTTTTCGCTGGTGCGCAGGTATTCCTCCAAGAGGGCGGCGTCGGTGGACATGGCCACGTAACCGGCGCTGGCCGCAAAACTGAAACTCTGCTTGACGATGGCTTTGGTTCCTGGGCCCGGCAGCGACGGCAGGGGAAAGGAATAGATCTTGCGACCGAGAAATTCCCGTTCCTTGAGCGGTTCTTCGGACGCGGCCACCGGCATGATGGACGCGCTGGTCGCCAGGGCTTGGGCCATCTTTTCCGGATAGGGCGATCCGACCAGGTAGAGCGCCGGCGCGGTGTTCAGATCGGCGAGAGTGGAGCTGCGGGGGTTCTTCTCGTAGGCGATGAAGTCATCTCCCAGGTTCCCGATGAAACTCTTCTTAAAATCAAAATCCGGATCCTTGTCTTTGCCGACGGTGCCAAGGGTCATTTTCACGAGCGCGGTCATTTCTGGCGAGATCGCCGCCAGCATCGCCTCGAGGGTGGCCCAGGCTTTCTGGCCATCCACTCGCCAGCGGCTGAATTTGACGGAGCTCGCCGGAACAAAAGGCGGCGGGCTCGAATCTTTCCCCTCGGTGACGAGGATCTTGAAGATCCCTTGGCGATTGGTCTCGGGCACGCCCAGGAAGAGCTCGCCCAAGGTCCCTTCCGCAGAGCCGCCGGCCTTGACGGCGATGGTCTCCAGCCCTCCCAGGCCGAGAGCGGCCAGAATCTTGTCGGCCCCCGGCATCATCGGGCTGTCCGGCTGGTCGGCCGGAGCGAGCTCGGCGGCTTGACGAATCAGGCTTTCGTAGATCGGTTTGAAGTGAACCCAGCCCAACACCAGGGCATCGCGGAACAACCCGCTATGATTGGCCTCAAAGGCGGGCAAATCGCTCAGGGTCGGGATGGTTCCACCCGATTGCCGGACTAGAACCTTCTCAATGTCTTTGAGGGAGTTGCCGATAATGAGGAGGGATTCCGACTGGCCGAAACTGATCTCGAAGCGGTCGTCTTTCTGGTCCACGGCCGCCTTCTTCGCGGCGTCATCGGGGTCCTCCGGCGCGGGAAACACTTTCTCGAGAGTTCGGCTCAGTTCCTCGCTGCGGACCTCGACGGTGATGAATTCGACGTTGCGGATTTTCTCGGATTTGAGCTGTTGGCCGGAATCGACCCATTTCTTCTTCAGCTCCGTGATCTGGCTGGCGAGCCGCTCAGCCTGATCCTTGACGTCGATAAACAGGTAAACCCCCGCCCGCCGGTCCGACCGCCCGTCGCCTCGATCCTGAATCACCGCGAACGTCACTTGCCCGTGGACCAGACTGACGTAGTCGGCCACCTTGATACCGAGCTCCTTCTCCAGTCGAACGACGACGTCGTCGTTGAATTCCTTGACGAGTTTGTCTTTGAATGGTTTCAGGACCGGATCATGCCAGAGCTGTCCAAATTGCGATTGCTCGAAATAGGCGACGAGCTTGTCCCAGTCGGGAACGGAGACGAGACCGACGGTATCCGCGGGCAGGAGTTGTTCGAGTGCTGGAACGGCAGCGTGAATGATCGGGGCCAAACCGATCAGCCCCACCAGCGCCATCAGCCCCAGCACTGCTCGCCACGGGCCTCCCCGGCGGCTGACCGAGAGGGCGGAGTCACCATCCCGCCGCCGGGTTTCCGGGGCCGAGATCCTGCGCGTCAGCGCCTTGGAGTGCGCCGGCCCTACGACGCTCTGGCCGAGCCAGCAGTTCTCATTTTGACAAGCAGGTAGTCCCGGCTTCAGCCGGTCGCCACGTGAAAACCGGCTGAAGCCGGGACTACCTGCGTGGAACGGACAGTGTCCTGAGTCAAAATGAGAACTGCTGTGGCCGAGCGCTCCGAAAGCGGCAGAGGGCTGCCGCACTCCAAAACCTGGCGGTTCAGGGAGAGCCCCCTTCCGCTTGGCGCAGGCCTTGGGACCATGAACCAGGTCGGGACGAGCCGCTGGCTCGCCCGCGGCGCAATGGGCTGGCCTGTCAACGTCGGCAGGCGGAGACAAGAGCCGCCCGCTGCGGCGCGGGTGGGGATGCGCGAGCCGCGCGTCGGTACCACGCGACGGTTCATGAATCGCGTTGGTTTGGCTCTGGGAACGGCTCAAATGTTCCGGAGGCTGGGCGCGGAGGATGGACATGCGGAAGAAGATGGCGACGAGAAGATGCTACAGTTCCGGGTTCGCCTTTTTGACCCGGCTGGGCGGTTCGAGGTAACGATAGCCGCTGCTCGGATTGTCGTTGTCGTAAGCGTAGGCGTCACGGTGATTCAAAAAGAACTTCACCCGCTCGACGGGAATGGCAAAGCCCAAGCCCTCCCCGAAGGTCATTTTCATGTTGGTGACACCGATGACTTCACCTCGAAGGTTGAAAAGCGGCCCGCCGCTGTTGCCGGGGTTGATCTGAGTGGTGGTCTGAAGGTAGAGCGTGCCCTGCAACTGCCGCGTCTTGGTGCTCAGGATTCCTTCCGTCACCGTCCGCTCCAAGCCGAGCGGGCTGCCGATGGCAAACGTGCGATCGCCCACGGCCAGGGTGTCGGAATCTCCCAGGGCCAGGGGGGTAAATCGGGGCGTGCCTTTGTCTTCGATCTTAAGCAGGGCCAAGTCCTCGAATTTGTTGAGTGCGACGATCCGGACTTCTCGGAAGCTCCGGTGCTCGAGTTGGCCGCTGCCTTGTTGATAGACCTCGATGGAAATCTGGGTCTCCCCTTCGATGACGTGAAAGTTGGTGATGAGAAAGCCCTCTTCGTTGATGATGAACCCGGAACCCAGTCCGCTCGGGGTCCGGACTTGCGCGACGCTTCCGCCGAGCCGCCCGACCCATTCCCGAACATTGCGCTCCGGGGCCGAGGTCGCCGCGTTTTGGAAGAGGGAGTTTGAGCTTTCGGCCAGCGCCGGCAGGGGATGGGTGGCGGCGGCGTCCGGCGCGCGTTTCAAATCGTCGCTCTTGGTGATCTGGAGAATCTGCGCGCGCGGCACCAGCAGAATCGTGTAGCCGACGTCGATTGCCACCTGATCCTTCTTCTCGGCGATAATCTGGCCGGCAATGGAGGCCTGGTCTTTCAATTGAAGCACGTCGGTCGCCCCGGCGGCCCAGACGCCCAGGGTTAAGGCCCCGAGCAGAAGTGTCTGCTGTAACATGGCAGGATCCTACCGTTGCGTAGAATCATTGACAAGTTGCCTTTCCGGCGACGCCAGCACTCCGCGCGCACCCGTCCCCTCCCATTCATGATGGATCATCCCAAATCCGGCGAAGCGAAACCAAGCGAACGGCCGCCCAGGATGGAAACTGGCCGTCGCTCCATCACTTGCCGAGTTCCGCCCGGTTCACCACGGCTTTCTGCAGCCGCAGAAGGTCGCGATCGACCGGCTTGAGCGCGGGAGCATCGAGGGTCTTGATCTTCGGTGTATTGGGTTCGACCCAACGCCAAAGTTCGGAGTGTCCGTCGGCGAAGGAAAGGACCCCGCCGTTGTTGTGCCGCCCGGCTGGGGCGTTTTGCCAATAGGGAGCCGTATCGAAGCAGCGGACGGCGAAATAGCCATCGTCAATGGTGTAGGGATTTTCATCGATGAAAACCAAGTTACCCGAAGGACCGGGGGCGATGATGTCGCCGTATTTCTTAAAGGCCTTGACCTTGTCCTGCTGCACCCAATCCGCGTCGCCATTCATATTGCCGTTCATGGAGTAGCTGCGGACGCGACGGACCCTCTTGGCGGCGCTGATCGGCCAAAGCTCATCCGCCGGACATTGATAGATGGCCAGGGAGGTGTTGTATTTGTAGAGAGCCCCGTTGGTGATGTTCATGATGTTGGTCCAGCCGGGGGCCGAGGAGATGGTCACTCGACCGTCGATCCAGGACTCGGGGACGCCCAGATGATTCCAGATCAAATTGTCGTTGTTATCGTTGGCGTACATGTTCCAGCAGAGCTGAAGCTGCTTGAGGTTGCTCAGGCATGAGATGCCTTTGGCTTTGGACTTGGCCTTAGACAATGCTGGCAAGAGCATGCCAGCGAGGATGGCGATGATCGCGATCACCACGAGCAGTTCGATGAGGGTGAATCCGGAATGCCGGCCTGGCTTTTGGCGGCCAGGCCCTTCTTGGGTTTTGCAGAGGTTCATAAGAAATGGATCGGTCTTTCGCGCAAGTTTTAGGGTTAGAGGTTCTCTACTTCGTTTTCGGAACAGAGTCAATGGCGCAATCCAGGTTAAACCGGCGAGCCGGTGAGAGAGTTGGGAAAGAACCCTCGTTCTCCACGAATTCTCCACAAACCAACAGACAGAACAACAGGCTGAACCGGGTCCGGCCTGGGTCGCCGCCACTGTGATCCGGGGCCGGCTCAAAGAATATTGGCGGCCAGCTCGGCCAGCTCCGAGCGTTCGCCGCGCTGGAGTTCGACATGGGCCGAGATCGCTTCCGCGCGGAATTTGCTCACGACATAATTAAAGCCGTTGGAAGACGAATCCACGTAGGGGTTGTCAATCTGATAGGGATCGCCGGTGAAGACAATTTTGGTGCCCTGGCCGACTCGCGTGATGATGGTCTTCACTTCCAGGGGCGTGAGGTTCTGCGCTTCGTCGATGACCATGAACTGATTGGCAATGCTGCGCCCGCGAATGTAGCTGAGGGCTTCGACCACGATCAGACCCGAGCGGATGAGGTCGTGGCTGCGTCGCTGTTCGTGGCCCATGTTCAGATCCCCCAGCAGCTCGAGGGTGTCATGAATGGGCTGCATCCAGGGCGTTAGCTTCTCTTCGAGTGAGCCGGGCAGGAAGCCCAGCTCCTTGCCCATGGAGATCGTCGGGCGAGCGACCACGAGGCGGCGGAATTCACGATCGACCACCGTACGCTTCAGGGCCGCGGCCATCGCCAGCAAGGTCTTGCCGGTCCCGGCCTTGCCCATGAGCGTGACGAGCTTGACCCGGTCATCGAGCAGCGCGTCGAGCGCGAAGTGCTGCTCGCGATTGCGCGGCTTGATGCCCCAGATTCCTTCTCGCGAGTCAATGATCGGGATCAGTTTGGTGCTGGTGGGATTGACTTTCGTGAGGGCGGTGCGCTTGGGATTGTCCTCTTCGCTCAAGGTGCAGTATTCGTTGGGGCAGTAGGAGACGCCTCCCTCCAACTCCAGCTCACCATTCGCCCGAAAGCTGATCATCTTCTCCGCGCTGATCTGCTTCTCGAACATGCCGCTGTAAAGGTCTTTCAGGAGAATGCGGTCGGATTCGTAATCTTCGGCCTGCAAGCCCATGGCATCGGCCTTCAACCGCAGGTTGATGTCTTTGGTGACGAGGATGGTCGGGATTCCGGGAGCGGACTTGTGCACGGCCATGGTCAGAGCCACGATCCGGCTATCGACGGTCGCGTGGCCGTTGGTCAGCGCGTTGTGGCCGTTGGTCTCGCTGAAGATAATGCGGAGCCGGCCGCCGTTGGCCAGAGTCACGCCTTCACTGAGCCGGCCTTGGCCGCGCAGACCATCCAAGGTCCGCGAGACGGTCCGGGCATTCTGGCCCAGTTCGGTCGATTCGCGTTTGAATTGGTCGATCTCTTCGAGCACCTCGATGGGGAGGAGCACGTTGTTTTCTTCAAAACTCAGGAGGGAATTGGGATCGTGAAGGAGAACGTTGGTGTCAAGAATGTAGTTTTTCACGCGCGGGAGGAGCCAGCTTGACGGACGACATGCGGTCATACCAACGCTTCAGTTGGGCATGAGCGGCCGGCAGTTCGTAATGACCTGAGTAAAGGAAATTGGCCAGAATGCCGGCCAAATCGAAATCGACGAAGCGCGGCTGGCCGTCCAGCAGGAAGGACCGGGTGGCGAGCATTTGTTCGAACGGATTCAAGCGCCCGCTCAGGTCGGCGAGGAGTTGACCCTGCTGATCGCGCCACTGCTGCAGGCAGCCCCGCCCGAACTTGCGCTCTTTGTGGCGGATGAAGCCGAGGCGATCCCGGGATGGAATCATCTCTTCGAAGTAGATGTCGTTCAGCTTGAAGCCCAGCCCTTCGATCTCGTTTTCAATGCAACGCCACAGGAGATCCTGCACACCCTCCCAAGCCCGCGGAAACAAACCCAGCCCGAATCGGGCGTCGAGGTACTTCGCAATGACTTGGGAATTCTCCTCGGTTTCAAAAATGACGCTCTTCCCTTCCCGGATCACCGGCACGGCGTAGTACCGTCCCCGGGTCAATCGCCAGACCAGGCTCCGGTCGGGATTGGGAATGTTGGTGATCTTGAACCGAACGCCGGAGTATTCCAAGATCCGCTTCTGGACGAGGCAAAAGGGGCTCCACGGAAATTGAATGAGCTCAATCATGCCCGCCCTTGGAACCACCGCTCGATGTCTTCCCGCAGGCGTTGGCAGCGCCGAGGAACTCGGGCGGCCCGAAGCTTTTCGCCGAGCGACGGACATCGCGTTTCGGCATGAGTAAGCAGTGCGATCAGCACGCGCTCAATTTAGGTGGCAGGCCGGGCACTGACAAGGGGAAATCTGTCCGTTGGAATCATCCAGCTCATCAACACGATAATTTGCTCGCCGACGTGCCAAGTCGAAATATACTCCAGGGTATGATTCATGTTGGCATCGGTTACGATGTTCACCCTTTAGTGGAGGGACGCAAGCTCATCCTCGGAGGCGTCGAAATTGCCCATCCGAAAGGATTGGATGGGCACTCGGACGCCGACGCGTTGATGCACGCCATTTGCGACGCGGTTCTGGGAGCGATCGGGGAGAATGACATCGGTCATTTCTTTCCCAACACCGACCCGCGGTGGCGCGGGGCGGCGAGCCGGACGTTCTTGCAGGAAGCCGCGCGGCAGGTGGCCTTCCGCGAAGGCCGGATCGTGAACGTGGATTCGACGATTGTCGCCGAAGAACCGAAGATCGCGCCGTTTTTGGAGGCCATGAAGGAGAACATCGCCACGGCCCTCGGGATCAATCTGAAGCGCGTCGGCATCAAGGCCAGCACCAACGAGCACTTGGGATTTATCGGTCGCGGAGAAGGGATTGCCGCCCTGGCGGTCGCCAGCGTTGAACTTCCGCAATAGTGGGTATGGGAAAAGGTGAGATCAGTTGGCAAGGGCGGACGGACGAAGGGATCAAACGGCAAGTCTATGCGGAGAAATCGAGCCGCCATTGGGAGTTTTTCGTCCGCGAAAAGCGTTTCGATCAGTGGGCGCCGATGGCCAATCCGCCCTTTGAAGATTGGCTCGAACTGTTGGACGGGGTGCGCCGCCGCATCGCCCGTCGCCTCATGCGACCGGAGGAGGAGGTCAAGTTGAGGAAAATAATTACCGAACAATTTCCGTCCAGGGGACTGCCGCCATGAGCCCGGCCCCGCTGATCCTGATCTCGCCCAGCACCCAGCGGCACGGAGCCGAATTCTACGATTACTCACTCAGTTTGTCGGACGCCTATCCGCAAGCCATCGAAGTGGCGGGAGGGGTCCCCTGGATCATGTCCTGCACCCCGTCCCCGTCGTTGGTCGCGGAATCGGTGCGCCAGTGCGCCGGGGTCCTGCTGACGGGCGGGGATGATCTCCAGCCCAAGCTTTACGCCTCCCGGCTGGCCGCGCGATTGCGCAAAACCGTCCATGCCGCCGATGCCCGACGGGATTTGGCGGAGCTCCTCCTCATCCGGGAGATCTTTCGGCAACGCAAACCCTTGCTCGGAATTTGCCGCGGACACCAGATTTTGAACGTGGCCTTGGGGGGAACGCTCATCGTTGATATTGGCCAGCAAGTGCCGGAGGCCCTCCAGCACACCCGGACGGATCTCAAAGACCAAGTCGTGCACGACATCACCCTGACGCCTGATTCCCTCATGGGACGAATCTTCGGCCGGTCGTCATTGGGCGTGAACAGCACCCATCACCAGGCGGTCGGCCGGCTGGCCCAACCGCTCCAAGCGACCGCCCGCAGCGTGGACGGAATCATCGAGGCCCTCGAGCTGAGGGCGGGAGATCGCCACGCCGTGCCCTTTCTCCTTTCCGTGCAGTTTCATCCCGAGCGACTGATTCGGCGGCACAAAGAGTTTTTGGTTTTGTTCCAGAGTTTCATCGAAGCCTGCGCCAAGGTGCGCCCGAGGACTTTATGAGCGCCAAAATCATGGTGGTGGAAGACGAAACCGGCGTCCGATCGTTGTTGGTCGCCATGCTTTCGAGAACCGGCTACGAAGTCAGCCAGGCCGCCGACGCGGCCGCCCTGAAAGAGGCCTTCAGGACCGCTCAACCCGAGGTCATCTTGCTGGACCTCAAGCTTCCCGATGCCGATGGCCTGGAACTTCTGCCCCAGATTAAACGACACTGGCCGCAAACCGAGGTGATCATTCTGACCGGTCACGCCACCCTGGACGCGGCGGTCAGCGCGACCAAGCTCGGCGCTTACGATTTTCAGAAAAAACCGTTCGATCACAAGTCGCTCCTGCTCTCGGTGGAGCGGGCCCTGGAGCACAAACGCTTGACCGAGGAAACCACGTCCTTGCGCCAGGCGCTGTCGGCGATGAGCGGCGGCCATGCGCCCATCTTTCAGAGCTCGGCCATGAAACTCATCGTCCGCACCGTCGAGCGCGTCGCCCCGAGTGACGTCTCCATTTTGATTACGGGCGAGAGCGGGACGGGCAAAGAGGTCATCGCGGATCTCATCCATGCCTTGAGCCCGCGCGCCAAAGGCCCGTTCATCAAGATCAATTGCGCGGCGCTGCCGAGAGAGTTGATCGAAAGCGAATTGTTCGGCTCGGTCAAAGGGTCCTACACCGGAGCTCAGTCGGACCGCGAAGGCTTATTTCGCCAGGCGGAAGGCGGCACCCTGCTCCTGGATGAATTGGGCGAAATGCCGGTCGATACCCAAAGCAAGCTGCTCCGCGTTTTGCAGGAAAAGGAATTTCGGCCCATCGGCGGCCGGACCAGCCAGAAAGCGGACTGCCGCGTCCTGGCTTCGACCAACAAGAAAGTGGAAGACGCCCTCAAGGAAGGCAAGTTAAGGGAAGACCTCTACTACCGCATCAGCGCCATTTCGATCGCCCTGCCGCCGCTGCGCGAGCGGCGCGAGGACATTCTGCCGCTGGCCACGAGTTTTCTGAAGCGATTTGCCGCGCAGGCGGGCCGCACGCTGACCGGATTCACCTCGCCGGCCTCGGACCTTCTGGGGAAGCACGACTGGCCCGGAAATGTGCGCCAGCTTCAGAACCAAGTCCAACGGTCCGTCCTCATGACCGAAGGGCCATTGGTGGACGCTCTCGACCTTTCGATCACGACGGTGCCACAACAAGAGGAAGCCGACTTCACCCTGCTCGAAGGCATGGAACGGAATGCCATCGTTCAGCTCTTGAAGGAAACCGGCGGCAACAAGCTCGAGACGGCCAAACGGCTCGGGATTGGCCGGCAAACTCTTTACAACAAGATTAAAGCCTATGGGATCGAAGCCTGACCTGGCCAGCCGTGGTCCTTCGGTGCCAGCAGTTCTCATTTTGACTCAGGACACGGTCCGTTCCACGCATGGAGTCCCG
>CAYHFE010000276.1:0-9856 GCA_964355375.1 uncultured Verrucomicrobiota bacterium
AGGCGCTAGTGGCGTTTGTGACCTTAAAGAGCGGCGTCAAACCCGGCCCGGAGTTGCGCGACGAGATCCGCGATCATGTGGTCAAGGAAATTGGCGCGGTGGCCAAGCCCGATGACATCCACTTTGCCGAGGCCTTGCCCAAGACCCGCTCGGGAAAAATCATGCGGCGTCTGCTCAAGCACATTGCGTCCGGAACCGATATCCAAGGCGACACCACGACCCTGGAGGATTTCAGTGTCCTGGCCCGTCTGAGCATGGCGGAAGAGTAACGAGCATTTCATGAAGATCGCGCCGCCAACCCGGTTGCCCGAACGGATCGATTCGCTGACGGAATTGGACGAAGTCATGACCCGCCCGGATGGCGCGCTGGTGGAGTTCGTCAAGACCTTGGCGGCTCCGTTGGTGATCCTGGGCGCGGCGGGCAAGATGGGACCATCCCTGGCCGTCTTGGTTCGGCGGGCCGCGGAGGCGGCGGGAATCCAGCTTCCCATCATCGCCGTGAGCCGGTTTTCGGGACGGGAGACGCGCGACTGGCTCGAATCACGTGGTGTGGAAACCATCGCCTGCGATCTGCTGGAGCGGGAGGCGCTCGGCCAGCTCCCGGACTCGCCGAACGTGATTTATCTGGTCGGCTTGAAGTTTGGGACGCAGCAGAACCCGTCGCTGACTTGGGCGATCAACACCCTGGCTCCCGCGCACGTCTGCGAGCGCTATCGCTCCTCTCGGATCGTCGCTCTTTCCACCGGCAACGTCTATCCGTTGGTCTCGGTGCGATCCGGCGGTTCCGTCGAGACGGATCCGCTGACCCCGCTGGGCGAATATTCGAACGCGGCGGTGGCTCGGGAACGGGTGTTCGAGTACCATTCGCGCAAGAACGGCACACCGATGGCCTTGTTGCGGCTGAATTACGCGGTCGATCTGCGCTACGGCGTGCTCTTGGAGATTGCGCAAAAAGTCTGGAACCGTCAGCCCGTCGATCTGACCACCGGCTGCTTCAATTGCATCTGGCAGGGCGATGCGAATGCCCTGATCGTCCGCTCTCTTGCGTTGCCCACGACGCCATCCTTGGCCTTCAACTTGACCGGCCCCACCGTGCTCGCGGTTCGGGAGGTGGCCCAGCGTTTCGGCGAATTGCTCGACTGTCCGGTGGAATTCATCGGGCGCGAGGCCGAAACCGCGCTATTGAACAACTCGGGCTGCTTGCGACAGTTGCTTGGCGATCCGCCGACTCCGCTGGAAACGGTGCTGGCGTGGACGGCCCACTGGATCAAGAGCGGCGGGGCGACCCTGGGCAAGCCCACCAGTTTCGATGTTCGAGATGGGAAGTTCTGAGCCGGCATTCCCGTTCATGAGAATCTTGGATCTGTCTTGCGCATGCAATGCGATCACGAACGGATCCGGGGCTGCATCTGAGCATCTGACCAAAGTGCTTTGATCCGATGACGCAATTTCCTTTCCCCCCCACTTGGGTCACCGATGAGTTGCGTCGCGGCGTGGTTATCCCGGCCCACCCCCTGGCGTTAACTCAGGATCGCCGATTCGACGGGCGCCGGCAGCGCGCTTTGACCCGGTATTATCACGCGGCCGGCGCGGGCGGAGTGGCGGTGGGAGTTCACACGACGCAATTTGAAATTCGGCGACCCGAGCACGCCTTGTTCGCGCCGGTTTTGGAATTGGCGGTGGCGACGATGGCGGAATGCGACGCCGCCGCCGGACGCCGCACCGTGCGCATCGCCGGCATCTGTGGAATGACCGCGCAAGCCGTGGCCGAGGCCCGATTCGCGCGCGAGACGGGCTACCACGTCGGATTGTTGTCCCTGGCCGCGTTGCGCGAGACGGATGACGTGGCGTTGATCGAACATTGCCGGAACGTGGCGGCGGAGATCCCGTTGATGGGCTTTTACCTCCAGCCCTCGGTAGGCGGGCGGGTGCTGTCGCGGGATTTCTGGAGGCGGTTTGTGGAAATCCCCAATGTTCTCGCGATCAAGGTCGCGCCCTTCAACCGCTATCAAACGCTCGATGTGATTCGGGCCGTGGCGGAGGCGGGCCGAGCCGGCGAGATCGCACTCTACACCGGAAATGATGATCACATTGTTTTGGATTTGTTGACCGCATACGAGATCGCGACGCCGTCCGGTCCGGTGCGAGTGCGCTTCGCGGGTGGCTTGCTGGGCCATTGGGCTTGCTGGACTCGCCGGGCGGTCGAGCTTCTCGAACGTTGCCGGAGTTTGCGGGGCGGGGCGGCGATGGCACCGGAGTTTCTGACCCTGGCCGAGCAGATCACCGACTGCAACGCGGCGTTCTTCGATGCCGCGCATCAGTATGCCGGCTGTATCCCAGGAATTCACGAAGTCCTGCGGCGGCAGGGCTTGCTCCAGAATACGCATTGCCTCAACCCTCGAGAAGGTCTGTCGCCCGGACAATCGGCAGAGATCGATCGCGTCTCTCGCGAGTATCCGCACCTCAACGACGACGAGTTTGTTCAGGCGCATCTTGATGCTTGGTTGGCGGTGTGATGGCTACCCCCTTTACCCTCCCGGCTCGCCGTCTCTCCGCATCAACTCCTCTCTCTAAATAATGCCACCTCGCCGGCTAACATTCAAAACAAAGGATGACACTATGTGGATCTGTAAAACATGCGGCCAAGAAATTGAGGATCAGTTCGACTCTTGTTGGAAGTGTGCGGCGAACGATGGCTCGCAGCCTCCAGATGGTTCGCCAAAGTATGCCAAAGCATGTATCGGATGCGGCTCAGAAAAGCTGGTAAAAAATGTCGAAATGATCTGCCTGGGCTTTGGCGGCTTGCAGGTGGAACTAAGAACGCAATATTGCGGACAAGGAGCTCTGCCACTGGTTTTCCCGCGTGTTACCGCTTCGCCACTGACGGCTGTTGTGTGCGGCGAGTGTGGGCTTATCAGCTTCTACGCTACACGATATACTGCAATCTACGAGCAATACCTCGATGAGCAGAAAGAGACACCAGCCTAAAGCAAACGGGTCAGTCAACGGGTCCGTTCTTATGATGGACTGGCTGCTGGACAACCTTACTCTGCCGGTTATGGCCCGCAACCTGCGAGTCGAATATCCCAGCGATCCATCACGTGATGAACCGCGGGGACCGGCGCGAACTGAGCTTCCAGGATGATGCGGACCGGCAGCGGTTTCTAGAGACGCGGGGAGAAGTCTCTGCTTCGACAATTCGTTGGTTCACGAATTGCCCATCCCCTGTGTTGTTCATCAACCTCTGGATCTCCGAAACGCCGTCGTTTTACACCCGGTCTGATGGGGGCATGATGGCGTTCCCTGTGGTCAAGGTCGCCAAAGAAATGGGCAGCCATTCTCATTTTGCGGTGCGCGGCTGTGGGCGGAGTGCCAGCCGCAGCGCGTGGAAACGCCTCACCGCTTGGTCTGGTGCGGACGCGCTGCGGCTGATCGGGAGGACTCAGACTAACGCGGGTGCTGAGCCTTCGGCAGCGGCGGGATCGGAGACATGGCCTGCCCTAAGAATAGGACACCGCCAGTCTGAAGGCCAAGAACTGCTGGCTGGCAGCTCAATTCATCAAAGAAGAGCGCACGCCCTGTCGCGTCGGTGTGATGAGCAGTTTCTTTCCGAACTTGCGCACTCGTTGTCCCAGGAAATTGAATCCTTCGGCGATGTGCGTGATTTCAAAAGGCCCTGAAAAAATGGAAAGAAAACCGCTCTGCCCGCTTGACATTCTTAAAGCCATATCGACGCCGGACCTGAGAACTCCTGAGTGATGAGCCTTTCCCTTGGAATCGGCTCGTAGGTTCGGGTTCGAAGTTTTGGTTCTTGCCTCTCCCTCAGTAACTCTGGTCCCGGCCTCGCAAAAGCCATGTCAGATTGAATCCCACTACGTCTCGGCGCGGAGCCGCCGCCAGCCCAGCAGCCTCGTCTGTCTGCCCCAAAATGAGGAAAATCACATCTCTCCTCGCCCACGGCCTCGAGAAATCGCTCTGACGCCGATTTGTTAGGCTAATTCCCTGGCGTGGAAATCCAGGCTAGGATGGCGACTCAGCAGCCTTCACCGTCGATGGCGGCGCTTCCTGAGCGCGGGCCGCGTCCCAAGCAATGTCCCCGAACGAAACGAAACTCAAGCCGCCGCACAAAGACGACGCCAAGGAACTCAAACCGACCCCGTTCGGGCCTGTCGAAGTCGGCCTGGTCTTGGCCGGCGACCGCAGTCATCTCGACGCGCAACTCAGCGCCTTGGCCACACTCCTCGTCGGTGCCGGCTTCTTGTCGCTGCTTGGGACCGTCTTGTTCGTCATCCTGGTCTTGCGCCGAGACCTCGTCCCACTGCGGCAACTCGCTGCGCAAGCGGAAAACATTCACGCCGCCTTATTGCAGGCCCGCTTCTCCACGGATCATTTGCCCGCTGAATTGGCCCCGATTGTCCATCGCCTCAATGACCTGCTTTCCCGGTTGGAAACGTCCTTCGATCGCGAACGCCGCTGCAGCGCGGACTTGGCGCACGAGTTGCGCACGCCGCTCACCGGCTTGCGCGCGGTGGCGGAGGTGGGACTGAAGTGGGGCGAACCAGCCGACAAGGAATCCTTCCAGACCATCCTGGATGTCGTCCGGCAGATGGAGAAGATGATGACGCGTCTGCTCGCGCTGGCCCGCTCCGAGCAGAAGATGATTTTGCTGCAATCCGAGTCGGTCGCGGTGTCTCCGCTCGTGGATTCGCTCTGGCAGCCGCTTCGGGAAAAGTCTGCCCTCAGGCAACTGACCGTCCGGATTGACGTGCCGGCTGAAGCGAACATTGCGACCGACCCCGAATTCTTGCGCGGAATCCTGCAAAACTTGTTTTCGAATGCGGTGGAATACACGCCGCCGGGTGGCTTGGTCGATGTGGCTTTCACGCAAATGGCGGGACGTTTCACGCTCACCGTGGTCAATAGCATCACCAACCTTGAGCCCGCTGATGTGCCCAGCCTCTTCGAGCGTTTTTGGCGGAAAGAAACATCTCGTGCCAGCAGCGCCCACTCCGGCCTGGGCTTGCCTCTCGCCAAGTCATTCGCCGAGTTGCTCGGATTCGAGCTCAGGGCCGCCTTGAAAGGCAATCCGCAACTCACTCTCACTTTGTCTGGGCCGCTGGAAAGCTGCCGACCACGGGCCGAGTGCTCCGGCGCTCTCATCAAATTTGGATGTCTGGGGGAGACTATTCTGGCCCAAAACTAGCTAGCGATTGCGCTTTAGATGAATTCTTCCGTTAACACAGGCGGGGCGCGGCGGGGCCACCTATCGCTGATCGTGGCTGTTTTGGGGCGACTCGTTTATCCGCCTCGGGCGGCGGCGGAAGACCGAGCCGACTACAAGTACGAGGATTACGCGGAAGGCGGGGGGCGAATTCATATCCGGACTCACGGCGTCTATTTCGAGAAGGCTCTTTCCACGTGGCTGGCCGTCAAAGGCAACTACATCTACGACGGCATTTCGGGTGCGACTCCGCTGGGGGCGCCGCCTATTCCTGGGGAAACGGAGGTGACGAAGGTCACGATTGAAGATATCCGTCGAGCCGGGTTCATCGAACCAGTCTTCAAAATCGAGAGCCACACTCTGTCACCGCAATTGGCCTTCAGCCGGGAGAGCGATTATGAATCGATCGGGGTGGCGTTGACCCATGCCTGGGAAGTCAACGAGAAGAACACGACCTTGAGTTGGGGGTTGAGCCATGCCTTCGACCGCGTCCTGCCCAACCCCGGCGCGGCGATTGACGAGCCGAGGCGGAAGGACACGACCGATCTGCTCTTGGGCGTCAGCCAATTGCTCGGGCCGAAGACGGTGCTGACCGTGAATCTGACCCTGGGGTATTCGGAGGGTTACCTGGCCGATCCCTACAAGCGGGTGCTCTTCGACGATTTTCCTTACACTCCAGGAATGCCCTACACGGTGTTTCCGGAGCGGCGCCCGGGCCACAAATTCCGTCAAGTGGGTTACGTGGCGGTCAACCAGTTTGTGGAACCGCTGCGCGGGGCGGCGGAGGCGAGCTACCGGTTGCACCACGATGATGGGGGAATCTGGGCACATACCATCAGCGTGGAATGGCATCAGAAGTTGCCGGGTCGAGTCACCGTCTCACCTTTGTTCCGCTACCACACACAAACGGCCGCGAATTTTTATGGCCCGCGGTTTCCGGGAGATCCCTCCCTCGTCGGCGAGACGGATCCATCCTTGCCCCCGATGGTGCTGCCGGATCATTACTCGGCAGATTACCGGTTGTCGGCATTGGACAGTTTCACATACGGAGTGAACCTGAGCGTCCGCTTGCATGAGCATGGGTCTCTGAACTTCGGGTATCGGCGCTACGAGATGCAGGGCCGCGATGGCGTGACGGCTCAGGATCAATATCCCGCGGCGCACATTTTTACCGGAGGGGTGACGGTATGGTTCTGACCTCAAGCCAATCTGTCCGCAGCCGAGTCCGGCGTTCCGCCGTGATCCACGAGCGGGATGGCCTATCGCATTTGACGTTTCACGCCATGGGCACCCGCTGTCGGGTTTCGCTGGCCGAGCCAAGCCGAGGCGCGGCCAATGAATTCCTCGATCGAGTGCTCGATTGGATCGCCGATTTCGAAGCCAAGTACTCGCGATTTCTCGAGGACAGCCTGATCAGCCGCATCAACGCGGCGGCGGGAAAGAGCTGGGTGGAGCTGGATGAGGAAACCGACCGCCTTCTGGCGATATGCGCCGAGTTGTGTTTCCTCACTCGGGGCGCGTTTGACCCGACGGCTCTGCCCCTCATCCGCCTCTGGAATTGGAAATCCAGCCCTCCGCAGATTCCGACCGAATCCGAGTTGGAGCGTGCCCGGGCCTTGGTGGGTTGGAATCGGGTGCAGCGGCGCCGCGGCGCGCTCTTTCTTCCGGTTGAAGGAATGTGCCTCGACTTTGGCGGCCTGGGCAAGGAGTACGCGGTCGATAGGGTTTCGGCCATGGCTCGCCAACATGGGGTGGCCAATGTGCTCGTTGATTTTGGCCAGGACATCCGGGCTGAAGGGACTCCGCCGGGCAAGCCCGCCTGGCATATCGGTCTCGAAGATCCTGAGACTCCCGGGACCTGCTGGGCCAGCCTGGCCTTGAGCGGTCAGGCCGTCGCCACGTCGGGCGATTACCTCCGCCACTTCGTCCACGAAGGCCGCCGGTATGGCCATATCATCGATCCGCGCTCCGGCTATCCCGTGGATAACGGCTGCCGCGCGGTCAGCGTGGTGGCTCCGACCTGCACGTTGGCGGGCGCCTTGACGACGGCGGCGTTTGTGCTAGGTCCGGAAGACGGGTTCAGATTGCTGCAGACCCAGATGGCCGTGTCCGGGGCCGTCGTGACCCCAAAGGGCCCACTCCTCACTCCTCGACTTCATGAATACCTCGTTCAAAGCCGCTAAAAGCTTGTTTGGAAGATGGGTGGAACGGGCTGCCAGCCCGTCCTCGGCAGCAACTCGCCGCCGAGAGGCGCGGCCGGCAGGTCGCCCGCCGCTGCCGGCCAGTCGCGCGGATCGGAGTTTTCAGACAGGCTCCAAGATTTCCGTTGCGTCGCTCGTGCTGCTCGTCACCAGCCTCAGCCTGACCCAAGTTCTTGGCGGTCCGCCGAAAGTGGGCGAACCGTTTCCAGATCTGACGAAGGCAGGGCTGGAGGGCAAGATTCCGGCCATCAAAGATAAGGTCATTCTCGTGGACTTCTTCGCTTCGTGGTGCGGTCCGTGCAAAGAGTCCTTTCCGGCCATGCAGGAGCTGCACAAGAAATACTCGGCGCAAGGCCTCGTCATTATCGCGATCAACGAGGACGAAAAGAAGGAGGATATGGAGGCTTTTCTCAAGAAGTTTACCGCCGATTTCGCGGTGCTTCGCGACCCGGGCAATCGACTGGTGTCTGAGGTTAAGATCGCGACCATGCCAAGTTCCTACCTCCTGGATAAGACGGGCCGGGTCCGCGCGATTCACAAAGGCTACAAAGGCCCGGAAACGCTGAAGAAGTACATGGAGGAAATTGAAGGACTGTTGAAATGAGCAAGGCAAAAAGAAAGTCGGACTGCGGCAAGATTCAACTGGTCCCGTCCCGGAATCTTCGGGTCGAAGCATCGGTCGATCGAGTTTCTCCGGCTGGGCAGCGAATCATGGACTTGAGCCTGGTCAAAACGGAGAGTGGCTGGTCCGAGGCCGGGTGGGTCCAGTTCCGCCGCGTGGGCCGGCGTCTCCTGAAATTGAGCCTGGGCTTGGTCGCCCTCTCGTTCCTGTCCGCCTGCAGCCATGTCAGTCCTTGGCAGAGGGCGCATCTCGCCGACCCGATCATGCAGGCGGACCGCGATCCGCTGGATACGATGTTTGCCGAGCATATATGGTTTTCGCGGGAAGCGGCGGCGGGCGGTCGCGGGGTTGGCGGTGGGGGCTGCGGCTGCAACTGACAACCCGCGTGTGATCTGTGAAGCCTCAGATATCCTGATCCGATGGGGGCCATTCTTGGCCGCGTGGAATGGGCCTGAGCTTCCTTTCCCCTCACCCTGGCCCTCTCCCCAGAGGAGAGGGAATCACCTCGGCCGGTTTGGACAACCTCAAGGCGTGCCTTCTCCGACGACGCGGAAAGCGCTTCTCCCTCTCCTCGGGGGAGAGGGCCGGGGTGAGGGGAAAAGCCGTGTCAGACTGTGAAAGCAGTATCCTCTCAATTCCACGGCGTCAGGAGTTCTGAGCCTCCCTCATGGCGAACAACCTGGCTCTGGCCGCTGGCGCTCGTTCTTCTGGCGACGTCGGTCGCAGGCCGGCTGGTGGCGGCCGACGAAGACGAGGAGCGCAGTCCATTTGCCGTGACGGCGCGTCTGGAAACGAACCGGGCGATTCCGCAGATCGTCGTTCGTTTCGCGATTCCCTCCGGACACCACCTTTATGCCGATCAACTCTGGTTTGAGGTGGGCTCAGAGCGGGTGCGGTTCGAATCGCCCCCGCCGGTCATGCGGGCTGACAAATTCAGCGCCGGTCCGCGCGCCGTTTTTGAAGAGTCCTTTGAAGCCACCTCTCCTGGGCGGGCGGAAAGGTCGGCGCCGTGGCCGTTGCGGGTGGGTTGGCGGGGCTGCAGCGAGGACGCTTGCTTCTTCCCCGAGACTCACCGATGGATGGTTCAACCAGACCATTCCTTGGTCGATTTGGAGCCTGCTCCGGACCGATCCACCGGTCTCTCGGCTCGTCCGATTGGATTGACCTCGGGTTTTCGGGTGCTCGGTCGGGCGACCGGCTATCTCGGACGGGATGAGTTTCTGCAATTTTTGTCGAGCGGAGATGGAAACCGCGCGAAGCGGGCGGCGAACCCATCCGGAGCGGGTTGGATCGGTTTCTGGGCGACTTTGGTTGGCATTTTGCTGGGCGGCGCGGCGCTCAACCTGACGCCCTGCGTGCTGCCGATGATTCCGATCAATCTCGCTTTGCTCGGAGCGGGGAATCGCCAGGCCGATCGCCGGCGAGGATTCATCTTGGGCGCGCTCTACGGCTTGGGGATGACGGCGACCTATGGCGGGCTCGGATTGGCCGTGGTGCTGACGGGCGCCAAGTTTGGCGCTCTCAATGCCAGCGCTTGGTTCAACTTTGGCATCGCCGTGATCTTCCTCCTGCTGGCCTTGGGGATGTTCGACATTCTGGCGATTGATCTGTCGCGGTTTCAGCGGCCCGGTGGCACCCCCCAGACGCGGGGCGGGCTTCTGGGGGCGGCGGGATGGGGAGTGATCTCGGCGCTCCTCGCCGGGGCCTGTGTCGCCCCGGTCGTCATCTCGGTGCTGCTGCTGGCCACGACGCTCTACCAACAGGGGCAATGGGCGGGGTTGCTCTTGCCGTTTCTGCTCGGGTTGGGGATGG
>CAYHFE010000277.1:0-9846 GCA_964355375.1 uncultured Verrucomicrobiota bacterium
CCATGACCCGTTGATGGTCGGGAAGCGCGGCTCGCGTGTCCCTGTTGGCGCCGCTGAACGCGGCCCGGACAAGCCGCGCGCCCCAGCCTTTCGACGGTTCGCGGAACGACTTATCCACCGTCAACCGGGGGCGGCGAATATTCAGCCAGATAAACGATGACCTTGTAAGCCAGCGCGACGAACAGAATCAGAAGAATGATTTGCAGAGGCGAAATCTTGGGATTGCGGCCCAGAAGACGTTTGCGGAGCCGCCGCCAACGCGAGCGATGCAGGCGTTCTCCGCAATGAGCACACCGTTCCGCCCGGCGCTCGTTCGAATGTCCGCAATGATGGCAGGCAATGTAAGTGCGCGCGCCGCAGCGGGCACAGACGTTCGTGCCCGGCGGATTCGATTCTCCGCACTTGGCGCATACCACGGCGGGCTTTGTTTTGGTGGTCATCGTCAGGAAAGTTTCTCGGGCTGGCCTGATCTCAGTTCGCCAACGGCAGAGCACTACGGACGGCACGATGAACTTCGCGTGCGCTCGACCGTGACCCAATCGGTACCTGGCTCTGGCTTACCGAAATCCGAGTGCCCTGTCAATTTCCTCGCACGCGCCTCCTTTTCGGAGTGGTGAAACCGGCCGACCTCTGCTAAGAATCGGAGCATGCCATTCGCCCGCGATTCAATCCTGAAGACATTCCTTGCCACGGTGGCCGGTCTCGGCGTCCTGGGGGGACTTGCCCAGGCCGCTCCGCAGCCGCCCAACATCATCGTCATCCTGGCCGACGACGTCGGCTTTTCCGACATCGGCTGCTATGGCAGCGAGATCGCCACGCCTCAACTCGATGCCCTGGCCCAAGGCGGGATGCGGTTCACGCAATTCTACAATGCCGCCCGCTGCTGTCCGACGCGGGCCTCGCTCCTCACGGGCCTGCATCCTCATCAGGCCGGCGTCGGGCACATGATGGAGGATCGGGGCCACGAAGGATACCGCGGAAACCTCAATCGCCATGCCCTGACCATCGCGGAGGCGCTCAGACCGGCGGGCTATCGCAATTACGCCGTGGGCAAGTGGCACGTGACGCCCGGCCAAAACGCGGCGGCGCAGGCCGACACCCACAACTGGCCGCTGCAACGGGGCTTCGACCGCTATTACGGCACGATCCACGGCGCCGGCAGCTACTTCGATCCCAGCTCACTCGTGCGCGACAACACGATTATCACCGTCGCCAACGACCCGGTGTATCAGCCGAAGGAGTTCTATTATACCGACGCCATCGCCGATCATGCGGTCCAGTTCATCCGGGACCATGCTCGCGGCCACGCCGGACAACCGTTCTTTCTCTACACCGCCTTCACCGCGGCGCACTGGCCGCTGCACGCCAAGGACGCGGACATCGCGAAGTACCGGGGCCGTTATGACGGCGGCTACGAGCCGATCCGCGCCGCGCGCCGGGCCAAGCAACTGCGCTTGGGACTGATCGACGCCAAGTGGGATGCCGCGCCGCCCGCCGAGAATTGGGAGGCGGTGAAGGACCAAGCGTTCGAAAGCCGGTGCATGGAGGTGTATGCCGCGCAGATCGATTGCCTGGACCAAGGCATTGGGCGGATCATCGGCGAGCTCAAGGCGCAGGGGCAACTCGACCACACCCTGATCTTCTACCTCCAGGACAATGGCGGCTGTGCCGAAGGCATCGGGCGCGGAGGGAATTCCCCGGCCCGGGCCGACCAACCGAGCCTGCCGCCGATGAACCGGGACGACCGTCAGCACAACAGCACGCCCCGGCAGACCCGCGAGGGCTGGCCCGTGCGCCAGGGCTATGGCGTGAGGCCGGGCGGCCCCGACACCTACATCGCCTACGGACGCGGCTGGGCGAACGTGAGCAACACGCCGTTCCGCGAATACAAGCACTGGACCCACGAGGGCGGCATCAGCACGCCGCTGATCGCGCATTGGCCCGCCGGCATCGCTCCCGCCCGCCGGGGCACGCTCGAGTCCCATCCCGGCCAGCTCATGGATATCATGGCGACGTGTCTCGATGTCGCGGGTGCCACCTATCCCGCGGAGTATCGCGGCGAGAGCCTCACGCCTCTCGAAGGCGCCAGCCTGCGGCCGGCGTTCGTCGGATCACCCCCCGCGCGCACCAAACCGCTCGTCTGGGAACACGAGGGCAACCGCGCCCTGCGCGACGGCCCCTGGAAACTCGTGGCCAAGGAGAACCAACCCTGGGAACTCTACGACCTCCATGCCGACCGCAGTGAACTCCACAACCTGGCTTCCGCGAATCCCGAACGGGTCCAGACCATGGCCGCGGCCTGGGACGCTTGGGCGGCCCGCGCGAACGTTCTGCCCCTCGGCGCTTGGCGCCGCCCGGGCGCGGCGCCAAGCGAGACGCTGAGCCAGGAACGCCGCTTTGTCCTCAAGCCCGGCGACCGGCTCGGCCGCAACCAAGCCCCCGCCATCGCCGGACGCGCCTTCACCATCACCGCGACCTTCGACACCGGCCCGGCCCAGGACGGCGTCATCGTCGCGCAAGGCGGAACGTCCCAGGGCTATGCCCTTTACCTGGCCGACGGCAAACTTCTCTTCACCGTCCGGAGCAGCGGAGATCTCGCCACCGCCACCACCTCAACCACTCTGACTGGTGCGCACACCGCCATCGCCCGCCTCGATGCCCGAGGCGCTCTCACTCTGAGCCTGGACGGCCAATCTGCCGCCACCGCCACCAAGCGCGGTCGCGTGGCCGCCATGCCGGCCGATGGGCTCGACGTCGGCGCCGACACCGGTGGCGCGGTCGGTCTCTACCGCGCGCCAAACCGTTTCCTTGGCACCATCGAGTCCGTGGTCATCGAACTGGACACTCCATGAAGACCCGGCTCCTGGCCCCGCGCAGCGTCCACAACCCTTGCGGCAATTCCATCTGAAGACAAAGAACGACACCAACAATGAACGCAATAAACGCAATGAACCCAACGACCCGACGACGCTTTCTTCAGGAGGCCGCCGTTCTGGCGGCTGCGCCGGTTCTGATTTCCGCTGCGACCGCGGCCGATTCATCCGCTCACCCACCACCGACCAACACCCAGCCACTAAATTCCATGAGAATTGGATTCCATACCGACGCCTTCAACTCGGCCTATTGGTCCTTCGAGAAATGCCTCGAATGGGCGCAGAAAAACGACGTTCACTTCATCGAATGCGGCCTGATCGACGGCGTGAGCTGGATTCACGGCCTCGGCTATCAGCCGCACGTTGCGCTCTACGAAGACCCCGCGCTGCTCCGCCGCAAGATGGACAAGTACGGCGTGCAGTTCTCGCAGGTGGATGCCGCGTATCCGCTCTCGCAGGAGGACGGCCCGCTCCGCGGCGTGCCCTACGTGATGAAGGCCATCGCCTGGGCGGCCCAGATCGCCTGTCCGTGTGTCGATACCACCGATGGTCTCCACGCGCCCGAGGGTCTGCCGGACAAGGACGCGATGGCCATGATGAAGCGCAGCTACCAGCAAATCCTGAAAGTGGCCGAGGCGCACAAGATCATTGTGAATATCGAGCCGCACGGCTACTTCACGACCAAGCCCGACTGGATGGCCGAGATGCTGGCGTTCAGCGACAGCCCGTATCTGCGCTTGAACATGGACACCGGCAACACCTTCATCGCCGGTCAGGATCCGGCGAAGTTCCTCCAACGATTCCTGAAAAAAGTCAGCCATGTTCACGTGAAGGACGTGAGCGAATCGCTCGCCAAGGCCCTGCGCGGCGGCCTGACCGGCATCGCCGTGAGCCATTGCTCGCTCGGCGAAGGAGCCAATGCGGCCAACATCAAGCAATGCCTCGGCATCCTGCGCGACCACGGCTACAAGGGCGTCCTCAGCATGGAGTGCGAGGGCGCCAGCGGGCCGATGATTGAGAAATCGCTCGCCTGGCTGCGCGGGACACTGAAGGATCTGGGCATTGCCGAAGAGAAATGAGCCAGAGCCACCGGGTGAACTTCATGATGCGAACACCTGCATCGGCCCGGTGCCCGACCGCTGGTTCGACATCGGCGACGAGGAAGGAGGCCACCGTCAGCCGGCGCTGGCTCTTGGTCATTGAATGATCCTGGAAAAAGGCACGTCGGAGCAACCTCCTGGGGACAAGACCATGAACAGTAAATCGATGAGGAGCGTCAGAATGCAATGAAACGGATGATGTTCATCGCAGGCTTCCAAGTTCGAGTTGTGCTGGCCCTGGTGGCGGGGGGGACCAGCCAGGCCATCGGCGGCGACTGCTACGTGGGCGGCGCGGACGCCTCGGACCGCAACCCGGGCACGGCCTCCCAGCCCTTTGCGACGATCCAGCAGGCCGCCAGTGTGGTGGTGGCCGGGGATTTCGTCCACATCCGCGCCGGCACTTACCGGGAGACAATTACACCAGCCAACTCCGGCACGCCCGGCCATCCCATCACCTTCCAACCGGATGGAGACGCCCTGGTCACGGTGAGCGGAGCGGATCCGGCCGATGGCGGCTGGACAGTTTACCGTGGCAACATCTATCAGAAAACCATCGCCTTGCCGGTGACGGGCTACCGAGAGCGGATTACCGGCAATGCCACGTTGCTGGCCAATCAGGTGTTTGTCGGCGGCAAGATGATGATCGAAGCGCGCTGGCCGAATGTGGCCCACACGGACGATCTGCTCAACCGGGCTGATTTCCGACCCGTGCCGAAGGGCGCTTGGACCACCGGGTTGGGCACGACACTCCAGGATGCCGGCATTCCGGAAATTCCTGGCGGCTGGACCGGCGGCACCATCTGGTTCATTGGCTGGTTCATACCCCAAACCAGCACGATCACGGCTTCGGCGGCGGGGCAGGTCCAATTCCCTTCGAAGGCCGAGGATAAGTTTCACGACTCCTATTACTTGACGGGGAGGTTGGGAGCGTTGGATGCCGAAAAGGAATGGTTCTACGACGGGACCAAGCTACACCTGTGGGCGCCGGGTGGGGGCAGTCCGGCGAATGTGGAAGTGAAACAGCGGAATTACGCCTTTGACCTCAGCGGGAAATCGAACCTCACGATCAAGAACCTGCGCGTGTTTGCGGCAACCATCACGACCGATAGCAACAGCACGGACGTCACACTGGACGGGTTGCAGGCTCAATTCATCAGCCACTTTGTGACGGTGCGCGATCTCGCTTCGCACCGGACCGAGACCGGCCTTCGCCTGATGGGAGCCCGCAGTGTCATAAAGAACAGCCTCGTCGAGTACAGCGCGGGCGTGGGGATTGCGTTGGGAGGCGCCGACGCCATCGCCGACAACAATCGGGTCCATGACATCTCGTATGGTGGAACGTATGGCTGCGGCATCTGGCCCGCACCCGGCGGCGCCCACCAGACGATTACGCGCAATACCATCTATCGGACGGGGCGGTCGGGGATCGACGGCGTCTATAGCAACAAGGATATTGGTTACAACGACATCTCCGACTTTGGGCTGATCAACACCGACCTGGGGGCGATCTATGCCGCCAACGGGGCCGACCTGTCCGGGTCGCGCATCCATCACAACTGGCTCCACGACGCCCAGAACGACTCGGGCCACCAGTTCCCTGTTGGGGCCGGGATATACTTTGACCAAAATGCCAAGCCGGCGCAAATCGACCACAATGTGTTCTGGAACAACCACAGAAATGACGTTCGGTTGGAGCAAGGTAAGGCTCCGTTTCACCGGATCTTCAACAACACCATGGCGTCAACCGAAACCAATTTCTGGTTCACGTTCCATTCCTATCCGGCCAGCAGTCCCAGTGACAGCCAGAACAATATCTACCGCTCTCTCATCAAGCCCAACACCCCGGGGAGCAACGAAATGACCTCCGGGATGGATCCGAGATTTGCGAAGGCGGGTGCGGGCGGGCTGCACTATCGCCTGCAACCGGATTCCCTGGCGATTGACCGCGGGGCAGTGATCCCAGGGGTGACGGACGGCCACATGGGAAGCGCGCCAGACTTGGGCGCCTACGAGTACGGCGGACCGGATTGGGTCGCCGGTTGTTCCATCAACGCGAAGATCAGATGACCGGACCACAATACGTCTCCTGAATCCGTGACGCTTTGTTGAGCAAGATAAGAGAAACGGTGATTCGCCAAGTTGCCGTCGGCCTCGGCATCGACCCGGACAAGATCACGGTAGGGGGAATCAGCCGGAGGTCACCTCGCGGCCGCTCTCGGAACGATCGACGGCATTGGTCTGAGCCCGTCGCACGACACGGCGAGCGCTCCAACCGTCGTCTTATCTGGAATGGTCTCCGCCCGGCCCGGAGTTTTCCCGAAGCACGCTTCTCGTCCTCAAGCAAGCGGAAGAGAAGAAAGAATGGACTTCCTGCGGCTAAGGCGGCAATTGGCTGAAGCGCATGCCAAAGGCCAGCAAGGCGGCCAGACCGAAGTAAAGCGCGCTCATCACCAACCGCTGCCGCGGCGTGACCTCAAAGTAACGCGCCTCTTCGGCGGTTTTGCGTCGGAACAGCGAGAAGACTCGGGGGAGGGACAGGACCAGAATCAGCAGGAGCAAGAAGTTGAAGTGAATGATCATGAGCGCGGTCGTGATCACCGTTCCCACCACCCAAAGCCACGGCGAAATGACCGTTACGATGCGGCCGCCATCGAGAAATCCGATGGGGGTCAGGTTGAAAAGATTCAAGAAAAACCCGCTGAAAGCCAAGGCTCCAAAGATGGGGTGGCCCGTGAGGGGATAAAGCCCGTAGCAAAGGACCGCGCCCAGCGTGCCCAACAACGGTCCGCCGATGCCGACTTGGGCTTCGACCCAGGCGTTGGGCGGCGATTCCTTGAGGGCGATGGCGGCACCCATGAACGGGATGAAAACCGGCGCGCCCACCTTCAAGCCCAATCGCTTGGCGGCCACCAGATGCCCGCATTCGTGAATGAGGAGCAAGAGGACAAAACCGGCCGCATACCAAACACCCCAAGTCATGGCATAAACCCAGATCGTCAGCAGCATCGTGCCCCCGGTCTTCAGGATCGCCGGGAAAAACTTCAGGACCGGCAGAACGAACTTCAGGAGCAGGACCAGCAATCCTTTGAACTTGGCCAACACAGCCACCAAGACCGCCAGGGGAACGAAGAACTTCTTGAGTTTGTGCCACAGACTCGGCTCCGGCGAATCCGGATTGGGAAAAGGCGACGGCGCAGGTGAATAGGATCGATCGAGCATGTTCAATCGCGTCGAATGTCCATGCGCCAGGGCTGGGGTGTCAATTTCTTTCAGCGATAGAGGCGTCGGGTGATCACGATTTGGTCCAAGGTTTGACGCCCGAGAAGCTTTTGGCAGCGCTCGAGAAGCTGCGCTCGGAGCAAATTCGCGCCGCCGGGACGGTCAAAATCGGCAACCGTCAGAGTGCTCAGGAAGTTGGTCATGCTCAGGTAGAGAGCCGGTTGGTTCCTGTTGACTTTTGTGATCAGGGCATCCGTGTCCTCGCCGACCATGTAGGCTTCAATCACGGCATAGTGATCGCCGGACTTGTCGGCTAGCTTGACCACCAAGGGTGCGTTATGGATCTTCTGCGCCTGCAAGGTGTCGAGGCCTTCAAATCTCTTCTTTTCGTTGGACCCAAAAACGATGCTGGTCGAAGCGTTCGTCGCGACGACCGCGCCCGTTCCATCGGCACCGGGCGTGAATTCCACTCGCCCACTGGTCAGCGGCACAGGCAAGCGTGGCGGCGCTTTCAACTTTGCCGGGATTCCTTCCTTCTTCTTCTCGCGGCTGGGAGCGGCGCCTTCGGCGGCGCACAGAACGGTGCGGAACGGGAGTGGGTCCGGCGAGGTCAAGGTCAGCATCAGGCTCAGAAGGCCGGAGCTCAGCGGGAATAAACAGGCTCCTTTGCCAAATGGTATTCTGGTGACGTTCATCGCGACCTTCTTGGTCAGTGGAAACGGGTTACACACCCCTAACATAATCCATTTCCGCGCGAGCTCAAGGAGCGGCTTGCCGGCGCCGGCGACGCGACGGCCCGAGGCTGATCCTCGCTCTGAACAAAGGCAAGTCAACGCACGAACTGCACAATGCTGCAATTCGACAAGTTTACAGCGGAAACGAGACACTTAATTCACTTGTAAGTTGTTGACTGTAAATGGAGCCAGTTGTCGGATTTGGCTTACTTTTGGTTCGACGAACATGTTTTTACCCTGGAATGACGGGCTGATCAATCACTTTCGATGCGATGCGCGGCATCACCATTTCGTAGCAATTGGTAACGCTTTTGATAACAGTCCCGCAGCAGTTCTTGGCGGAGTTCTCTTGGCCCGCCGCCCAATTCTGAGATCTGGTCTGCGACAAAAACAGACGGGTGGAATCTGCGGCAGTTTGGTGTTCTCGGCGGCCGCAATTGCTCGCATATCTTCTCCGTTTTTCAGGCAAAGCTGCCTGCCTCGTTCGCCGAGACTCGTCCTTCGTCGATTGATCGGTCAAGCTCAGCCCTGAGATCGCTGAACGTCGAACTGCCTGGTGAACGGTCTCCAGCCTTTTCTCGCGCGGCAGTTCCTCGACGAAGCGGGTGATCCCCCCCGGCGTTGTCACCGCGGGCGTAGGAAACGAAGAAGTCGAAATGGGGATGACGGTGGCCATGAGTTCTACATGGACCGTTCCAGACTCACCGGCGGAATTGGCATTCTCAGCATCACAGCCGCGGCTACTTCCGGTAAACTTCCAGCCCCGCCTTGGCGAGGATTTCGGGGAAGGCGCTCACAGCCTGCCGGTCGTAAATCCGAACATCCTCCGGCTTGGTAGGAAGGTCTTTCCACGCAACCAGACAATTGTGGGTCTTCTTCACGTCATCGCGTGGACCGGGGCGCCAGCCGTCCTCCAGACGTTCGATGTTCCAGCGGCCATGCTCCAGCTCAGCCATAAGTTCAATCTCCTTCTCTGTGAAGCCCGTGAAGATGGCCGGCTGGCCCTCCACCTTGCGCACTCCGAATCCGGCCGCTTCCAGGATACGGATGGCGTAGGCAGCCTGCTCGCGGTTTGCGATCTTGTAGGTCTCAGGGAGGTCCCGCCAGAGTTTGAGATTGTCCGGTTTGATTTTGCGCAGGTTGCCGGCGCGATACCGGGCGTGAAATTCCTGTGCCATTTCGTCGAGCACAGCAGGTTCGATCGTGCAGCCGTCTGGAACAACAAAGGAAGCGCAACGTCCTGGCGTCAGGCGGCAATGGGAACAGACGAACTCCCGGCACGGCGGACCAAAGCGAGTCCTTCAACAGTTCGTCAACCGCTCCTCGCGTGCGGGAAACGACCCCAACGGTCGCGCCCAGCGCCAGTGCAAGCCGGTACTCGAAGGCCGCGATCTTCCCGCCGCCAAAGCCCAACACCCGCGCGTCCGCCGGCTTGATGCCCGATGCGAGGACATCCAGCCACCCGTGCAGCACCTGCGCCGGTGAAAACTTCTCGGCGCCACTGACAATGATCTTGTCGTAGCGTTTGTCCTTTTCGGCGTCCTCCGGCAAGGACTTGGGAATGTAGCCGCGCAGATGGAAGCGTTTGGCCTTGGCGTCAGCCAACTCCTTTCCGGCGGCGCCCAGACAACCCTGCACGCCGGCAGTCGTGCCCCCAGAAATCACCGTGCCTGGGAAATTCGACAGCGCCTCCTTGAGGAAACCAGTCACTTGAGGCAGTTGTTCGGATTGCATCCTGGCCGCTCCGCCGACGACAATCAGAACCGGTCCATTCAATGGCGCATGGGTCTCTGCTCCCTTAGCGGCAGTCCCCTTGCCAGCGCACGGGGCGACACCCAATTCCAGTAGAGTTTTGGCCCATTGATCGGATGTTCCTGATGTAATTCTTCTCAAGTAAGTGATAACGAATATGATATGAAT
>CAYHFE010000278.1:0-1179 GCA_964355375.1 uncultured Verrucomicrobiota bacterium
TCGATCATCTCCAAGAGAATGCGGTCGCCTTTCCGGAGGGCGGTGGAATAGGTCACCAGGACCTGGGCCAGCTTGGTGTAACGAGGATCAGTCATGTTATGTCGGGCTGGAAACTATCGAACTCGTTCGGAGCGGTCGAGCGCGTTTTGAGTGGATCTCAATGGCCAGCGACCAAAGCGTGCACTTTCCGGGGGAACCTTTCATTTCTGTGTCAGGATGCCATTTCCAACTCAACCCCCCGTGCTGCTTCGCGCCGAGACTGTCAATGTCCAACTTCGACATGTCCAACTTCGCTCGCTCGCTCAGCCAGATTTCCACGTCCTGGATGGCTCCGACCACGCGGGCGGCGAAGTTCACCGTGCCGCCGAACACATCGTCTTCCTCCACGCGCAGCGGCCCGATGTGGATGCCGGCGCGGATTTGCACCTGCGGATCGCCGGTGTTCACCTGCAACGCCCGCGCGTTGTCCAGAGCGGCGTCCACGCACTTGAACGCCGCCATGAAGCTGTCGCCAATGGTCTTGATCTCCCAGCCTTGGAACTGCCCGATCAGCCGCCGGCTCTGGGCAAAGTGCGCCCGCCGGACTTCGTTCATCGCCGCATCCGGTCCTTCGCCCCCACCGGGGGAGAAGGTGGCCGAAGGCCGGATGAGGGGGTTCCCCACTTGCGCCGTCGAGCCGACGACATCGGTGAACACAATCGCCAGCGTGACCCGCTCACCGCCGGCCCAATCCTGAACCCGGAAACCGAGATTGGCCGCAAAGAACGCAAGGAAACGCAAAGAGGCAAAACGGGTGTGCCCGATTGAGAGGTGAATGAAAATGGATTCTGCCTCCGTTCCCTGAACATCTGTTTTTTCGGTCTTTGGGTTCTTTGTGGCAATTCAATTTCGGACCAGAAACTCTTCGTGCTCGTCTCGCCTTTGGCCGACATGCCAAAC
The DNA here is from genome assembly GCA_964355375.1 of uncultured Verrucomicrobiota bacterium. Lineage (GTDB taxonomy): Bacteria > Verrucomicrobiota > Verrucomicrobiia > Limisphaerales > SIBE01 > CAYHFE01. The sequence continues at coordinate 940 of CAYHFE010000278.1, forward strand.
GCATCAAAGTCCCGCTGCCCGTCGGCGGATTGGTCCATCGCCTCGACCTTCGGCCGGAAGTGAATCCGCTCCTTCGGCTCGGCCAGTGACATCCCAGCCCGTCAGGGCGCAAGACCATAGCCCACCGTTTCAACGGTGGGGCCGCAATGGAAAACGTCGCGAGTCCCGGCAGGGACGACCGAGAATAGCCCAGCGATTCATCGCTGGGTGGGGCGGGCGGGCGAACGGGCAAAGTCCCGG
>CAYHFE010000278.1:1279-9750 GCA_964355375.1 uncultured Verrucomicrobiota bacterium
TCGTATTGGAAACCCTCGGTCATGAACTCACTATTTAAGGGGACTTCCGGCAGCATGACCGGTGGGCTGGTAGCCCGCCGGAACGGGCAAGTTGCCCGTTCCACCCTGAACCCAACTGAATGGTTACGGCAAAAGTTCGTCACTTTCGGGCGGTCTCACCCCGGCGCCAGGCGCGTTCGGTTTTCTGAGTCTCGGCCCGCAAGAGCTCTTCCGCCGACCAGCCGCGTCGTTGGGCTTGTTGGGCCAGTGCGAAGAGCTGCCGGCCCAATTGCGACTTTGACATCTTCGGGGCCGCAGACCCTCCGTCAGGTTCGTCGGCCAGACCGGCTTTGCGCGCCTTTTTGACCAGTTTCTCGGCGCGCAAGAGGGCCGGCAGATGCCGGGGGATGCCGTCGAGAGCCGAGGGGCGCGCGTGTTTGGTGCCTTCCTTTTCAGCTCGTTTGATCTTATCCCACTGCGCCCAGACGGCCTCGACATCCTTGACCTTGGCCTCGCCAAAGACGTGCGGGTGCCGCCGGATCAACTTCTCCACGATGTGGCGCGCGACCGACTCAAAGTCGAAGGCTCCGCGCTCGCGCGCGAGTTGGCAGTGGAAGACCACTTGCAGGAGCAGGTCGCCCAATTCCTCGGCCATCTCGTGATCGTCGCCGGATTCGATCGCATCCATCAATTCATAGACCTCTTCGACGGCGTGAAAGCGGAGCGTGGCGTGGGTCTGTTCGCGATCCCAGGGACACCCTTCCGGTGAACGCAGTTGGGCCATGACTTGGAGCAGATCGGCAATTGCAGATTTCTTCTTCATACTAGAGGATGACGAGGTCATTCCGGTGGACGACTTCGGTGCGCGGGAGCTTCTGTGAACGAATCGATTCCGAGTCAAATCCGCAGATGCCGCGCGCAAATTCGGTTCCGTTCAGATCACATATCCGGACAATCTCGCCGGCTGCGAACTCGCCTTCGCAACGCACAACTCCGGGAGGCAGCAGGCTCTTGCCGGCCTCGCGCAGCGCGCTCTTGGCTCCGGCATCGACAAAGATCGAGCCCTTGGGGTGATGGAAAAATCCAATCCAGCGCTTGCGCCCTTTCAACTTGTTGGCCTGCGGGACGAAGATCGTTCCTTCTTCGGCACCCTCCACGATGCGTTGGAGGACGTCTCTCTTTTGACCGGACGCGATCACCAGCGGAATTCCGGAGCGCATCACGATTTTGGCGGCTTGAATTTTCGAGGCCATGCCGCCGACGGCCGTGGCGCTGGTGGTGCCTCCGGCCAATGCTTCCAGGGTCGAATCCACTTGCTCGATCGCGGAAATAGTTTTCGAGTTGGCTCGGCCGAAGTTTTCCATCACGCCGTCCACCGTCGTGAGAATGACCAGAAGATCCGCGGGCAAGAGGCAGGCGACGAGCGCGGAGAGCATGTCGTTATCTCCGAATTTGAGCTCGGTGAAGGAAATGGCATCGTTCTCATTGATGATCGGCACCACGCCGCGGTTGAGCAGGGTGATGAGGGTGTTGCGGGCGTTCAGGTGCCGATCGTGATCCTCCAGATCCTCGTGGGTCAACAAGACCTGGGCGACGTGCAGTTTATGTTCCCCAAACAGACGGTCGTAAGTGGCCATGAGCCGCGATTGGCCGACGGCGGCGCAGGCTTGTAGTTCGGCCAGGGCCGTGGGCCGCTTCTCCCAACCGAGGACGCCCATGCCGGCGCCGACCGCACCCGAGGTCACGAGGATCATTTGCCGTCCGGCCCGGGACTGGGCCGCAATCTGGGCGACCAACTGTTCCATCTGGGCGGAGTCTGGCTGCTTCCGGCTGTCGGTCAGGACGCCGGTGCCCAATTTGACCACGACCCGGCTGACCTGTTTCAAAAGCTCAAGACGCATGCGCTAAGAGAGAATGGGAAAACAACCGAATGGAAAAGGAAAAAGATCGGGGCCGGCCGGCGGGGTGGGCGCTATTGTGAAATCAGGCTGCGCCGGTTTTCAAAATAGGCGGAGCGCAAGGCCACGTAAGGGTCAAACGAGGCCTTCTTGAAGTCCTCGTACTCCCCGAGTTTCAGGGAAGTTGCATTGATGGTTTCAAAGGGCTGGATCGCGAATTCCACCGGGAGACTCTCGAGGTAGGTCCACGGCGAAAGGAAGGCATCGCCGGCTGATCCGACGGTGCCTCGAAGACTCGAGGCGCCCAAGAACGGCCAGTGGAGGTAAAAGCCCGGGGGAAGGCCATAGAAGCCGAGGGTCTGATCGAAGTCCTCCGGTTGCGGATCGAGCCTCAGCTCGTCGTGGGCCGGATCGAGGAAACCGACCAGCCCAATCGTTGAGTTCACGACGAAACGAGTGGTTTCGATTCCCGCTCCTTTGAGTTTCCCTTGGAGCGTATTATTCACCACCCGCACGGGAAACCGCAGATTGACGAAAAACCGCCGGACGCCGGTCCGAACCGGCGGAGGGGCCACGTAGGCATAGGCTTGGGCGGCCGGCTTTAGGATCCAGAAATAGAGCTTGTCGTTGACTTGGAAGAAAGCGCGGTTCAGCGGTTCGAGAGGATCGATGATTCTGACGCTCGCTTCCGCCGAAGGATTCTCCGCGGCAAACGGATCGCGAAACGCCGCCTCCTCGGTCTCCGGTCGCGCGGCTTTTCCGGTTCTCCTCGACGTGGTCGGCAATTGGAACAATGTTTCGCGTCCCGCGTGAAGGGTCCACGGGCCAGCCAGAAGAAAAACGCATAGAACCAGCAATCTCATGAATTCCGCTCCCTCGAATATGACTGGGATCTCTATTTCTCGCCCGTGTGCTTGTTTCGCCGCGCGTCTTTTTCTCGAGCCGAGTTGCCCCCGTCCAACCCGCCGGGCCCTCGGGCTCAATTCCAGGATGGATCCAGTTTCGCTTTGATGTCCTTGATCAGCGCTTCGAAGGACGTTTTCGCGATCATTTCATCGAATTGCACCCGGTAATTTCTCACTAGACTCACCCCTTCGATGACCACGTCATAGACGCGCCAAATGTCTTCGGTCGGCGATTTTTCCAGACGGTATTCCACCGGATGATCGATTTTGGCCTTGGTTGAAACCACCGTCCGAACCGAGGCGTAGTTCTCGATGATCTTCTCCCCTTGATAATCGATCTTGGCCAAATCGCCGTAATACGGCTCGATTTTGTCGAGGTAGGTTTGTTCGAGGAAGCGGCTGAAGAGCTCGACAAATTCGATCTGTTCGTCGGGCGAACGCTTGGCCCAGTGGCGGCCCAGGCATCCGCGGGCAATGCCCGCCCAATCAAAGCGCCCCCGCAATTCCTGGCGAATCACGCGGCGGCGCTCGCCTTTCCTGGCCTCGCTCTTCAAGCCCGCGTCGTTCAGCACGGCGATGATTTTCTCCGCGCTCGCTCTGATCTGCTCGGTGGGCCGGCCGGCCCAGACTCCTCCGGTCGCAGCCCAACACACCGCTAACATTATGACGTAACCCGCACTTTTCATGGCATGTCTCGACACTGATTGACCCACGGTGCCATCAATTCGATGGCTTCGCTAAATTGCCGTGAACGAACTTGGAAATCAACCCCTCCAAATCCATGGCCGGTTCAGTATTCCGGATAACGCCGCCCGCCGCAATCTTGGCGTCGTCGGCGCCGGGCGTCATCTCGATGAATTTCTCTCCGATCAATCCTTTGGTTTTGATCGAAGCGATGACATCCTTCTGCAAGGCCACTCCCGGTTGGATGGCCATGACGACGCGGGCTTCGTATTCCTGGAGCGTGATCGTCTTGACCCGGCCGATCTCGACGCCGGCAATCATGACCGACGAGCCGTTGCGCAGGCCGCTGCAATTGCTGAAGTGCGCCTGCACTTCATAGCCGCCAGGGGCGAAGAACTCCTGGCGCGCGACCCTGATGCTCAAATAGGCCAGGCAGACGAAGCCAATGGCCAAGAAAAGGCCAACCATCCATTCCAAGGAACTCTTTTTCATTCGTCAGTTCGTCAAAATCGTCATCGTCATCGGTCTTCGGGCCGACCACCCGCCACGCCTCAGCGGTACTGAATCGGTCCGTTGGTTCTTCCGTGCAGGAATTGCTCCACGATCGGATCGGGACAGGCCTGGATTCGCGCCGGAGTGTCCATAGCGAGAATTTGTCCTTCATGCAACATCGCAACTTTCTGCACGATGCTGAAGATGGCTGGAATCTCATGCGAGACCAGGATTCCCGTCAAGTTGAGGCGCTGGTGGACGGCGTCAAACAACTCCAAAATCGAGTTGGAAACAATCGGATCCAGGCCGGTGGTCGGCTCATCAAAGAGAATCAGCTCCGGATCGCGCACCAGGGTTCGGGCCAAGGCCACGCGCTTGATCATGCCGCCGCTGAGCTGCGCGGGGAATTTCTCGAAAGCCCGGCTGAGCCCGACCCGCTCCAGCTCGGTCAGCACTTTCTCGCGAATCTGAGGCTCGGTCAAACGCGTCTTTTCCCGAAGTGGAAAGGCCACATTGTCGTAAACTGTCATGGAATCGAACAAAGCCCCGCTCTGAAAGACGAAACCGATCCGACTGCGCAATCGCTCCAGTTCCGCCCGCGATAAACCTGTCAAACTCCGTCCGGCGACCGCGATTTCTCCGCGGTCGGGCGCCAGCAACCCGACCAGATGTTTCAAGAGAACGCTCTTGCCGCAGCCGCTCAGGCCGACCAGGGCGAGGAATTCGCCCGGCTGAACCGCGAAGGAGACTCCGCGCAAAACCGGCTGTTGACCGAACGATTTCCAGAGATTCTCGACTCGGATCACAAGGTTCCTCCAAGCTAAAAGATCAGCGACGTGACAAAGTAATCCCAGACCAAGACCAGCACCGACGTATTGACCACCGCCTGGGTCGTGGACTCGCTGACCCCTTCCGCGCCGCCCCGGCTATGATAGCCTTTGTAGCAGCAGACCCAGGCGATCAAGAGGCCGAAGCTCATCGATTTGTAGAATCCCCCGACAATATCCTTCATTTCCACGTACTGGCTCATCTCGCCGAAGTAGGTTCCGGTGTTGAGGCCGAGCAGTCGGACCCCGACCAAGTAACCGCCGAAGATTCCGATGACGTCAAAAAGAGCCGACAATAACGGCAGAGCCACGACCAAGGCCACCAGGTTCGGAACCACGAGATAGCGCAGTGGGTTCAACCCCATCAGCTCCATCGCGTCAATCTGGTCGTTCGTGCGCATGATCCCGATCTCCGCGGCGATGGAGGAACCAGCTCGCCCGGTGACCATGAGCGCGGAAAGGACGGGTCCCAACTCCCGGATCAACGAGAGCGCCACGAGTGGACCCAGAAAAGCTTCAGATCCGACCCGCTTCAATGTGGGGAATCCCTGCAAGGCCAGCACCATGCCCGTGAAGGCGCCGGTCAGGCAGATGACGAGCAGCGATTTCCAGCCGACGAACCATACTTGTCGAAGCGCGCGATCCAGCTTGAATGGTGGGAGAGCCAAGCACCAGAGCGTCCGGGTCAGGAAGAGACCGGTCCGACCCAAGCCGCCGAGCTGGGACAGAAACCATGAACCCAATTTGCTGAACCCATCCGTCATGACATTTCGTCTCGGGCGAATCTACCCGACGGTTGGTCGAACAGAAAAGTGAGTGGCTTTCAATTTCCGTCGCTTCAGCCAAGTTTGGTGGCCACCAGCATCTGGGTCTTGGCGGAGGCCAACTGCGTGCTTTCGGCGGCGATGTCCGCGCCGTTCAGCCGGCGGCCGGCGGCCGATAGGTTCTCCATCAAGGTGGAGTTGCCCTCTCGGGTCGCGTTGACGGCTTGCAGGTTCGCCCCAACCGTGGCGCGGAAGTCGGCCATATTCCGCATGGCATTGTTGATCGTGGACAATGCGCTGGCGGCGGCTGACGGAGAGGAAACCGTGACGCCGGATGCAACATCAGCCAGACCGCCCGAGCTTCCGGATGCCCCCGCGTCGAGCCCTTTTAAGGTGACGGTGCCGCCCTCGCTGTCGCTGGAGACAGGCAGATCGTTTCCAGAGAACAAATCAACGCCATTAAACTTCTGCTTGCCGACATCGCCGACGAAGTCCTGCAACTGAGAGAATTCTTTTTGGAGGCTGGCCAGATCTTCGGGATTCTTGGTCACGTCCTGAGCCTGTAGGCTCAGTTCGCCCATGCGATTGAGGGCGTTCTGAACCCCTTGGAGATATCCGTCCTGGGTTTGGCTGAACGAAATGGCGTTGGCTTCGTTGACGTCGGCTGCGCTCATGCGATCAAGCTGCGCCTCGAGCTTCATGAATTGAGCGAGGCCCGCCGCGTCAATCTCGGGCGAAGTAATCCTCAATCCCGACGAAATGCGCATTTGGGATTTCTGAAGGGCCAGACCGGCTTGCGCGAGAATCCGGGCGGTCCCGGTCACCGCCACCGAACTGTTGATCGAGTTGATTGCGTCGATGGGCATCAATTTTCGTGAGGGGAGCGTAGCCGAACGGATAGAGGCAATTCAAGAGACAATCCAAGGCCCGCCCAGCCGTGGCCCAGGTTCGGATTCGTGGCCACACCCAGAAAACGCCTCAGGAACTGTTCCTGCGGGAAAAGCTCCACCGCTCCACCTCTTGGCCTACGAGCCCGCCCTCGTGGAGACGGTGCGCGTGAACAGCCAGCTCCGCATCCAGGTCGATGGCAACGCTTACTCCGTCCCCCGCCAGTTTGCCTCCAGCCGACTCACTTTGAAACGGCGGACGGACCGGCTCCTGATTTATGATTGGGTCAACCTGGTCGCCGAACATGTCCGCAGTCAATTCCGAGAGTGCCATCAATCCTTGGCCAAGGAAGCCGTGGAGAAACACTGGAGCCCGCTGAATTGTTTGAGCCAGCTCGTCGAAGGAGGAGTCTGTCGCGGTGCGAGCAAAACAGGGCAGATTCCGGCGTTGACGGATCCGAGGTGCGGCGTAGGCTGCGCGTTATCAGCCATGAAGCGGGGCGATGGAGCAATCGGAACGTGGAAGCCTCTCTGGCGCGGGTGTGCTGAGAGCCTGAACCGAAAAGCTTGCTCACTTCGTTCGTCCGCAAAAATCAACAATCCGCTTGAAGGGAGAGTTCCATGAGAAAGCCAGTCACGAACCGCCGCCAGTTCCTCGAAACCATCGGCACCGCGTCGATCATTGTGGGAGCTGGCGCGCCCCAGCAGAGCCTGGCCGCAGGAGCAGAGCAGAAGCTCGCGCTCGACGGCGGGGAGCCCGTGCGGAAAACCCGCCTCAGCGCTCGTCCCTATGGACCGCAATTCTACGACGACGTGGAGAAACGAGAACTCCTCGAAGTCCTCGAGTCGAGAGTCCCATTCCGCTGGTCGAGAGGGCCGTTGTCTAAGGTCCTCGCGTTCGAGAAAGAGTATGCCGCTCACCTCGGGGCGAAGTTCGCCCTCGGGGTGACCTCAGGGACAACGGCTCTCTACACCGCCATGGCCGCGTTGGAGGTCGGGCCGGGCGACGAGGTGATTCTCCCGGCGTGGACCTGGTATGCCTGCTACGACGCGATCGTCCTTTCCGGGGCTTTGCCGGTCTTCGCCGAGATCGACGAGTCGTTCGATATCGATCCGAACGACCTCGAGCGGAAGATCACGCCTCAAACCAAGGTGATCATGGCCGTCCATCTCCAAGGATGCCCGTGCGACATGGCTCCGATCCTGGCGATCGCGCGGAAGCACAAGTTGCGGGTGCTGGAGGACTGCGCCCAGTGTGCCGGGGGGCGCTACCAAGGGCGGTATGTGGGCACGATCGGCGACATCGGCATTAACAGCTTCCAACTCAGCAAGACCATCACCGCGGGCGAGGGCGGGGCTGTGGTCACCAGTGATCCGAAGCTCTTCGAGCGCGCCTTCCGGTTTCACGACTTCGGCACGCTTCAATCACCCTACACCGAGGCACTGGGCGGAGGGATGCTGGCCGCGTTCGCCGCGTGCAACTTTCGCATGAACGAGTTCACCGGCGCGGTCCTGCGCGGCCAGTTGCAGAAGCTGGAGACCATCTGTCGCGGCCTTCGCACCAACGCCCGAAAGGTCCGCGAGGCGATCGCCGACCTCCCCGGACTCAGACTCCGCAAGTCGCCGGATCTCGAAGGGGACTTGGGCGTGGGAGTCTTCCTCGACTGGGGCACCAAGGAACGTCGCGACAAGTTCCTCCGGGCCATGAGCGCCGAGGGGATCGTGGCGTCACCGCCGGGCGGTTCTGTGATCCTCCCCACGGCCCCGCGGATCGAGAAGAAGACCACCGTCCACCCCGCCTGGCCTTCCTTCCAGAGTCCCCGAGGCAGGGCGATCCAATACGGCAGCGAGTGCTGCCCGCGGACGATCGACATCCTCGGCCGCGCAGGGGGCGTAATCATGGATCCCAAGTTCGGCGAGGACGACGTGAAGGACATCGCCAGAGCCATCCGGAAGGTTTACCTGGCCCTCGGCCCGGTCTGACCAACCGCATTCAGATTTGCAGAGCTTTGAATCACTACGGCGCCCTCAACGA
>CAYHFE010000279.1:0-9730 GCA_964355375.1 uncultured Verrucomicrobiota bacterium
TTCGTTAAACCATTCCCGCTTCAACAACTTTCCCACTCCTCAGCACCGCCCTGGCTAATCCTGCTCTGACGCCGACCGCGATCAATCCAATCCCAGCCGGGCACGCCCCGCCGGCGAAATCATCGAGTGATGCCAGGGGGGATCCCAAACCACTTCGACGCGGGCGTCGTCCACTCCCGGCAAGGCTCGCAGTTTCTGCTCGGCATCACCCGCGATGACCGTTCCCATTCCGCAACCGGGCGCAGTCAGGGTCATCCTAACCGCGATCCGACTTCTCCCCGATGGCAGCGCCTCGATCTGCAGGTCATAGACCAAACCGAGATCGACGATGTTGACCGGAATCTCCGGATCATAACAACTGCGTAGCGCCTCCCAAACCATGGGCTCATCCACCGGCCCCGGCTCGATCGCGACGGATCCTTCAGCACGCGGCGCCGAATCGCCAGGCCCGACGCTGATCCCGAGGGCATCGCAATCCCTGTCGGCAATGCGAAACAATGCCCCCATCGCTTGAACGGTGTAGGAGCCACCCAAAGTCTGCGTGATGGTCACGCTGCTTCCAGCGGGCAGGATCACCGTATGGCCAGCCGGAATCTGGACCGCTTCGCAATCGCGGGCCAACTCGATGGAACTCGATTGATGCATGGCCAGGAAGCTAACCGAGCTCTTCGAATAATCAATCGCCGAACGCCTCGATCGTCCGCTTGTGAGTGGGACGACGTGTCGAGCATAGCTCCGCGGGAGAACGGGACTAACACTCTCGGCCGAGCGATGCCTGGCGCTCCGGTCTCTGGGCAAATTGCCGCCACTCAACCCCTGGCAATTCTCATTTTGGCAGGTATGTAGTCCCGGCTTGAGCCGGTTTTCACTTGTCGACCGGCTAAAGCCGGGACTACATGCGTCGAACGGACAGTGTCCTGGACCAAAATGAGAACTGCTGCTCAACCCCCGCCGAGGATTGACGAGACCTGCCGAGGCGTGGAGAATCGAGTCGGCGGATGACCGGTCCGTTGAGCATGACCACCTCTTGCGATCCAGCCCGTAGCTCGGCCTCGGCCTCGTTCGGACTCCCGATTCCCGGGCAAGAGACCAGCGACCTCCGTCCAAGCGGGCTTCCGCCCATCGGTTCCACCGTTCATTCGATGCGGCCTGAACGCCGCCCGCAGGCGTTCACTCTGATTGAACTTCTCGTTGTCATCGCGATCATCGCGCTCCTGGCCTCGATGCTTCTGCCAGCTCTGGCCAAAGCGAAAGAGCGCGCCCGCCGAACCCGCTGCCTGAGCAATCTGCGCCAGATCGCCATCAGTTTTCAGCTTTATGCGAGCGAGAATAGCGACCGATTTCCCCAGCACCCCAGCAGCGGCAATTCCTGGTTGTGGGACCTGCCCCGCCAGACAGCCGACCTCATCACGGACTCGGGGGCCAAGCGACAGATCCTCTTCTGCCCGTCTTCCATGACGGTCAAGGACATCGATCTGTGGTGGGAATTCAGCGGAATCAACCGCGTCACAGGCTACATCTGGCTGATCAAGCGGGAGGGTCCCCCACCCTTCACCTATGAGCCGAAGCGCGAGTATCTGACCACCTTCAATGTTCCCCAACCGAGCGAAACAGAAGTCGCGCTTGACTGGGTCATCAGCCAAGGCTCGAACAACTTCACCCGCGTTCCCGCCTCGACGGTCCCCTTTGTGGGGACGAGTCACCTCGAGGCGAATCGCCCCTCCGGCGCGAACATTCTCTTCGTGGATGGCGGCGTTCGGTGGCGGCCCTTTCGGTTGATGAAAATGCGCACCGGGAATCCCGATCGGCTCATTTGGTGGTAGCGGGCGCGGGCGTAATTTTCTTTTGGCGACGACAGAATTTGATGTCTAATTGAGGTATGCAAAACGCGGTTTGGCAGAAAGCGCTCAATGGCTGTGCAGCTCCGGAACGGGCTCGACAGTACTTCCAGCAATTTAAGTCCGGAAGCGCCGGCAAGATCCTCCGCAAGGCCTCAGCCGAGCAGGCGCGCGTCCTGGCGGCGCTCTTCAGCGGATCGCAAGCTCTCAGCGAATCGTTGATGGCCCATCCGGAGTGGCTGACTCAGTCCCTGGACGCCGACCTCCTGGGCAAACCCCGCCAGTTGCAGGGACTCCGGCGGGAGATCGAGCAATGGCTCCACCCGTTCCTGGAAGCGCGCGATTACGCCGCGGCTTATCGGCGTCTCCGGGAATTCAAACAGCGGGAAATGCTCCGCATCGCCGCCCGGGATCTGGCTCGATTGGGCCAGGTCACGGAAATCACGGGCGAAATCTCCAACGTCGCCGACGTCTGTCTGGCGACGGTCAACCGCCTCTGCCGGCAACAGCTCGCGGAGCGATTCGGACAGCCTTATCATCAAGACATCGAGGGGCTGTGGTGGCCGACCGCGTTCTGCGTTTTCGGCCTGGGCAAATTGGGCGGGCAGGAATTGAACTACAGCTCGGACGTCGATGTCATCTTCGTTTACAGCGAAGAAGGTTTTCTCTTCAAGGAGCCGCCTAAGAAAGGGCAGACGAGCGGGAAAGGATTCTCCAATCATCAATTCTTTCTTCGTTTGGTGGAAGCCTTTATCGCCGAGGTGACGCGTTTGACCCCGGAAGGCACGCTCTACCGCATCGATCTGCGCCTGCGCCCGGAAGGCAACACCGGCCCGCTGGCCCGTTCGCTGAATAGCTACGAGAACTACTACGCGCAATGGGGCCAAACCTGGGAGCGCATGATGCTCATCAAAGCCCGTTGCGTGGCCGGAGACGCCGCGCTCGCGTCCGAATTCCTCGAGACCATTCACCCGTTTCGTTATCCCCGTTCTCTCGGCGACCGCATCTTGAGCGAAATCGGCGCCATGAAACGTCGGATCGAGACCGAAGTGGTCAAAGCCGGGGAGATTGACCGCAACGTCAAACTGGGCCGGGGTGGGATTCGCGAAATCGAATTCATCGCGCAAACCCTGCAACTCCTCAAAGGCGGGCAGTGTCCCTTCCTCCAGAATTCGCAGACGTTGCCCACCCTGCAAAAGCTGGTCCGCTACAAACTGTTGCCCGCCGACGAAGCCGAGACCTTGGCTCATGCCTACTGCTTCTTGCGCGACATCGAGCACCGGCTGCAAATGGAAAACAATCTTCAGACGCACACGATTCCGATCGAACGCAAGTTCCGGCAACGGCTGGCCGCCTTGATGGGCTGCGGGTCGCTGGCCGAGTTCGAGACGGTTCTGCAAAACCACACCACCCGGGTCCGCCGGAGTTACGACACACTCCTGGGCGCGGAAGGAACGGCGGCGCCCGATCCGCTGCCCGACTTCGACGGCCGCGCCACCGAATGGCGCAAACGCCTTTGTGAGCATCGCTTTCGCGATGCCGATCGCGCCTACCAGTTGCTCCAGGAATTCGTCAAGGGGCCGGGCTACGTCCACGTTTCCTCGAGAACCTCCGAACTGGCGATGCAGCTCGTCCCCCGTCTCCTCGCACTCTGCCCGCAAGGGAGCGCCCCATCGACCTCGTTCGACGCCAGCACCGCTCCGCTCTCGGACCCGGATCGAGTTCTGGCCCGCATTCACAGCTTCATCACCGCCTACGGCTCACGCTCCATGCTTTATGAAACGTGGACCAGCAATCCGTCTTTGTTCCGATTGCTCCTGCTCCTCTTCGATCGTTCGGAATTTCTCGCGGAAGTGGCCATTCGCACGCCCGACCTGGTCGATGAGCTCGAGTTGAGCGGACGGCTGCGTCGCCCCAAATCCTCCTTGGAAATCCTCAAGGAATTGCGGCATGGACTCGAGGATGAAGACCAGCGTCTTTGGCTGCGTCGCTATCACCAAGCCGAGCTCATGCGCATCGGGCTGCGCGACATTCTCGGCCTGGCGGATTTCGAGAACAACCTGGTGGAACTCTCCGCCCTGGCCGACGCCTGTTTGCAGTACGCGGTCGAGACGGTCTTGCGGCGGCACAAGATCAAGCGGGTTCCATTTGCCATCATCGGGCTGGGCAAGCTGGGCGGGACCGAGCTGAATTACGGATCCGACCTGGACATCATGTTCGTGGCCGACTCCCGCCAGAAGAACCTGGCGCCATGGCAGCGGGTGGCGGGAGAGATCATGGATTTGCTCTCCAGCCCGACCGAATTCGGAGTGGCGTTTCTGACCGACGCCCGGCTGCGCCCCGACGGCGAGAAGGGGCTGCTGGTCAACACGCTGGCGGCTCACGAGGAGTATTACCGACAACGCGCCCAGCTCTGGGAGATTCAAGCGCTCACGCGCACCCGGCCCATCGCCGGCCATGCCGGAGTTGGCAAACAATTTCAGGAATTAGCCGCCACGCTCACCCACTTCAATCCGCCCTCCCAGCCGTTGAAAGCGTTCCGGCCCGACTGGCGGGAGGAAATCCACAAAATGCGCCGGCGCATCGAGGCCGAGCGCACTCCCGCGGGCAAGCAACATCTCGCCATCAAGACCGGAGCGGGTGGACTGATGGACGCCGAATTCATTGCCCAGACGTTGTGCTTGGCCCACGGCTGGTGCGAAGCCAACACGCTCCACGCCCTGCAACGAGCCCGGGAGCAGCAGGTGCTCGAACCGGAAACCGCGGACCTCCTGATCGAGAATTATCGCAAACTCCGGCGCATCGAAGGCATTTTGCGCCGCTGGAGTTATGCCGGAGAAACCGTTCTGCCGGACGATCCCGCGCCGCTTTACCGGGTCTCCGTGCGCTGCGGCTTTGCCAGCTCCGACGAGTTTATGGCGGCGGTGGGAGAGTACCGGGCCGCGCTTCGGCACGTGTATCTCAAGGTCATGGGCGAGGCCTAGAGACCGGTCAGTCTTCGGCAAAAAGGTATTCCAAATCGCTCTTGCTCAAGCTGCGGGTGAAGCCCTCCTCCCCGAGCACATCGATGATGGTTTGGGCCTTTCGTTGCTGCAGTTCCCAGATCTTTTCCTCCACCGTCCCGGGCGCGATCAAGCGGTAGGCATTGACGGTCTGAGTCTGCCCAATGCGATGCGACCGATCGATGGCTTGCGCTTCGACCGCCGGATTCCACCAGGGATCGTAGAGGACGACATAGCTGGCGGTGGTGAGATTCAGACCGGTGCCGGCGGCCCGGAGACTGAGGAGAAACACCGACGCGTTCGGGTCGCTCTGAAACGAGTTGACCACCTCATGCCGCTGTTTGGTTTCACCGGTGAGGATGTAAATCGGGAACTGGCGCTGCTGGCACTCCGCTTCGAGGAGCTTCAACATCTGGACAAATTGGCTGAAGACGAGCACCTTTTGCCCTTCCGCCATCAAGGGCTCGAGCAGTTCGAAGAGCGTCTCGGTCTTGCCCGACGCCGAATTGTTGCCGACGAGCTGGGGATGACAGCAAATCTGGCGCAGGCGGGTCAAAGCGGCGAGCACGTGAATCTTGCTCCGGGCGAGGCCCTTCTCATTCACGGCCTGCAAAACCTGTTCCCGGCTCCGACGCAACTCCGCCAGATACAACTTCCGCTGCTCTTCGCCGAGCTCGCAATCCCGCCGCTGTTCGATGCGTTCGGGCAAGTCCTTGGCCACTTGTCGTTTCAAGCGCCGCAGGAGCAGCGGTCGGAGCTTGGCCGAGAGGCGGCGCCGCGCGGTCTTTTGCGACCAGGCGGCATCCTCTCCCTTCGGCTCGTAAGTCTGATTGAAATCCGCTTGGGTGGCCAGATAGCCGGGTTGAACAAAATCGACGATGCTCCACAAATCGAGCAGCCGATTCTCCAGCGGTGTCCCGGTGAGGGCCAAGCGGTGATCGGCGCGCAACTGCTTGACCGATTGGGTGACCTGCGCGGTGGGATTTTTGATGAACTGCGCTTCGTCCAGGATGATCGCCCGAAATTCAAACTTCTGCAGGGCGCTCAGATCGCGCCGCAAGAGGGCGTAATTCGTCACAATGACGTCGTGCTGGGGAATCTGTTTGCGCAGATTGTGGCGGGCCGCTCCGCTCTCCAAGACCAGCACCTTCAAATGCGGCGTAAAGCGGTTGGCTTCGCGCCGCCAGTTATGCAGCACCGAAGCCGGACAGATCACCAGCGTCGGCCGGGGCTTCTTGGCGTTTCGTTCCTGCAGCCAAGCGAGCCAGGCCAGCGTCTGCAGCGTTTTGCCCAGCCCCATGTCATCCGCCAGCACTCCCCCGAGCTTGAGCCGGGCGAGCTGACAGAGGAAGTCAAAACCCTCTTTCTGGTAGGGACGCATTTCGGCCTGGACCGACCCGGGCAATTCGGTCGGGGGCATTCCGGCAAACTCGTGGAGCCGCTCCCGGAGCGATTTGGTTTGGGTCGGATCGTAAAACTGGTGCAGCGCGGTTTCGTCGAGCTGGGCCGCATTGGCCAAGGGCACGCGGAGCGGCACGGGGCTCAGGCCCTCCAGCCCGAGATCGGCCGCGGCTTCGTGCGCGGCCCGCACCGCCGCGGGATCCAGCTCCATCCATCCGCTATCGGGCAATTTGACGAACCGACCGGTCGCCGTCTGCAGGCGCTGTAAATCGGCGGTCGTCAATTTCAACCCCTCGGCTTCCCACGAGGCGGAAACCGAGAACCAGTCAATCCCGCTCCCTTGCACGACCAACTTGGGGCGGAGCTGGCGCGGAGCGAGGAAAAGGCGATGAAACGCGGGGTTGCCCAGGTACTCCGCTTCGAGGGGACGGTCGGGCCAGGCCGCGGCCAAGGCGTTCAAGAACTGCTCATTCGCGTCCCCCACCCAAACCCCCGGTTCCGGGGTGAACCAATCGAGCCGGCGCAGCCAACCCGTGGCCGGCTGGAGACGTGTATCATCGAGAATTTCGGGCTTCTCCTTGAGCGGAGTCGGGACGGCGGTGGATTGCCACTCATGTCCGCTCCATTGCCAAAGCCCCCGGTCAAGTTCGCTGCGGGCGAGCAGGCGCAGGCGGACCGTATCGTCGTTCAGCTCGAAGATGAATTGCGGGATGCCCGGATGAACGACGCAGAGCTGCGCCCATTCCGGCTGGTCTTTGGCTCCCTGTTTGCGGAGATGGGTGAGCAACCGATGGCTTAACTTCCGAACCGGCCAGGCCGGCCGGTTTATCCAGGTGCCCAGCAGGGTGGCGGGCGGCGCATTTCGCACCACGTAGAACTGGCGCCCCACCAAAACCAGCGCCGGATGTCCCGCGAAGAAATGAGCCTGCTCGAGCGGGCAAGGCTCTTGGTTTGCCACCTCGATCCGTTGGGTGAAGCAGAGGTCGCCCTGCATGGTTTCGAGACGGAGTTTGAACTCGGCCAGTTGGCCGTGAAAGTTCAAGACCGCTCCGTCCATCACGAGCTCAAACCGGGACGATTGCCCCCACCGGGACAGCCATTGAAGCAAGTCGATGCCCGCGAGCAAAACCGCGTCGCGATCCCGACCCGATTCAGGAAACGTCGCCGCCATCCACTCGATGAACTCCCAATCCGCGGGAAGAAAAAGCTCCTGCTCGTGGGCCGAACGAAGGGTCAACTCGATGATCTCGGCCGGAGTCTTCAGCTTCTCGCCAGTGCGCGGCCGAAAGAGCCCGAATTGAATTTTCAACGCGCACAACGGAGGCTCGACCGCGGCCGGGAGCACCTGGCAGAGCACCCGCAAGGAGGCCCGGGGAGCATCGAGATGGACCGGAGCCGGCGGCAGGAGCCAGTTCTCGAGAAGCTGGACAAACTCTTCCTCCTTCTCGGCTTGCTCGATTTCGGCGAATCGTTCGAGATTCGCGAACGGCAGAAGTTCCGTCGGCAGGGAGCGCCCCGATTTGAGGAAGAGCAGCGCCGTTTCCTCCAATCGCTCCTGGCCCTGCGACCGGAGCAGACGCGGCCACCAGCTTTGGCCCGTGAAATCCTTTCGGGCCAGGGAAAGCTTCTCAAAGTAATCCTCCAGCAATAGCCAGGAACGCTGCGAATCCGCGCATCCGGCGAAGGTGTTCAAGATTTCCGTTCGCTCCGCGACGGCCGCTTTGGAATCCGAGAGCTCACGCCGCAGGTCGGCGAGCGCGCCATACGTCTTGTCGAGCACCGTGTGGTGCGCGTCGTATTTCGTCTTTACCGCGAGACGCGAAGAGTGCCCATTGTTGCTCGTTGCCTTTGCCATTTGTCAGTCAATCCACGATGTCCGATGGTCGCTCATCTCGACATGAAACAGGCGGCCTGGTCAATGAGAAAACGAAGTCCAACGGGCTCTTCCGGGCGATCCCGGCCGCGCCCGGAATCGGCTCGCTGAAGATCCGCGCCGCCCGCTGATCAGAGGGGACCTCAACTCGAAGAACCATCGATCCCGCAACCTCGTGCTCACACTTTTCCAATCCATTTCCGGTCTTCCCACACCGCCTTGAGTGAAATCCAGTTTCGCTGGTCCCAGAGCGACCGGAAAGCGGCCCTCAGCCTCCCCTTTTTCGCGTGCTGATAGGCATCACTGGCGCTGATGGCGACGAATTGCAGGACACTGGGATCGCGGTAGCAATCAATCATGCAGCGGGTGCAGCCATCACGGATGAGTTTCGATTGATCGAACTCGTAGATGCTGCACATCGGCGTCTCCCAGAAATGGCACCGATACAGGTTGAGCTTCCAGTCGAGATAGAAATACTTGTGCCCGCCCAGACAGCCAAACCGCTCTGGCTCGCCCCGCAAATGGCGCTGCATTTCGCGGAGCGATTCCGTCGGGTTGACCACCGGATATCCGCTCCGTTGTTTCATGAGCTTGATCTTCTCAAACACCTCGATCAACTCCTCCGTGCGGTAGCTCACCAGGCTGGAATCGCTGAAGCTGAGATAACTCGAAGCGAGGTTGGTCAGAGGATAACTGAAAGTGCAACTCGCGAACCCGAGCCCGGTCAAAAAAGCCGGCAGCTTGTCGTAATCGGCGATCAGCTTGCTCGCCGTCACGCTGGCCGTCGTTTGAATGCCGAGTTCCGCGAAGACTTCATTGGCCCGCTTGATCTTCCGGCACACTTCCGGCAACCCCCGGTTCTTCTCGTGCGCGGCCACATCGTGAGCGTCGATCGACATGATGACGCTGCTCAAGCCGTCCCGAGCCAGGTCGCGCATGTTTCGCTCCGTCCAGAGCGACCCATTCGTGCAAATCATCGGATGGATACCCAGCTCGGCGGCGTACCGGACCATGGCCCGCAAATCCCGATGAACGAGCGGTTCGCCGCCGACGAAGAGGAGGTAGCCGATATGGTTTCGGACCGCAATATCCATGACGTCCCGGGCCTCAGCCAGCGTCACGCTCCGGCGCTGGGTCGGGTCAAACCGGTCCACGGCGAATCCGCAGAAATCGCATTTCGCGTTGCAGATGTTGGTGATGGCAAACTGGAGATAGCCTGGTCCGCCGTGCTCGAGCACGGCGCGGAGCAAACCTAGGGCCCTCCTCTTGGGCTTGACCACGGGACGCGAGAAATCCGGAATCGGCGACGGCGACGTCGTCGAGTCCTGCGCTTCAGGTGGTAAGGTTGTGCTGCCCATGCGTAATCTCCATCATACTGCCGAGCGAAACCTGCCCGTGGCAACACTTCTTTTGGCTGACGAGCAACCCGCAACCCTGAAGCCGAAGATCCAGGCCGCCGATGGAGTCGCGTCGTTCGCAGGCGGCAAGATAACAAGATGCCAACACGGCCCACTCGCCCACTCGCCCTGGGCCGGGATTGAAGATCGTCCTTTCGCTTGGCCCAGGCATTGGGACCCTGAACCGAATGGAGTGGACGGCGTCGCGCCAGCGTCTTG
>CAYHFE010000280.1:0-9719 GCA_964355375.1 uncultured Verrucomicrobiota bacterium
TGTAGTCCCGGCTTCAGCCGGTTTTCATGTGGCGACCGGCTGAAGCCGGGACTACGTACTTGTCAAAATGGGAACTGCTGTCTTCTGGGCAGCCCCTCGCCGCGGAAGTTTGTGCTTGAGGGATTCCCGTCCGCGGGGTAGAGCTTCGAGCAACAGCGTTTGACATGTCCCTAGAGCGTCCAATCTCATGACCCGTGCATTTCAGAGAGTTTTTTTACTTGCGTCCCTCACCTTCGCCACCTTGGCCAGCGGGCAGAACCAGATCCGTTGCTCTCTCGCGCGCGCCGACCGCGATCACCTCGTCATCTCCTGGGAGGCTGCTCCCGGGAGAAGTTACACCCTCGAAGGGACGAGTTCTCTGCGGGAACCCTGGCAATCGGCCGGCGTCTATGTCGCCACGACCAACCGACTGACCTTGCGCTTTTCCATGGGTGTACGGAGCCGGTTCTTCCGCATCACCCAGAGTTCCCTGCTGGCGAGTTCGCATTCCGAGAAGGCACCGCCCACGGGCTATGCCTTTGATCCGCGATTCGCGAGCTATTTTCAGAATTCCTCCGAAGTGCCGGAGCGAGTCATGTCGATCCATCAGCACCTGCGCCAGCAAGGGCTCGCTCCCGACCTGGCCGCGGTCGGGCCGGTCGAGAATCCCGGTTTGTCTATCGCCAAGGTGCATACGGCGGATCACATCAGCCGCCTCCAATCGATTCCGATCGACCGGGCCAATGGGGCCACGGAAACAATTGGAGCCATTGCCGATTTGGCGGTCGCCCACGTTTTGGGAGCGGTTCGCGACGTGTGCGAAAGCAAAACCCGCAATGCCTTCTGCAACATTCGTCCACCCGGGCACCATCAGATCAACACGGGCGGTCCTTACGGCTTCTGCTGTTATGCCAATGTCGTCATCGCGGCGCGCTATGCGCTCGAGCACTATCCCGAGGTCGTCAAGAAAGTCATGATCATTGATTGGGATTTTCACCATGGCAATGGCACCGAGTTCTTCGTGGGTCACGATCCGGACTTTCTCTTCTATGACACTTGCGCGGGAGGGTTCTATTCCGGCGGTGATGAAAGTCGTCACGGTCTCATGAACTCCGCTTCGGGCAACGATGGTTTCGTGCGAGAATGGGAGAATGAAATGCTGCCCCTGGCGAAGTCATTCCAGCCCGACTTGATTCTCATTTCCGCGGGATTCGACGGCAAGATGAAGGACCTGATGGGGGGCGAGGGATTGACGGCTCGCGGGTATTCTCTTCTCACCCGCAAAGTGATGGATATTGCCGATGAGTTCAGTGGCGGCCGGATCGTCTCGATTCTCGAAGGGGGTTATGCGGATACGGGGACCTCTCCGGCGACTTTCAACGGCCTGGTCCAGTGTGTGGAAAATCACGTCCGAACCCTGATGACCGGAGAAGTGCAGCCGGAAACGCCGTTCTTTATGCCGAACTGATATCCGGAGCGGTGGGAAAGTCAGGCCGAGCAGCAGTTCTCATTTTGACAAGTAGGTAGTCCCGGCTTCAGCCGGTCGCCACGTGAAAACCGGCTGAAGCCGGGACTACATGCGTGGAGCGGACAGTGTCCTGAGTCAAAATGAGAACTGCTGCAGGCCGAGTCTCGTCACCTGACTTCCACGCGAGAAAGGATTCTCAAACGCCCACTTCACAGCCCGCTCGGGTGATCCAGAAAAACCCAGGGCAGCTTGAATTCCTTGGCGAGCAGCGCGGCGAGGGCCTTGACCCCGAAGGTTTCCGTCGCGTAATGACCGCCGTAGAGCACGTTAATCCCGAGTTCCTCGGCCAGGCTGAAGGTCCAGTGAGCGCCTTCGCCCGTGATGAAGGTGTCCACGCCCTCCTCGGCTGCCAAACGCAACTCGTCACCCGCTCCGCCGGTCACCACTCCGATGCGCCGACAGGCCGCCGGCCCTCCCGGCAGCACGATCGCCGTTTGTCCAACCGCGGCGCTCAGTCGCTCCGCCAGGGCCGACCGCGCCAAGCGCATTTCCGACCTGAAGCCAAGATAACGGCCCTTCGCGAAGAAGAAGGGCTGGAGCTTTCGCAGTCCGAGCGCGGCGCAGAGCCGCGCGTTGTTGCCGATCGTGCGATGGGCGTCGAGGGGCAGATGGGAACTGTAAACCGCGAGGTTGTGATCGAGCAGCAAGCGCAGCATCTCATAGCGCTTCCCGGTCCACGGATGGCGGGGTCCCCAGAAAAGCCCGTGATGCACGAGCAGAAGATCGGCGCGGACCGCGATGGCCATTCGAACCGTCGCCAGCGACCCATCCACGGCGGCGGCGAGGCGGCGGACCGCGCCCCGGTTTTCCACTTGCAGGCCGTTGACGGCGCCCTCCCAATCCTGAAATTCGTCGGGGCGGAGCCGGCGATCGCAAAACCGGACGAGGGTGGAGAGCGGAACATGGGCCATGGCGGAATGGAACCCGACCCTTCCGGGCAAATCAAGAGCGGACAATATTTTCCATCGCGCTTATTGAATTCTCTCGGTGCCTTCGTATAGTGCGCACGATTCGAACAGAAGAATGAGCGACAATTCCGACTCAGCGGCACCCTGGAGCATTCCGGCAGCGCGGGCTTTGTACAACATCGACCGGTGGGGGGCCAAATATTTTGACATCAACGATGCGGGCCACGTCGTGGCGACGCCGCTCCAGGAAGCCGGGGCGGCGGTGGACATCACGGACGTGATCGAGGAAGCCAGAGCGCGCGGCTTGAAGTTTCCCCTCCTCATCCGATTTCAGGACATCCTGCGCCACCGGGTCGAGTCGATCAACCAGGCGTTCCGCACGTCCATGGCGGAGTTCAATTACCAGGGCAAGTACCGCGGGGTCTTTCCCATCAAAGTGAACCAACTGCGCGAGGTGGTGGAGGAAATCCTCGACGCCGGCCGCCCCTACAACTTTGGGCTCGAGGTCGGGAGCAAGCCGGAATTGTTTGCCGGCCTGGCCTTGCAGGATCAGATCGGCAGCATGATCATCTGCAACGGCTACAAGGACACCACCTTCATTCGCATGGCCCTCATGGGGCTCAAACTGGGCAAACGGGTGATCCTGGTCGTGGAGAAGCTGGAGGAACTCAAACAAATCTTGGCCGTCTCGAAACAGGTCGGGGCCGAGCCGTTGATCGGCATCCGCGCCCGCCTCCTCAGCAAAGGCATGGGCAAATGGGCCGATAGCGGCGGCGAAAACGCCAAGTTCGGCCTCAGCACCGCGGAACTGCTGGAGGCGACCGAATTGCTGCAGGCGCACCAGCTCGGCCATTGCTTCAAGCTGCTCCATTTTCACATCGGCTCGCAAGTCCCCGACATCCTCACCGTGAAGAAGGCGGTGCAGGAGGCGACCCGCTTTTACGCGAAGCTCTTCAAGATGGGATTCCCCATCGAGTATATCGACGTCGGGGGCGGTTTGGGCGTGGACTACGACGGCAGCCGCTCGGCCTTTGACAGCTCGACCAATTACTCGTTGCAGGAATACACGAACGACGTGGTCTATTACATTGCCGACGTCTGCAACGCCGAGAAGGTGCCTCACCCGGACATCATCAGCGAAAGCGGCCGGGCCATCGTCGCCCATCACAGCGTCCTGATCGTGGAGGTGTTCGGAGCCATCGGCAAGATCCGACCGGAGAGCCGCCTGACCTACGGGGAGAACGAATATCCGCTGGTCAAGGAACTGCTCGATATCCGGAAGAACCTGGGCAAACTCAACAAACTCGAGGCCTATCACGATGCCCTCGAACGCAAAGAGGACGCGCACAATATGTTCACGCTCGGCCTCATGGAGCTGCCGGACAAAGCCAAGATCGAGAATCTCTACTGGGAAATCAGCCAGGACGTGGTCCAGAGCTTCCGCGGACAGGCCTATGTCCCGGAGGAGATTCGCAAGCTCGAAGACAGCCTGGGGGATCAGTATCTGTGCAATTTCTCCGTCTTCCAATCGCTCCTGGATCATTGGGCGCTCGGCCAGTTGTTTCCGATCATGCCGGTCAACCGGCTGACCGAACGCCCGACCCGCGAGACGACGCTCGTCGATATCACCTGCGATTCCGACGGGCAGATCAACAAGTTCATCGATCTGCGCGACGTTCGCGACACCCTGCCTCTGCATGCCCTCAACTCGAACGGCCAAGGCCAGGAACCGTACTACCTCGGCTTCTTCCTGATGGGCGCCTACCAGGATATCATGGGCGACCTCCATAATCTCTTTGGCCGGGTCAATGAAGTCCACGTCTTCCTGGACCCGGACGAACCGGCGGGTTATTACGTCGAGGAGATCATCGAAGGCAACACCATCGTGCAAGCGCTCGGTGCCGTGCAATATGATGAAAATGAGCTCAAGCGGCAGATGAAGGCGCAGATGGACACCGCCATCAAATCAGACAAACTCAAGCCCTCAGAAGCCATGCGATTGCTCGACGAGTACGAGCGTGGACTCAAGGAGTACACCTATCTCACGAGTTGACGATCTCGCGCTCCGCACATGTCTGAATCCGCGCTCAAAGCCGAATTGATGAGCTCGTTGGGCCGGTTGGTGCGAGGGCTCTCGGCATTGTTTTGGGGCCTGCCGCTGGCCCTGCTCGTCTGCGTCAAGACGGCCACGAGCAATTGGCTGCGACCGATGGGCATTGTTCCTCCTCTGGTCGTGACCGGGCTGCTCGCTTATGGGCTCTGGCAGTTGGGACATTTCCAGAAGCAAGAGCGGGTCTGGCATCGGGCCCTGGATCGTGCCAAGCTTCTGGGAGTGGTCAATGTCGGTCTCTCCCCGTTCCTTTACTGGTGGAACCAAATGCCCCAACTCCCCTTTTATTCCCTGGCCGTGGCGATCCTGTTGGTCTCGAGCGTGATGTTTCTCTTCAATCTCAACCACGTCATGCAGCGGCTCGCCGCCATGTTGCCCGATGAAACCCTGCGCGCGGAAACCAATTTTTTCACCGCCCTGAACCTGTATCTGCTCCTCGGGCTGATCCTTCTGGCGACAGCCTACGTCGCGCTCCAGCGAGTCAATTCCTTGCCCGACGTCGTGATCGCGGCCCTCCGAGTCATTGAGGTCTCCCGGTCGTGGCTCGTCGTTCTTCTGGTCCTGGTGCCCATCGCGATGACCATGACGCTGATCTGGAAGATCAAAGAAGCCATCCTGGCCAGCGTTTTCGGCCAGGAAACGTAGCGGCGGCTCCCTGGTCACAAGTACGCAATTGGGGTCGGGGTGGAACGGGCAACTTGCCCGTTCCTGTGGGCTACCAGCCCACAGGCTTGACGGCCAGAAGTGTCACCGGAGAGTGGCTCCCATTCCGTGCCAGACTCGGCGGCAGGTTGCCGCCGAGCACGGCCAAGTTGGCCGTGCCACCCATTTCAACTGCAAAGATACGGCGAGGTCGGGCGTCTCGTGCCAAACTCAACGGGCGGTCAGGCCGCGAAGCTCTCTCCCACCTGATAGCGGATGAAGCGGCGGATGGTGATTTCATCGTCCAGCCGCTTGCCCACCGCTCCGACGTGCTCCCGGACGCTGATTTCCGAATTCTGCTTGACGAAGCCTTGGTCCAACAGGCAAACGCTCTGGAAGAACTTGTCCAATTTGCCTTCGATGATCTTGGCCATGGCTTGAGGGGGCTTATTCTTGACCTGCTCGGCGGCGATTTCCTTTTCCTTCTCCACGACCGCCGGATCGATTTGCTCGCGCGACACCGCCAGCGGATGGGCCGCGGCGATTTGCAGCGTAATATCCCGGACCAACTGGCGGAATTCGTCGTGGCCCACGGTGGCTTCTTTTCCGGCGCCGACTTCGACCAAGACGCCCACTTTGGCTCCGGTATGGATGTAGGCCGCGACGAGGCCATTGGGGCCGACCTCGAACCGTTGGTGCCGGGAGATCTTGATATTCTCCCCCATCTTCGCGACCTGAGCCGTGCGCATCGTCTCCAAATCCGGGGATGGATCTGACGCCAAAGTCCGAGCCACTTCATCGCAGAAAGCCCGGAAGTTTTCGTTCTTGGCGACAAAATCGGTCTCGCAGTTGATCTCCGTCAAGACGCCGACCCTGGCCCCCGCTTGAATGCATTGGGCAATGACTCCCTCCTTCGCTTCGCGCGAAGCCTTTTTCGCCGCCGTCGCCACGCCTCGCTTCCGGAGAATATCGACGGCGGCCTCGAGCTCGCCGTTGGATTCCGTCAAGGCCTTCTTGCAATCCATCAGACCCGCGTTCGTCATCTCACGCAGTTTGCCAACCAGTGCCGCAGTAATTTCAGCCATAAAGAATTTGCCAAATAAGTTTGATTCCAGGGCCACGCCTCGCGCGCTCGTCCCAGATTCCAGATGATTCCTTCGCCCGTGGGTCGGTCAAATCGCCGCCGCCGCTTCCGTGGCTGGGGCCGCTGGGATGACCGCTGGGATGACCGCGGGGGTGGCCGCGGGGGTGGCCGCGGCCGGCGTCGGAGCAGAAGCATCCGCGACTTCCGCAACGGGGGCGGCGGCGGGCGCCGGTTCTTCGCTGGCCGCACCCTCGGGGGTTTTGCGGCGCGCGTACTTGGCCTCGTACTCCGCCCTGGCCTGAGTGATCGCTTGCATGATTACGCTCAAGACCAGCCGAACCGAGCGGATCGCGTCGTCGTTTCCGGCGATCGGATAATCCGTCAAGTCGGGATCGCAATTTGTGTCCACGATCGCCACAATCGGGATCTTCAAACGCCGGGCCTCGGCCACGGCGTTGTGCTCCCGCTTGACATCGACGACAAAAAGAGCGTCCGGCAAGTTGTCCATGGTCCGAATACCATCCAAGTTCTTGAAGAGACGGGCGGCTTCCCGGCGGATGGAAGACTGCTCCTGTTTGACGTAATTATTGATCGTCCCGTCGCTCTCCATCTTCTCAATCTGTTTGAGCCGGCCCAGCGACCGCTTGATCGTCTTCAAATTCGTCAAAGTGCCGCCCAGCCACCGTTCCGTGACATAGAGTTGACCGCACGTTTTGGCCGATTCTTTGACCGCCTCCTGCGCTTGCTTCTTGGTTCCGACGAACAGGACTCGTCCCCCTTTGGCGACGGTCTTGGAGAGGAAATCGCACGCCGTCTCCAATTGGACCAGCGTCTTGCTCAGGTCGATGATGTAAATGCCATTGCGGGCGTCGAAGATGAACTGCTTCATCTTGGGATTCCACCGCTTGGTCTGATGTCCGAAGTGGACGCCCGCCTCGAGTAATTCTTTAAGGCCAATACTAATCACACTATTTCCTTTGGTTGGGAGTTCGCCATTCCGGCAAACCATCCCGCGGAACACGGGATTGTTTTTAATGTTGTTCTGGCCGCCTTCGCTCATTCGAGCCAAGGTCAATTGAGGCCGTTCAGCCCATTATCCCGCCGCCTCCGCCTCGCGGTTCACGACGAAAAAGGGGCGGTAAGCTAACAAAGCATCGAGCCGCCGCAACTCTTATTTTCGGGGCACTTCCCGGCCATGCCCCAATTCCCGGAGCACGGTGTATTTGAGAAACACTTCCCGGAAGATCAGCCGCGCCACCCGCCAGCCGGGTCGTCCATCCAGAAACCCGCGGCGCAGCAAATACCCCCGGCACCAGCGATGGGCGGCATGGGCATAGGGCGCGATCGCCGAGACCCGTTGGCCGGCCTCGAATCGCGACTCCGCCCAGAGCCGGGCATAGCGCTGAGCGCGTTCCCAGTGATCCGCCGCACTCTTAAATGAGTAATGATGGAGATCGCCCCGCAGCGGTCTCACCCGTCCTTGCACTTCGAAACGCTCGTGGACTTTGCCGCCGACGAATTGGGCCTCCCGATTCCGTCGGGCGAGCCGCAGCAGGCGATCCGGATACCAATCGCCATGCCGAATCCATCGCCCCTCG
Source organism: uncultured Verrucomicrobiota bacterium (assembly GCA_964355375.1). GTDB lineage: Bacteria > Verrucomicrobiota > Verrucomicrobiia > Limisphaerales > SIBE01 > CAYHFE01. The sequence goes on from CAYHFE010000280.1 coordinate 7,850, forward strand.
TAAAGCACGCAACGCGGCAGGGTGAACCCGCTGACCTCGAGGTCGGGCGGGTGAGCTTTGAGTTCGGCCACTTCGCGCCGCAAGTCCGCGGACAATTCCTCGTCGGCGTCAAGGCTGAAGACCCATTCGTGCCGGGTCAGCGAGAGCGCCCGGTTCTTTTGCCCGACATACCCGAGCCACTCCTGTTCGTGCCAGGATGCTCCGAATTCCGCGGCAATCCGCGCCGAGCCGTCCCGGCTCCCCGAATCCACGATGACGATCTCATCGGCGAGGTCCGCGCAACTGGCCAGGCAACGGCGCAGGTTGTCCTCTTCGTTGAGGGTGATGAGAAAGAACGAGATCTTCATCGGAATTTTCCCTGGGCGGCTCGCTCCAGGATGGCCAGCGTCTCGTGGACATTTCGCTCCAGGCTGAGCCGGTCCAGATCTTCCGCTGGAACCCGACCGGGCCGCGCCTGCCAATAGCCAAGCGCCCGGACCAATCGTGCGCGGTCGGCCGGATTCGGAATGACCGTGCCCTCCACCGGTTCCGCGATCAGTTCGCTGGCCCCGTTCAAGGCCGACGTGATCACGGGCAAACCCGCGGCCCGCGCCTCCGCGATGACGTTGGCCGAAGGCTCGTAAATCGGAAGAAAGACAAACAAGTCCGCCGCCGCGTAGGCGTGTTCGACCTCAGCCATAGCTCCGGCAAACAGCACGTTGCCCGGACACCGCCATGGCCGGGTGCCCTTGCCCACGACCAGCAGCCTGATGCGCCCGAGTTCCTCGGCCAAGGATGGCGGCGTCGGCCGTCCAGCATGGTCCGCCCTCCCCGAACGAGCCCGGCCCAGCCGCTGACCCTCCTGAAATTGGGCCACCCACGCGGGAGATCGATCCTGACAGTCTCGCATCGCCTCCAAGAGAAAGGGCAATCCCTTGCGCTCCCATCCCGAGCCAACAAAAAGCAACAGGTAGTCGTCCTCGCGAATCCCGAAGCGGGCGCGGGTGGCCGCGCGATCACCCCGCTGAAACCGGGCCACCGACACGCCGTTGCGAACGACCAAGATGCGCTCGGCCGGGTATTGAAACTGTGCGATGATTTCCCGTTTCACCATCTCGGAGTTGGCGATGACGCAACCCGTGTTCGCCGGGTTGAAGGTCCGCGCTTCCAGTGCCAGCATGGTTCGGTGGAAGGCGCTTCGACCGATCCAAAACCGACGCCAGATCGGCGCGAACTCCCGGCGTCGTTGCAACCAAACTCGATGAACGCCATCGCCGGCCCGATACACATCCTGCCGTCCGGTTCGTTCGAAGCTGAAAATGCAGTCAAAGCCGCTCGCGCCAATTTCGTCTTCCACCGCTTGGGCAAACCGACGGGGGCGTTCGGCCCGACCGCCCGTCATCTCCTGCCGGTGCAGAATGATCTGACCGGACGCCTCCGGCCACGATTCGGTGAACAGGTGAAGCTCATGACCGGCGGCGGCCAACGCCTCGAGAAGCCGCTGCAGGTAAAGCTCCGCTCCGCCGGTGGGTGAAAACAGACGGCGAATGAGGGCGAGTTTCAAGGGCAGAAAAAGATGTTCCGCGCGGCGTGGTGGGCCGCGAAAACCTCGCGACCGGCCTTGTGAGATGGGTCGGGCCGATCGAGTTTCCAACGGTCCACGAACCCGGGTGGGGTGAGACTCCGTCGAACCCTGACTTCCCTGCCGGCCAAGATTCCAGGGCTCGACGGAGTCTCGCCCCGCCCTGGGAGCGAGTTCATGGTCCCAAGGCATGCGCGTGGCGAAAGGGGGCTTCCCATGAACCGTTCGTTAACCGGGCGGGCCGATCTTCGAACGGGGCAGGAGAACTCCGCCAGGTTTTGGAGTGCGGCAGACCTCTGCCGCTTTTGG
>CAYHFE010000281.1:0-9704 GCA_964355375.1 uncultured Verrucomicrobiota bacterium
CTCCAAGCCGAATCGCCCGCCGGAATCAAGCGCCGACGGCCGCCTCCACAAACGCTCGGATCAAGGGATGCCGCAGACCGCAGACCGCGCCACGCCGAAAACTCCGGTTGAAATAGCGTCGCCACAAAGAACGGACGGGTTGGCAATTCCACCACCCGGACCTCATCGCGCTCATCGCGACCCGAGAACGACATGCGTCCCAAAACGGGAATTGCTGGGCTTTTCCTGTCGCGGGGCTTTTCCTTGTCACCTCGCTTTTTGACTGCGATGATAGCTCCTGCTACGAAAAGCAAATTCCTATCAGTCTCAACACCATGAAAACCTACATTCCCAAATCATTATTGACGCTCAGTCTGCTGACCACGGCGGTGTTGTCCTTTGCCGCAACCGTGTCGGCGGCCACCCCTCTCATTGATTTTGAATTTGACGAGGCGACTGGCACCAAGACGACCGATAGTATTAACAGCCTGGTGGGGGTGCCGGGCAACCCGGCCAATCCGCCGGCTTTCGCCACCGATTCACCCTCGGGCAAAGCCGGTGATTCCTCGATTCATTTTGAGTCTGGCCAGTACCTGACGGTGGATGATCCCGACACTCGAGTGAAGTTTGACCGGAACAATCCTTCCTTCACCCTCCAAGCCTGGGTCAAGTTACCTTCGGGAAATCCTTCGGGCCGGATGGTGTTTTTCTACAGCAACGGGCCGGGTGGCGCCGTTTCCTTTTCGGTGAACAACAACCGGACCGTATTCGTGACGACTTTGGGAATCCTGGACGTGCCGTCCCAAGCCGCCATTCCCGATGATGACGCCTGGCACCATATTGCGGTCCTGCACGAAAACGGAACGGAATTCAGGTTTTACGTGGATGGCGTCCTCGGGGACACGGTCGCTTACACCGGGGGCGTCAATTTTACTCGAACTCAACGGCTTTTCAGCCTCGGTGCGGAATGGAACGGCGCGCTGCGATACACGGGCTCGATGGACCGTTTGAAAATATCCAGCGGAATACTCAACCCGGAGCAACTGGATTTTCAGGCGGCCAAGCCCACGCCTCTCATTGATTTTGAATTCGACGAGGCTGCCGGCACCAAAACGACCGATAGTATTAACAGTCTGGTCGGGGTGCCGGGCAACCCAGCCAATCCGCCCGCTTTCGCCACCGATTCACCCTCGGGCAAAGCTGGTGATTCTTCGGTTCATTTTGAGGCGGGCCAGTACCTGACCGTGGACGATCCCGACACTCGAGTGCAGCTTAACCGGAACAATCCTTCCTTCACCCTCCAAGCCTGGGTCAAATTACCCTCGGGAAATCCCTCGGGCCGGATGGTGTTTTTCTACAGCAACGGACCGGGTGGAGCCGTTTCCTTTTCGGTGAACAACAACCGGACCGTATTTGTGACGACTTTGGGAATCCTGGACGTGCCGTCCCAAGCCGCCATTCCCGATGATGACGCCTGGCACCATATTGCCGTCGTGCACGAAAACGGAAAGGAATTCAGGTTCTACGTGGATGGCGTCCTGGGGGACACGGTCGCTTACGCCAGCGGCGTCAATTTCACTCGAACGCAGAGGCTTTTCAGCCTCGGTGCGGAATGGAACGGCGCGTTACGATACACGGGCTGGATTGACCGTTTGAAAATATCCAGTGGAATATTCACTCCGGAGCAACTGGATTCCAAAAAGGTGCCGGCAGCCGGGGCGTCGGCGTTGACCATGGGGCGTCCCAGCGTCACGCCGTTCGGTTTTAGCGTGGGCGTGACCGAGGTGGGAGGAAGCGTCGCCGTGGCCAAAACGATTGCGCTGGCGTTCAACGGGGTCAAGGTGACCCCCACTGCCGTGACCAAGAGTGGCGCCACCACGACGATTAGCTACAGTGTCCCCAACCCGCCACTCCCCTCGGCTTCCACCCACGCGGTCAACCTGACCATCACGGACAGCAAGGGCGTTTCTTACACCAATGCCGCCAGCTTCACTGTGGCCACGTACGGGACCTTGCCAGCGAGTGCCGCTCTGCCGGCCAGTGCGGTTGACAAAGCCAAAAAGGGCTTCAAAATCCTAACCTACCAAACCGACGGAGGGTCCCAGGACGGCACTATCGCCTATAACGAAGCCCTCTTGGCGGGTAAGAATGGCCCCAACGTGGCGAATCTCTCCGACGCGGGCGGCGTGGACAACAAAGGATTCTTCACCTGGACGAGTGTGATCAACTTTGACACCACGACCACCGCCGCCAATGGTTATTTCAATGATCCGGACTACACGGACAACAGTTTCCCTGGCATCCCGGGAAGTCCAGGGACCGGAATTGACATCGAGAACTTTGTCGAAGAGATCCTGGCTGCGCTGGAATTCAAAGCGCCCGGGATGTACACCATGGCCGTGAATACTGATTGGACGGGGTTCCCCAATGGGAGCGACGGTTACCTGGTCCGTGCAGGCGCTAATCCGCTGGCGGCGGGTTCCAGTGTTACGTTGGGCTACTTCGATGCCCTCGCCCCGGCTGGCCCCACCCGCGGCGTCGCCAATTCCCCTTTCCAATTCTATGTTCCGCAAGCGGGCATTTACCCGTTCCGTTTGATGTATTACCAAACCACCGGCAGTGCCAACCTCGAGTGGTTTGTACTCAACCCGGACGGCACACGGACGTTGATCAACGATGCCGCCAAAGCGGACGCGATTCCGGCCTACTACCAGTGGACCACGCCGCCCGCGGCGCCAACCCTAAGTGTCACGCGGGCGGCCAATGGCCTCACGATCACGTTCACGGGGACGCTCCAGTCAGCGAATGTCGTGCCGGGCGGCCCATGGACTGATCTGCCTGGCACCAGTCCGATGACGGTGCCGACCAGCGGATCCATGAAGTTCTACAGGGCCAGACAATAATTGGCGAAAATCGTCGAGAGAAGCGCAAGGGCCGGGCCGATGCCTGGCCCTTTTTCTCAGGAAGTGTTGGACCTCAGAAAGGTTTCCTCCGGATTCTCCGGGGAGTTTTTCATTCCCGATGAATTCATCGATCAAGCTTGGCCCCACGGTTCGACCGGCGGGAGACATCGAGAGTACACCGCCGCGCAACTTTATCGGGTGCATCTGTTGAGTCTGCTCTCCCCCGTCCACTCCTTGAACCTCCTGGTCAAAATGCTGCCGGAGCAGCGTGCCTGGCGAAAGTCTGCGAGGTTGACTGAACGTATCCCCGCCTGAAGCGTTTGGGATAAAAAATCGACGGGCCGAAGCGAGTGGTTCCGTTCGTCGGTCAAAAACAATCTGCGCCCAGGCAGGAAAGACTCAATAAAGAAAGATTTGAGGACAGTAACATTTTGCCGCTTGACGCGCCGCCCTAATGGGCGACGTGACGAGGCTCCCTTCTTGCAGTTTCCCCAAGAGAAATGAGCCTCGTTACCTTCCAAGATACAAAACGTGTTGGAATGTCGTAAATTGTTGGAATCGTGTATCTTCCCTTCACCCAGCGCTGAAGGCGTTAGCGGTGCTCGGTTCCTACGAGGAAAACGAATTCTCGGACACACTCTAAGAAATCATCTCGACGGCGGCCTCGATGAGCTTCGCCGAGGTCAGTCCGTGCGCCTCATACAATTGCTCCGCCAGGTAGGCCGATTGCCCGAACTCCCCCGAAATTCCCAGGGATTTCATGCGATGCGGAATTCCCGCTTGCGCGAGAGCGTGAGACAACTGGGCTCCCATCCCGGCGATCACCTGGTGATCTTCAATCGTGATCACTCGTCCGGAGCAAGCCTGGACCACGGGTCCAAGCGTGGCCAAATCCACCCGATTGATGAAGGGATTGTTGATCACGGCCGCCTTGATTCCGCGCTCCCAAAGCTTCCGCCCGGCCTCGATCGCCTTGCTCAACAAGGGGCCGCAGCCGACCAAGACCACGTCGCTCCCGGACTGCAGGACTTCGGCTTTGCCCCATTCAAACTTCGGGTATTCCGTCCAGCGCAACGGATAGTTTTCGCGTCCGACAAAGAAAAGGCACGTCTCGCCATCCTTCCCCTCTTCCCGGTCTTGCGCATGGCGTCGGATGGCTTGGTACATCAGGGCTTCCGCTTCATCGGAACACGACGGACAAATCACCACCGTGTGAGGAATCGCCGACGTCGCCGCGAGATACGTGGTCGCCTGATGAGACGCGCCGTCCGCCGCATCCTGGAAGCCCACGTGGGAGAAAATCCCAATCACCGGGGCCTGCGACAATGCCGCCATGGTCAAGGGGAGATTGCCTTTGGTCACTCCGAACTGGCCGAACGTGTCCACAATCGGGATGAGGCCAATCTTGGCCAGGCCGGCGGCCGTGCTGATCATGTTCGCCTCGGCGATGCCCACTTCGACAAATCGATCGGGAAAACTTTTCTGGAATAAGCTGATTCCGGTCGAACCCTGGACATCCGACGAAATCGAGTAAACCGGATAGCCCTCCTGCGCGGCTCGAACCGCCGCCTTGGCCAGGCCGGTCTGGACCTTGTCCTTCTTCACCGCCGGGGCCGCGCCGGCCGGCGCCGCGGCGGCCTTGGCCTTTTTCGCCGCCTCCGCCACCTCCCACTCGGATCGAAGCGACTTCGCCCAAGTCAAAAACTCTTCGGGCGGTTGTCCTCCAAAAATCTCCTGAATCCAATCGATGATTTTCTCGCCGTTGGCCAACGGGAAACCGTGACCCCCGGCCGAGTTTTCTTCGGTGGCTTTGATGCCGTAGCCCTTCACCGTCTTGACGATCAGACAGACGGGACGGTTCGGGTTCGCCTGGGCCTGAGCGAGGCCATTCTCCAGCGCGTCATAGACCGCCGGCAAGTCGTGGCCTTTTGCCACCGAAATCACATTCCACCCGAGCGTTCCCATCGCGGCAAACGTCGGCGCCATGCTGAACGAATCTTTGGTGATGCGGCCAGACAGCTTGGTGTCGTTATCGGAAATGACCAAGACGAAAGGATTCATCCGTCCTTTGGCGGCCAACCCCGGAATGGCCGCGAACGATTCTTTCGCCTCGCCCTCCATCGAGGCTCCATCCGAAACAACGCAAATCGTGACGCGATCGTGGCCCGCCACCTTGTCGGCCAAGGCCAAGCCCTGAGCCTGCGGCAAGGACGACCCGAGCGGACCGTTGCTCAGGAGGACGCCTTCCGGATTCAGGTGCGATTCCCCATGCCCGGTCAGCTTGCTCTTGATGCTCCGGAATCCTTTCAAATCGTCAAAGGTCAGCCCGTCAAAACCATAATTCGCGCGCAGAGCATAGATTCCGTTCTCCGTGTGACCGGCGTCATTGATGAAGTTAAACGCTTCGAACCACGGACGAGCCTGGACGGCGAACATGATTCCATGAATTGCCGACATGATTTCCGCGAACGCCGCCGGCCCTCCCCAATGACACGCCGCGCCGCCGTTGACCGCGTGAACGTTCATAAGCGCAACCAGTCCCCGGGTCGCCCGCGGGTCGGCCAACTCGACGTTTTCACCGCGGGAATTCTTGATCTGCACCGCATACTTCGGCGACCCCGCCGGAGTGGGTGCCAGCCGGGATTTCAGTTTCAAAGGCTTCAGCGGTGGCGCCTGGACCGCTTGCACGACAGTTTTATCTTCACCCATAAGTCACATGATCTTAAGAGACTTTAACTTCCGGCGACACTCTAAGAATCGAATTCGCCCCCGGCAAGTCTTGAAAACTCAACTCCGAGCGGAGAGACTCGCTCCTCGTGAATCCCGTGTCCCATGATCCGCCCTCAGGGCCTGCGCCTCCCCAGGGCGGGGCGCCTCTGCGTGCCCTTCGCTCCCGCAATCCGCTGGATTGGCTGACTCTTTTTGGCCCGGGCGCGGTCATCGCCTCGCTGACGATTGGGGCCGGGGAACTGATCTTCTCGTCTCGCGGCGGAGCAATTTTCGGGTTTCGTCTTCTCTGGTACTTCAGCCTGATTCTTCTGCTCAAGTGGACGCTTGTGTTCACGACGGCCCGGCACATGGTCTTGACCGGAGCCCATCCGTTTCAACGATGGATGGAACTCCCCGGTCCGCGCGGCTGGTTTCCCATGGTGCTCGCTCTCATGGCGTTGGTTTGCTTTCCGATTTGGGTCGGGTTTCACGCCGGCACCGTGGGCACGCTGCTCTCCTGGCTGACTGGCACCGAGAAATCGCTCCACGGAAACGCCTACAACGTGTGGGGCATCGGCGTTTTGATGTTCGTCCTGGCGCTCGTTTTCACGGGCGGCTACGCCCGGCTGGAGCGCCTTCAACTCGGGATTGTCGTGGTCATGCTCTTGAGCGTTTTGGCTTCCCTGATCCTTTTGAAGCCCGACTGGGGAGAACTTCTCCGAGGACTGCTTGTCCCGCAGTCGTTGCATTATCCAGACTGGATCGCGGCCCATCGCGAGTTCGCCGCGCGGCCGGTCTGGGTCGAAACTATCACTTATGTGGGAGTGATTGGCGGCTCGGCCTACGATTACCTGGCTTACACTTCGTATCTGCGCGACAAAGGCTGGGGCCAATCGGCGGGTGTGCCGTTGGATCCATCGGTCTTGCAGGCCACCGCGAACGAGCCGAATCATCCCCATCGAGGCTGGATCCGGGCTCCGCTCATCGACTCCGTCATGAGTTTTCTGGCCGTCCTGATATTCAGCGCCGTCTTCGTCGCCTGCGGAGCCGTCGTGCTCGGTCCCCAGCATCAGGTGCCCAGCGGAGCCAACCTGCTCGACCTTCAGGCAAACTTCGTGACCACGGTGTATCCTTGGTTGAAGTGGGCCTATTTTCTCGGCGCGTTCCTGGCCATCTTCGGCACCCTCTACGGCACGATTGAGGTCGCGCCGCCGGTCGTCCGCGAAATGGTGGCCGCGCTCGATCCGGATTTCGCGTCCCGTCATGCCAGCGCTCTCCGGACCGGCTCGGTGCTTTGGGTCGGGCTGGGTGGATTGGTCGTCTTGATCGGAAGCCTCATTTACGCAGGGCTGACCCACGAGAAGAATCCACCGGGCTTGGTCGCCCTTCTGACGCCGGCGAATCTCTTTACCGGCGTCTTTGGCTGCGGTTTGGTCTGCCTGCTCAATCCCTGGGTGGACCGGCGATTTCTTCCGGCTCCACTGCGCATGCGCTGGCCGCTTCAAACCTTGAACATCGTGGCGGCAATCCTGTTTCTGGCTTTGGGGATGAAGGGCTATTGGGATCACAGCCGTTGGATCGCCCTCGGTATCCTGGGCGCGACGGTGGCGACTGGTTGGACTGCCGCATGGGTTCTCAATGCCACCAGGGCAAACCGGAAACGCCTCTCCAAGGATTGAGCGACTCGACTTATTCCACTTTGCTTTCAAGTTGAGCGAAATGGGCCCTCACCCGTCCTTCGGACACCCTCTCCCATCCGATGGGAGAGGGACGGGGTGAGGGAGCAGTTAGTCTCATCTTGATCACGAACTCGACTTACTCCTTCCGAATCAACTCATAAGTGTGCGGACCCGGGGAAGCGAGCTTCTCGATCTCCGCTTCTTTCCGGCTCAGTTTGACCAAAGCAGACCGGATCGCGTCCGCCGATGCACCGGGCTTCAAGTTCGTCTCGCCCGGACCGCTCAATCCGCCCCCCGGCTCACGCTCCGTCAGCGCGTCATTCTTCAAACGCCAGTAGTCCGAGAAGCATTGGTTCTTTTCAATGATGACGGCCCGGAGCGCCTCGACCCGATCGAATTCAGGTCCTCGGGTTAACGGCCAGCCCTTCTCCCAGACGAGGTTGGATTTCTCGTAGAACGGTTCGCCATCGATTCGGAGCACGTAGCGGCCCGCCGCCAAACCCGCTATTCTCAATCGACGCGTCCGCCAAACCGAAACGTTCGATTCGTCTTTGCGAAAAGTCGGACCGGGAAGGAACTGGTCGAACGCCTGAAATCGCACTCGGGCCGGCCCGATCTCGATCTTCGAGAGCGCGGTCCCGCTCGCTTCGGACTTCTTGCTGGTGACGCTCACATCGATCTGCCAATCCTCTGGTGACAAACCCAGCGCCCGTTCGATTTCGCACGCCACCCGCCAATGGCCGTAGGCGGAAAGCCGAAACCCATCCTCGGTAAACGGCACCGCTCCTTCTTCCGACGGGTCCGGCCACCGTACTCGGAACAAATCAACCCAGGGCGTCGAATGCCGGCGAGCCAGTCCACCGATGGCTTGGCCGATCAGTTCGAGACCCGGGTGATCATCCCCTGGTTTGGCCAGATCAATCTTCAACTTCTCCCGATGAATCGGCGAGAGCAGAACGATCCGTGATGTCACGGTTCTGATCTGACCCAAAAGCCGTTCGGTCGATTCCAACCAGTTGGTGGGGCGGCGGGCCTCGGTCAACCATCGATTCCATCCCAAGTCCAGAAACACGGCGGTGGTCGCCTGCTCCCGCAAATGACGCGCCAGCTCGCCATTCGCCACGACCCGATCAAGATCCACGGGGCCATCGCTGTCCCAGCCGAGATGGCGATACTGGACCTTGCGATATGGAAAACGCCGGATGAGCAAAGTCTCAAGATAACCCTGATTGGCTCCCGCCACCGTATTGGCTCCCCCCACCAAAACCACGCACTCGTTGGATGAAAGCGGAAACGAGGATCGGCCCATCCCAAAGACCGGCGGAATGACGTTGGTCGCCCTGTTGGGCGCGTTCGTCGCCGAGGTGGGGCTTGGGAATCCATCCGGAAAGATCAGCCGAAGTGGATCCGCCTCCGCCTTGGCCCGCGTCGGGCTCGCCGCGATGAGCGAGGCCACCACCAAAGCGAACGCACAACGAGCCAATGTTTCCATGGGACAGAGATAATCCGGTCAAACCAGCGAAGTCAAAATCACTTCGCGCGGCAACCCGACAAGGATCGCCAGGCGGTGGAGATGCTGGGTTGCCATGCGGGATGGAACTTCGCCCTGAACCGTCCATTGGGCGTCAGCGTGTAGGTCTTCTTCTCCATCCAGGGCTCAAGCTGGGTCAGGTCACGCGCCATCTCTTCGATATCGTAGTTGTGCTTTCTGGCTCGCGCGTCCCGGATGCGCCGCAATTCCGCGATGATCGGATTCTTCATGGTTCAAATTGAATGCAGTTGGTCCGGTGTGCAAATGACAGGGCAGTGAAAGCCGTGCTGCCGACAGACAAGCCGCACTAGTTCTTCCGTCGCTGGATTGTTGATATGGGTGAAATTCCAGGTCAACAAAAACTCCATCTCGAACACCGCGCCCAATGCGATGTGCGTCGTCTGCCGCGTTTCGGGGAAGCGCCTTTCTTCCAATCAAAGCCTGCGTCAGCTTCCCCACCTCTGAGGTGACCTGCAGCCAGCGCAACGGGCGGATGATCCTCATTCTCCGTTGCACGGCTTCGAGGTTCCCTTCTCCGGCCTCCTGCCAGACCAGCCTTGACGCGAAGACCTCATAATTGCGTCGCTTCTCCCTCCACCAGCGATGCGTGCTCGCCTGCTGCCCGACAACCACCGCGTCCTTGCTGGGACGCGCCGCCAAGTAACTGACGATGGAGGTTTCGAGGTAAAGCTTGGGCTTCATCTGGACCAGTGGTCGTCAAAGATCGAAAACACCGTCATCACTCCGGAGCATTGCAGCCAAAGCGATGCCGTTCAAGGATGCTGTCGCAAAAGAGGCGAATCGCGCGACGCCAGCGCGAGCAAACAGCGATGAGGCTGGCGTCGATTGCTTAGAGCCTGTTTGAAAATTCAAAAGGGTCCTGTTTTCGCGGAAAAGGCCGCT
>CAYHFE010000282.1:0-9683 GCA_964355375.1 uncultured Verrucomicrobiota bacterium
TCCCGGCTTCAGCCGGTCGCCACGTGAAAACCGGCTGAAGCCGGGACTCCATGCGGGGAACGGACAGTGTCCTGAGTCAAAATGAGAACGGCTGTCTTTCTCCATAAAATCCGTCGATTTCCTTCCGAGAGAAGTGAGTTTCCTGACGTCGCTTCCTGCTTTTGCGACAGACTCTTAGCCGCGCCGCGGGTTAAAACTTGACCATTCTTTCGGCTCTCCGCATTTTGGCGCGGTGCTGAAAACCATTCTTGTTTTTCTGATGCTGACGACGGGCGCGGCGCTGGCCAATTCTTCCGAACCCGAAAAATCGGTCATTCAAATCATCTCGTTCAGCCAACAACCGGTCTGGGATGCGCCCTGGCGATTTGACGGCGTCCAGCGCAACGGCGGGTCCGGATTCGTCATTAAGGGCAAGCGCATCATGACCAATGCCCACGTCGTGAGCTGGACCCGCCAGGTCCTGGTGCGGCGCTATCAGGATCCTCGTCCTTACATCGCCCGCGTCCGGTTCATCGCTCATGATTGCGATCTCGCCCTGCTGGAAGTGGAGGATGCCTCGTTTTTCGAAGGGCTCGAACCGCTCGAATTCGGGGAACTGCCCAAGGTGAGATCCACGGTCGTGACCTATGGCTACCCGGCCGGAGGCGAGCAGATCTCTTACACCCGCGGAGTGGTATCCCGGATCGAAATGCAGACCTACGTGCATATCGGGCACCGCTCGTTCCTGGGGGTGCAAACGGACGCGGCGATCAATCCGGGCAACAGCGGCGGACCCGTCATCCAGGAGGGCTTGGTCGTCGGCGTCGCCTTTCAAGGCGCGCCCGGGTTGGAGAACACCGGTTTCTTTATTCCGCTCCCAGTGATCAATCACTTTTTCAACGACATCGAGGATGGAACTTACCATGGCTTTCCCCAAGCCGGCATTCGGTTGGTGGCATTGCAGAGTCCCGCCTACCGCCGGCATCTGAAGCTTCCCGAACACGGTTTGGGCGCGCTCGTGGATGGGCTCTTGACGATTCCGAGCACGCAGAAGGCCCTGCGCGAAGAGGACGTCATCCTGAAGATCGGTCCCTACCCGCTGGGCACGGACGGAACCATTCTTTACCAGAGCAATCGAGTGCATGGGGCCATGGCCTTTCAGGAGGCGCAACATGGGGAGAATGTAGCGCTCAAAATCTGGCGGGAGGGCGCGGAAATGGACGTCTCATTCCCCGTCTTCTTCTATGAGGCCGATCGCACCATCGGAAATCAGTATTCCGGTCTGCCGCGCTACTTCGTTTATGGAGGTCTCGTCTTTACTCCTCTGAGCGTGGATTTCATGAAAACGTTTGGCCGGAACTGGGCGGACGAGGCCAACGCGGAACTGGTCTATGAACTTTACTTCCGGCGCCATGAAACCCCGGAAAACACCCGGCCCGAAACGATCGTCCTGGCGTCCGTTCTCGCCGATCCAGTCAACGCCAACATGCTCACGCGCGGGAAGGCTTTGGTCGATAAGATCAATGGCGTGCGCATCGAGAAGCTCGAGGACGTCATTCGCGCCTTTGATTCGGCCACCCAGGCCCAGCATATTGTCGAGTTTCTTCCCAATCATGGCTTCGAGTGTCTCAATCGTTCGGAGGCGGACAAAGCCAACGCGGCCATCCTGAAAACTTACGGCATCCCGAAGGACCGACGCTTATGAAACCACCCCTCCATTTCGCGCTCGCGAGTCTCTTCCTGCTGGGTTCCCTCGGCGTCTCGGCCCAGGCCAAGAACGAATCCGCCACCGCCGCCTGGGAACGGTCCGTCGTGCATCTCGACGTGACCCGGAAGCAATACGATTACACCCAACCCTGGACCAAACGTCTCAAGAACACCCAGAAGACCGGAATTGTCCTGAGCGGAAAAGAGATTCTCACCACGGCCGACCAAATGTTCGACGGGACTTTGGTCCGAATCCAAAAAGGCGGCCGCGGCAAGTGGTCCATCGCCAACATCAGTTGGATCGATTACCATGCGAACCTCGCCCTGGTCACGACCACGGACGACGCCTTTTGGGAAGGCTTGCAGCCGGTGGAATGGTCCACCCCCGCGGCCGCTCCGGATGCGCTGCAAATCCTGCGCTGGCGCGAAGGCAAGCTGGAAACTCGCAAGGCGGAATTCGGCCAGTTCAACGTCGATACCGGGCGCCTCAGCTTCGCGCCACGCGTCCAACTGGAAATGAGCTCGGAGATTCAAGGCGTCGGCTGGGGCGAACCGGTGATCTCCGACACCAAGGTCGTGGGCATCCTCACGGAACAAACCGGCACCAAATGCACGGCCCTTCCGTCGTCCTTCATCCGCCCCATCCTGGACGCCCACCGGAAAGGCGCGTTCCGTGGCTTGGGCTTTCTCGACTTCTATTGGCAGCCGGCCGAAAACCCCGCCAACCTCGCTCTCCTGAAGCTCAAGGGCGAACCGCGCGGCGTGATCGTCATCGAAGTTCCGACCAGGAAAGGAGTCGCATCCATCCTCAAACCGCACGACGTCTTGCTTCAAGTGGACGGATTCGACATCGATACCCAGGGCGATTACGTCGATCCGAACTACGGCCACCTTTCCTTGGAGAACCTGGCGACGCGTGGCAAGTGGGCCGGAGATGACGTGCCGATGAAGATCTGGCGCGATGGCCAGGCTCAGGAGATCCAGTATCGATTGCCGAAAGCCGATTATGCGTCCACCCTGGTGCCGGATGCGGTCTTCGATCAAGAGCCGGAGTTCGTCATTCTGGGCGGACTGGTTTTTCAGCCTTTGACCGATTCCTTTCTCCAGAGCTGGGGACCGGAATGGAAACGACGCTCGCCCTTTCGCCTTTACTACTACAATAACCAGAACGCGACGCCGGAACGGCCCGCGCTGGTCTTTCTCTCGCAGGTTCTGCCGGACATCTACAACTTGGGCTACCAGGAATTGAGATACCTGGTGGTGGACGAAGTGAACGGACAGAAAGTCAGCCGATTGTCAGACCTGCGAGCTGCTCTCGAGAAACCGCAGGAAGGCTTCCACCATATTCTATTTATGCAAAGCGATTCGCTAAGGCGGATCGTTCTTTCAGCCGACGATCTGAAGCCGGCGACCGAACGCGTGCTGCAGCGCTTCGGGATCACGGCGGACTCCTCGATCGCGCCAACCGCGGCCACGAACCAGGCCTCGGCAGCGCGCCCGTGATGGCCTCAGCCTGTTTGAGCAATGGGTGGAACGGCCATTACCTGGCCGGGCTCGGCGGCAACTTGCCGCCGAGCACGGCACGGCAATTGGACTCACTGTTCAGGGAGACTTCTGGTAGCAGAGCTTGTGGGCTGGTAGCCCACAAGAACGGGCAAGTTGCCCGTTCCACCCGGAACCCATCTGCCGAGTTAAGGCTACGGGGGAAATCCCACGGAAAGCTTCACCGCCCTATATTCTGGATGAACCTGGCCCTCCTTCGTCCGAATGATCAGCGGCGTTTCGGTCCAGGTCTGCCCTCGAAACCACTCCGGCAAGTGCTCGGACCGTGTCATCCCATACAAACTGATCAGGGGGGCTTCGCCTTCCTTGAAGATGACCGGACGCCGGCGAACGATCGTCAGTCCGGCTTGGCGAGCGGCCGTGGCCACACGTTCGGCTTGATCTTCCACGAACACGCAGGCAAACAAACCGCCCCAGTCGAGATGACGCGCCGCCACCTCACAATAATCGGCCATGGTTCCACGGCTTTCGAATCGGCAAGCCACTTTCTGCGGGTGATCGCCATGGACACCAGCCGTCAAAGGAAAATAGGGTGGACTCCCTAGAATCAGGTCGAATCGCTCTTCGGCGTGGATGACGTCCGGTCGTCGAAAATCTCCGGTCCGAATTTCGTAGCGAGTTTCCAGTCCATTATAGCGGGCCGACTTCGTGGCCAATCGCACGCTCGTCTCTTGCGCCTCCACCGTCACCAAGCGAGCTCCGGGCAATCGCCACGCCGCGATCATGCCCACCGAGCCGATGCCGCTCCCGAGGTCGAGGACCTTCTCGGCCCGGGGACACCACGACGTCCCATACCATGCGGTCAGCACGTCGTCGGTCGAGAAACGATGACCCTTTTTGAGTTGGTAAATGCGGAAGTCGCCGCTAATGGCATCGAGCGTTTCGCTGGCCTCGGCGGAGGCGGCCTCGGCACTGGCGCCGGGAGCGGTCGGCCCCGGCTTGGCCCAGCCTTTGAAGAACCTCAGCCGTGGCTTTGCCTCCGCCATTTTCATTTTCGAGTGAATCGATCGAAGACGTTGATCACGGGCAGCGCATTGCCATCGTCATCGAAGAAGCCTCGGCTGCGCAATCCGCCGGTCACGGCCGGTTCCCACCAGAAGACGCCCAGGCCGCGCCCATTGGGCGTGTTAAGGACAATTCGGTTGACCTCCTCCAGAAATTCACGCTGACCGTCCGGTGTTTCCGGGAATGGTCCGGGTTTCGCCCGATATTGAGCGGGTCGCCAGCAGTAGGCCACTTCCACGAGGATGATGTCCTTCTGATATTCGCCGGCCATGAAAAGCATGTTCTCGCGCAAATCCAACAGTGAGCCATGCCACCACGGATAGAACGATTGTCCGATCACATCGAAGTCCACCGCGTGCGCGCGCAAGTTGTCGAAGAAATACCGGGTGGCGCGCGGATGGCCGCCTTTGTCGATGTGAATCATGATCCGCGGACGAGCATTGGTCCCGACGCCGGCCGCCACCCCTCGGATCCCCGCCTTGAGCAAATCTGCGAAATTCTTCCAATTCTGCGGAAGCTTGCCCACGGGCCACAACATCCCGGGCGTGATCTCGTTGCCGGGCTGAACCATGTCCGGGAGAACACCCGACTCGCGGAACGCCACGATCGTATCCCGGGTGTAATCAAGCACCGCCTGGACCAGTTCCTCGTGGGACTTGCCCAGCCAGGCTTGAGGCATGGTTTGTTTGCCAGGGTCGGCCCAAGTGTCCGAGTAATGGAAGTTCAGAAGAAATTTGAATCCGAGTTTCTTGGCCTCCTTCGCGGCGGCGATCGTGTACTCCAGGTTGTTCGGCAGTTGCTTCGGTGAATGAAAGAGCCGCAAACGAATCCAATTGTAGCCATGATCCTTGAAGATCTGCAGGCCCGGCTTGGCTTGGCCGCTTTCCTTGAAGATCGTGCCCCTCTCTTCCGCTTGTTTAAGAAAAGACAGATCCGCGCCGATCGCGTACTCCGCCGCCCGGACGTCCAGGCCACCCAGCAGCAGCACGGTCCACACACCCAAGATCCGCCGAGCGAGCGATCCGGCCGTGGCAAACATTAAGGTCGATATTTTCATAACTTAGAGGCAAGAGGTTCCGTATTCCTTCCCATCCAGCTTGGCAAGGTCTGATTTCGGCGAACCGGCCACCGATTGTCCCTCTCGAAGATCATGACGTTGACCAAGGTGATTCATGATTCCCTTGGATGAACCAGATCGAGATTTGGTTTGGCATTCTGGTCAGGAAAGTGATCCGGCGTGGGTCCTTTGCATCGAAGGGGCATTGAAGCAGAAGCTCGAAGCGTTCATCCATTACTTCAACCGGACGATGGCCAAGCCCTTCAAATGGACCTCCGCGGGTAAACCGCTCCACGGCCCCGCCATCACCTGAATAGTATGCACGAATTCATGCCGCGTCGTACTAGTCCCACCGGCCGCGACGCCAAAACGAAAAAATAGTCAGCAGGGGTTTTTCAGCGGAATCCAACAAATTCTCGCCTCCCTTAGATTCCGCTCCTGGAGGATTATCGGAGCTTGTGGAGTTTATTAACCGGGCTGGTTCTTGAAGTTTGCCCCGAGCGAGAACCGGCGTGGTCATTCGACGATCGGCAAGTGCCCACCCCAGTTTTCGACCGGCGCGACGCTTGCACCAACCGCCAGTTCGGGTTGGAACGATCAAGGTCCCGAGGAGTCGATAGACCGACGGTTAATCATATTTCCTGTTTTGGATCGTTTTCAAAACGTTCTTGAGCCGCGTAGCTCGGTTGGAATCGAGCTGCCCTTGGACTTTGTACTTTGATTCTAATTCTGCCTCAACGGCCAATTGACCCAGCGCCAGATCCCATTCGAAGCGCTCGATAACGGGCTACTTCGCTCACCAGGTAGACTGCCTTCAGACCGATCGGCACGCTCTGCAACGAGCGGTAACGCTGCCCCTTGCGGATCACCTCATCCCCACAGCCACACTGTGGACAAATCAACGCCTCATCCTTGAGGCTTACAGAGGAGTCAATGGGATGGAAGACACCATGACCCTCACCCGCCCTGCGGGCACCCTCTCCCATCGGATGGGAGAGGGACGGGGTGAGGGCATCGTGTGTTCTATCCTGCGCACCCCTCAGTAGGCACACACTTACCGGATGAACCCAAATACGCGAAATCTCGACTGCAGACTTGCGGCTCAGTCCGGTCTTTTCAGGAGGCGCACCGGCCCGAGCAAACCGGAAGGCAGGAGCGCGGAGTTGGTTCGGTAGGGATTCCACGTGGACCACGCGACGCGTTCGCCCGCCGGACGCGACTGATCGCCGATCAACCGATTGGGCCACAGATTCGCGACGGTGATTTCGAGCGAGTTCGGACCGGCCTGGAGCGGGTGATGGATCTCCGCGTGGAATGGAGCATTCCAGGCAACACCGAGGTCATGGCCATTCAACGTCGCGCGCGCCATGACCTGCACCTGGCCCAAATCGAGGACCAGTCTGGCTTGGGCAAGGCGCGCGGCCTGCTCGGCTGAGAGGGTAAACGCTGCACGATAAGTGGCGGTCCCGCTGAAATGTCGCACCCGGTCATCCGGGTGTGTTGTCCAATCGACGAGCTCGCCCAAGGAGATTCGTTCCGGCGCGCCGCGCCCTTTCTGGAACTCGATTTCCCAAGGGCCATTGACCTGGGTCACGGACGCCATCTTGGGGAAGTTTGACCCGGCCGCAGTGGCGCGCCGAGGCGCCTCACGCCGAAAGATGACAAAGAAACTTTCGTGCGGACCGAACTCCAATGGAACCGCCGTGCGCCCGTTTTCAATTCGATACTCGGGCAAGGGCCGTATCGCCCCGTCCATGGGATCCCACAATTCCGGCTGCCGACCAGCGACTCGGAACCAACCCCGCGTCCGCACCGGCGACGCCAGGCTGTTCGCCACAAAATAAATGTCCATCGCGCCGGCGTGCCGGTGGGTGTAGCGAATCGGTTGGTCGGATTCGAAATCGGGCGAGATTCCCAACCCAATCATCACCTTCGCCAAGCGCTCGTAGTCATCGTAGAGCGGGGGCATGCCCGACTCGGCAATCTGTGCGATCTGAGCCTGCCCCGCGTTGGATTGGATCAACGGCACGGAGAGCAACCCGCCCTTGCCAAATCGGCGCACCCGGTATGGTGATGAAGACGGAGCCATCTCGACCGCAATCGACTCAGCTTCGAATCGCGGCGCCGAATCCAACGCATCCCCCCAGAGTTCCGACGCCATCTGTCGCACTTCTTCATCGCAATTCGGATAGCCGCTCAGGCTCGGCGATTTCCGCGGACGCGGCCCCACGACCGTGGCTCCGGCCCGCACCAAGTCGCGCAACTTGCGGAGGAGGGATGGCGTCATCGTTTCCACGTTGGGCAAGACCAGGATGCGATAGCTCATGCCACCGGGCAGAACCAGGCGACCGTTTTTGACCGACATTTGGCGACGCAGAACTTCCGGGGCGCAACCGTCGAAGTTGTAACCCCGGCGATCCGGGACGGGTTGAACGCCGTTCAGGGCGGAAGGCGGAGTACGGAAAACGTGCGGCGCGCCTTCCGGTACCAGATAGCACAGATCGGCGACGGGCGTTCCCTGGCGGAGCAAGAATTGACAGCGCGCCAGGTATTCGTGCCAGGGGCCGGTAAGTTCCCACCACGTTTGGGTTCGTTCGTAATGAGTTCCGTAAGGGCCCATGGTCATGCCCGGCACACGATCCAGCCAAGGCTGGTGCGCATACCGGTGAAAGACCAGCCGGTTGATTCCGAAACACAACGCCCAATCAGCCTGGGCCTTCATCGCTCCCGGATAAAGCCGCCACGCTTCCGGAGCATCGGCCGTGAACGCTTCCGCGGCGATGATGGGCCGGCCCAAAGCATGCCCGATTGAAACCGCTTCCACACAACTGAACGCGGTGTTGAACCCGTAGCCCTGCGCCCAAAACTCGCACATCGGCACGTCCGCTTCTCCACCCAAGCTCAGATCCGAGCACGGATTCATGTCGTAGGGTTCGATGGACAAACCGAAACCGTGGCGGCGGCCGAGCGTTCTGAGATGCCGCGCATGATTCTCGATCACCAATTCCTGCGCGGTCTGCCGCAGGTCCCACAGGAATCGCTCGGAAATTTCCCGGCTCGCGACGACTTGTCCCGTGATCGCGGGCAGGTAAGAGAGGGAATCGTAACCACGCCGTTTCCGGAATGCCTCACGAAAACCCTGGCTCCAGTTTTGCGCGCCCATTTCCCAGCTATCGATGTGCAACATGGTCCAGCCGGTCTTCCGATCGCGGGGACGCGGACCTAATTCGCGGAGCAGCGAGCCGATAAACGAATCGAAATGGGCTTCCAGCGCGGCCCGGTCAAACTTGTCCGACTCCAACCCGATGCCTGGCTCCGGCGCCGGCCGCGTGTTCGCGCCGGTGCTCGTTCGACCGAAGCGCAGGATGGTCCAGCGCCCCTCCGGCACCGCCCAAGTGAGCCGGCCATCCGAATCGAGGCGTTCGGTCAGTTCCACGACCCGGTCGCGGTCCACGGCCGTCCCAGCCGCCACGACCGGGTATTCGGCGGGCGCCGCCAAGTAGGGCTTGACGCCCGGGGCAGAGGAATATGGGTTTCGATAATAGAGCGCCTTCTCATCGCTCTCGGGAATTCGCGCTTCCCCAGCCGGAGTCGGAAACGCCAGAACCGCGACGTCACGGTAAAACTCGTTTCGGATCTGGCGCAAGCTCGGCGGAATGGGCGCGTGGACGAAATGCGGCTCCCGCGGACCGGGCCGAGGCAGAACGCCCTCGAAGTGGCTCGGGCCGGAAACCTCCACCCGGCTCGCCACAAGGTGCTGCATCGATTGCTCCGGCTGCACCCAGGGACCGCCACTGCCAGTCCAGCCGGGTCCGGCGTTGAGCGTGATCTCCAGCCCGAGCCGCTCGGTTTCCTGGACCGCGTGTTTGAAGAGCGCGCGCCACGGTTCGCTCATGAACCGCACCGCCCCGCGGGGAACTCCCACGTCCACTTCCATCAGGATCACGCCGCCCAAGCCGACCCGCCGCATGGCCTCGAGATCCGCCGTGATCCCTTCGCGGCTGATGTTGCCATCCATCCAAAACCAATAGACCCACGGCCGGGCGGAAGGCGGAGGATGACGGAATCCGTTGGCCCCTTTGGCGGTCGAAGCCGCCTGGAGGCTCGATTGAGCGGACCAGACCCACATCAACAGCGCGATCCAAGAAAAGAGGCGGAGAGTCCGTTGCGCAAGCCGCGTTATTCGCCCGAGGCTCGGACCGTTTTCCGCGGTCGAACCGGGCCGATCGAACCAGTCGATCTTCATGGAGTGAAGTTCCCAGGACCGTAGGCGCCAGACCGATGAAATCCCACATCGCCGGCGCGGACCACGGCGCTGTCCGGATGTTCCCAGAAAACCCAAGAGTGCGTCAACGGTCCTCTCAGATCAATC